>CAYOXW010000271.1:0-3194 GCA_964408005.1 uncultured Methylibium sp.
GGTGCGCTCCTTGCCGGCGAAGAACTGCACGTCGTCGATCAGCAGCAGGTCCAGCGAGTGGTACTTGGCCTTGAGCTCGTCGAAGGTCTTGCGCTGGTAGTTCTTCACCACGTCGGTGATGAACTGCTCGGCGTGAAGGTAGAGCACGCGCGCGTCGGGACGGTCCTTCAGCAGCGCGTTGCCGACCGCGTGGATCAGGTGGGTCTTGCCCAGGCCGACGCCGCCGTAGATGAACAGCGGGTTGTACATGTGGCCTGGCGCGCCGGCGACGTGCAGCGCGGCGGTGCGCGCCATCTGGTTGGCGCGTCCGGGCACCAAAGTGTCGAAGGTCAGCTGGGTGTTGAGGCGGTGGCGCGAGGGGGGCGGCGCCGGCACCGGGGGCACGAGCGTCAGCGGCGCCGGTCGCACAGGCGCGGCGTCGGCGTTGCCGGCACCGGCCGGCACGGGCGCCGGGCGCAGCGCCGGGCCGGGCCGCGCGGCGAGTTGCAACTCGAGGAGCACGGGCTTGCCGCTGACCTCGCTGAGCACCGACTCGATGCGCGTCGCGTACTGCGCGCGGATCCAGTCGAGCATGAAGCGATTGGGCACGCGCAGCGTCGCCACCGTCGTGTCGCCACGCTCGGTGAACTCGGCGGCCGACAGCGGGCGGATCCAGGTGTTGAACTGCTGCTCGGGCAGGACGGCGGCGAGGCGTTCACAGCCGCGCGACCACATGTCTTCACTCATCTCGTTGTGGATAAATCCATTTCCAGCGACCGGGATCAACCGGCACGCGGGGTCTCCTCAGGGGGTTATCCACAGTCTGCCACGACTTGCGTCGGCGCGACGGCATGGTGCGGGCGCTCGTGCCGCCACGGAACGGGTCACGGGCTTTGTTATCATCGCAGGCTTTCCGTCGGGCGGACGCTCCTTGCGGGGCGGGCAAACCGGGTGCTGGCAGTCCAGCGGCACCGGTGGGCACGCAGTCCCCAGCGCCCGAAGCCGCTCATCCCGTGGCAGAGGCGTCTGCGCCGCGGGCATCCCGAGGAACCATCATGAAACGCACCTACCAGCCCTCCAAGACCCGCCGTGCCCGCACCCACGGCTTCCTGACGCGCATGAAGACGCGCGGCGGCCGCGCCGTGCTGAACGCGCGCCGCGCCAAGGGCCGCAAGCGCCTGTCGGTCTAACCCGTCAACCGGGCGGCACGGCGGCGAGCGCCGTATGGCCGGGGGCCGCATGGCGCCGCCCAGCGACTTCCGCCGCGCTCTGGCGACGCGGCCCTGTGCCCGCACCGAACATTTCGTGCTGCACCACCTGAGCGCGCCGGCCGACCCCTTGGCGGCCGAGTTGTCAACAGGTGCCGGATCGCCCGCCGGTGACCGTGTGGATGGGTCCTGGCATTTCGGCCAGGTGCTGCCCAAGCGCCACGCGCGTCGCGCGGTCACCCGCAATCTGATCCGCCGCCAGGGCCGTGCCGGCTTCGAGCGCCACCGGTCCCGGCTGGCCGCCGGCGAGTGGCTGCTGCGGCTGCGCACGCCCTTCGATCCGTCGACCTATCCGAGTGCGGCCTCGACCGCGCTGCGGCAGGCCGTGCGCGCCGAGATCGACGCGCTGCTGTTCCAGGCGGTGCGCCGATGAGCCGCCGCCCTTCGCTTGCCGCGCGGGCCCTGCGCACCCTGGTCCAGGGCTACCGATTGCTGCTCAGCCCCTGGCTGGGCAGCGCCTGCCGTTTCACGCCGAGCTGCTCGGTCTATGCGCTGGAGGCGCTCGAGCGCCATGGCGCGCTCGGCGGCGGCTGGCTGACGACCCGCCGCCTGCTGCGCTGCCACCCGGGCTGCGCCGGCGGCCATGACCCGGTGCCGCCACAGCCACCGGCCTGGTTCACCCGCTACACCGCGCCGATTTCGCGCGCACCTTCCGAGAACTCGCCATGACCGAAATGCGCCGTACCCTGCTGTGGGTGGTGTTCACGATGTCGCTCGTCCTGCTGTGGGACGGCTGGAACAAGCACAACGGCCAGCCTTCGATGTTCGGCGCCAAGCCGGCGGCGCTGCCGGCCTCGAGCGCACTGCCGGCCACGTCGGGCGCGTTGCCCGCTGCACCGGCGGCGCCATCACCCGCGCCTGCGGTCGCGGCCCCTGCGACCACGGCCACGGTCACGCTTGAGACCGACGTGCTGCGTGTCACGCTCGACGCCCGCGGCGGCGACGTGGTGCGCGCCGAGCTGCTGCGGCACACCGACCAGAACGATGCGACGCGCAAGGCGGTGGTGTTCGACCGTTCGCCGCAGCGCGTCTACCTGGCGCAGACCGGCCTGATCGGCGCGGCCGAGCTGCCCAACCACCTGACGCCGATGCAGCTCGTGGCCGGGCCGACGGCGCTCGCCGAGGGCGCGGGCGCGGTGCAGGCGGTGTTCGAGTCGCCCGAGCAAGGCGGCGTGAAGCTGCGCAAGACGCTGGTGTTCGAGCGCGGCAGCTACGCGGTCAAGGTGCGCCACGAGGTCGTCAACACCGGCGCGGCGCCGCTGGCGCCGCAGCTGTACGCGCAGCTGGTGCGCGACGGCAACCCGCCGCCCGGCGAATCGAGCTTCTACTTCACCTTCACCGGCCCGGTGGTCTACACCGAGGCGCACAAGTTCAAGAAGATCGACTTCAAGGACATCGAGAAGGGCAAGGCCGAGCACGACAAGAGCGCCGACAACGGCTGGGTCGCGATGGTCCAGCACTACTTCTTCTCGGCCTGGTTGCACAACGACCAGGCGGCGCGCGAGTTCTACACGCGCAAGGTCGACACCAACCTCTACGCGGTCGGCCAGATCTTCCCGCTCGGCGAGATCGCGCCCGGCGCGAGCAAGACCTTCGACAGCGTGCTCTACGTCGGCCCGCAGGAGGAGAACAAGATCGCCGCGCTGGCGCCGGGGCTGGAGCTGGTGAAGGACTACGGCTGGTTCACCATCCTCGCCAAGCCGCTGTTCTGGCTGCTCGACCAGCTGCACAAGCTGCTGGGCAACTGGGGCTGGGCGATCGTCGCGCTGGTGGTGCTGCTGAAGGCGGCCTTCTTCTCGCTCAACGCCAGCGCCTACCGCTCGATGGCGAAGATGAAGGCGATCAATCCGCGCGTCATGGAGCTGCGCGAGCGCCTGAAGGACAACCCGCGCCAGATGCAGCAGGAGATGATGCGCATCTACAAGGAGGAGAAGGTCAACCCGCTGG
>CAYOXW010000272.1:0-3187 GCA_964408005.1 uncultured Methylibium sp.
GGACCGGCGGCGACTGCCACCTGTACAGCAACCATGCCGAGCAGGTCGCGCTGCAACTCGAGCGCGAACCGCGCCCCTATCCGACGCTGCGGATCAAGCGCCGCCCGCCGTCGATCTTCGACTACGCCTACGAGGACTTCGAGATCGTCGGCTACGACCCGCACCCGGCGATCAAGGCCCCCGTCGCCGTATGAAGCTTGCCCTGATCGCGGCGGTGGCGCGCAACGGCGCCATCGGCCTGGCCGGCACGATGCCCTGGCAGCTCAAGGCGGACCTGGCCCATTTCCGCCGCACGACGATGGGCTGCCCGGTCGTGATGGGCCGCAAGACCTGGGACTCGCTGCCCGAGGCCTTCCGGCCGCTGCCGGGGCGCCGCAATGTGGTCGTCACACGCAATGCGGCCTGGCGCGCCGACGGCGCCGAGGCCGCGCCCTCGCTCGATGTGGCGCTCGCCACGCTGGCCGACGCCGAACGCGTGTTCCTGATCGGCGGCGGCGAGCTCTACGCGCAGGCGCTGCCGCGTGCCGACGAGCTGGTGCTCACCGAAATCGACGCCGACTTCGACGCCGACACACGCTTTCCCAGCTGGGACCGCGCCGCCTTCGAGGAGGTCGCGCGCGAACGCCACGAGGGCGACGCCGCCTGGCCCTATGCCTTCGTGCACTACCGGAGGCGCCGCTGATCACTGCCACGCGCGCTGCGAGGCGCGGTTTCCGTTCCTATTTCGCAGACAGGCAAGCCTGCCCTCACCCAGAATTTTGTAACCGCATCGCTGAAGTCCCTGCCCTCGCATGACCGCCACCGCTGCATCGCCTTGCCCCCGCAGTGCCCGCCTCCGGGCGCACCAGCCGCTCGTGCAACGCGTCGCTGCCCGCTTGCGCAGCCGACTGCCTTCCCATGTCGAGATGGACGACCTGCTGCAGTCCGGCCTGATCGGCCTCGACGATGCACTGAGCCGCTACGAGCCCCGGGACGGAGCCAGCTTCGAGACCTATGCGACACGTCGCATCGAAGGCGCGATGCTCGATGCACTGCGCCAGCTCGACACCCTGCCGCGCGATGCGCGTGCGCGGCACCGCCGCGTGCGTCAGGCAGTGCAACGGCTCGAGCATCGGCTCGGGCGTGCGCCCCGCGCGCAGGAGGCGGCCAACGAACTCGGCTGGTCGCTCGCCGAGTTTCACGCCTGCATGGCCGAATTCGGCATCGGTGCACTGCGCGCCGACGACAGTGAAGGCGAGCTGAGCGATCTCGCGCCTCCCCTTCGCGACGAGATCGACCGCCCCGGTCCGCTCGACGAGGAGGCCGACCCGCTGCGCGCCATCCAGCAGCGTCAGCGGCATGCGGCGCTGAACCGTGCCTTCGATGCGCTCGAGGCCCATGAGCGCCTCGTGATGGAGCTGATCTACGACCGTGGCGCCCCCCTGCGCGAGGTCGGTGTCGCGCTGGGGGTGAGCGCCCCGCGCGTCTGCCAGATCCACGAGCGCATCGTCACCAAGCTGCGCCGGCGCCTGCGCGACTGGTAGGCGCCTCCGCCGCCGGCACAATCGGCACGCGCGGCCCGGCTGCGGCCGCCCTCGCACCTCCTCTTCCCATCGCTTGCCGCTGCCGCGGCCTGGAGATCGTGTGCCCGAACTGCGCCTGGCCACCTGGAACGTCAACTCGCTGAGCGTGCGCCTGCCGCAGCTGCTCGACTGGCTCGCCGCCAACCCGGTCGACGCGATCGTGCTGCAGGAAACCAAGCTGACCGACGACAAGTTCCCGCACGCCGAACTCGGCGCGGCCGGCTACCTGGCGCAGGCCTTCGGCCAGAAGACCTACAACGGCGTCGCACTGCTGACGCGTATCCCGGTGACCGGGGTCGTGCGCAACATCCCGGGCTTCGCCGACGAGCAGGCGCGCGTGATCGCCGGCACCGTCGGAGCGCTACGCGTGATCGGCGCCTACTTCCCCAACGGACAGGCGCCCGGCAGCGAGAAGTTCGACTACAAGATGCAGTGGCTGAGCGCACTGCGCGACTGGGTGCGCGAGGAGCTCGCCCTCCATCCGCAGCTGCTGCTGATGGGCGACTACAACATCGCGCCCGAAGATCGCGACGTCCACGACCCGGTCGCCTGGGCCGGCCAGATCCATTGCACGCCCGAGGAGCGCGGTCACTTCCAGGCCCTGCTCGGCCTCGGGCTGCACGACGCCTTCCGCCTGTTCGAGCAACCGCTCAAGAGCTGGAGCTGGTGGGACTACCGCAACCTCGCGTTCCGCAAAAACCAGGGCCTGCGCATCGACCACATCCTGGTCAGCGATGCGCTGCGTCCGGCGGTGCGTGCCTGCGCGATCGACAAGCTGCCGCGCAAGAACGAACGCCCCAGCGACCACGCCCCGGTGATCGTGACCCTGGACGCGGGCTGACCGCTGGTCGGGGCCGGCGAGTCAGTCGTCGAGGCCCAGTTCCTGGATCTTGCGCGTGATCGTGTTGCGCCCGATGCCGAGCTTGTGCGCAGCCTCGATACGGCGCCCGCGCGTGATGTCCAGGGCGGTGTGGATCAGCTGCGCCTCGAATTTGCGCGTCAGCGCATCCCAGACGTCGGGCACACCGGCGTCGAGCAACGCACGCGCCTCGCGCTCGAGGTCGTCGAGCCACAAGCCGCTGGCCATCGCCACCGGTGCCGCCGCCGGCTCGGGCGCGACAGGCAAGGCGTCGCTGCCCGCGTCGGCCACGAGCGCGACGCGCGACGCGCTCGGCGGCGCCAGCAGCTCAGGCGGCAGGTCCTTGGCATCGACGACCTGCGCCGGCGCCATCACGGTCAGCCAGTGGCAGACGTTCTCGAGCTGACGCACATTGCCCGGGAAGTCGAAGGCGACCAGACGCGCGAGCGCCGCCTCGCTGAGCCGCTTGGCCTCGACGCCGAGCTCCTTGGCGCTCTTTTGCAGGAAGGAGCGCGCCAGCACCGGGATGTCCTCGCGACGCTCGCGCAGCGGCGGCAGGCGCAGCCGGATCACGTTGAGGCGGTGGAACAGGTCCTCGCGGAAGGCGCCCTGGCGCACCCGCTCCTCGAGGTTCTGGTGCGTCGCGGCGATCACGCGCACATTGCTCTTCAGCGGGTTGTGGCCGCCGACGCGGTAGAACTGGCCGTCCGACAGCACGCGCAGCAGGCGCGTCTGCAGATCGAAGGGCATGTCGCCGATCTCGTCG
>CAYOXW010000273.1:0-3186 GCA_964408005.1 uncultured Methylibium sp.
GCCAGCGGCCCTTCAGCGGCCCGCTGCCGAACATCATGTCGATCTCGGCGCTCGGCTCGGTGAAGGGGAAGTAGCTCGGTCGGAAGCGGATCGTCAGGTCCTCGGTCTCGAAGAAGGCGCGGATGAACGAGACGTAGACCGACTTCAGGTCCTTGAACGAGATGTTCTCGCCGACCCACAGGCCCTCGACCTGGTGGAACATCGGCGAGTGCGTGGCGTCGCTGTCAACGCGGTAGGTGCGGCCCGGCGCGATCACGCGGATCTCGGGCATCGGCAGCCCGGCGTCCAGCGCCGCGCGGTGCTGCTTGACATGCCGCACCGCGTGCCGGATCTGCATCGGGCTGGTGTGGGTGCGCAGCAGGTGACCGCCTTCGACGTAGAAGGTGTCGTGCATCGAGCGCGCCGGATGGTCGGCCGGCGTGTTCAACGCGGTGAAATTGAACCAGTCGGTCTCGATCTCGGGACCGTCTGCGACCTCGAAGCCCATCGAGCCGAAGATCGCCTCGATGCGCTCCATCGCCCGCGTGATCGGGTGCAGCCCGCCCGAGCCGCGTCGGCGCCCCGGCAGCGTGACGTCGAGCGCCTCGGCGTGCAGCTGGCGCTCGAGCTCGGCGTCGGCGAGCGCCTGGCGCCGCGCATTGAGCAGTGCCTCGACCTGCTGCTTGGCCGCATTGATCGCGGCGCCGCGCGCCTTTTTCTCGTCGACCGGCAGCGTCGCGAGCAGCTTCATCTGCGCGGTCAGCTCGCCGCTCTTGCCGAGGAAGCGCGCCTTGGCGTCTTCCAGTTCGGCCGGCGTGCGCGCCGCATCGAAAGCCTGCCCGGCCTGCGCAACGAGGGGGGAAAGGTCGTCCATCGGGGGATAGCTCAGTGGCGGAAAAAGCAAAGGGCCGACGCTTGCGCCTCGGCCCTTGCTGAGTGCATCGGGCCGCGAGGGCCCGAGACGATCAAGCGAGCTGGGCCTTCACCTTCTCGACGATGCTGCCGAAGGCAGCCGGGTCGTTGACCGCCATGTCGGCCAGGACCTTGCGATCGATCTCGATCGCGGCCTTCTTCAGGCCGGCCATGAAGCGGCTGTAGGTGACGCCGAAGCTGCGCGAAGCGGCGTTGATGCGGGCGATCCAGAGCCGGCGGAACACGCGCTTCTTGTTGCGGCGGTCACGGTAGGCGTACTGGCCGGCCTTCATCACCGCCTGCTTGGCGATGCGGTAGACGTTCTTGCGGCGGCCGCGGAAGCCCTTGGCGAGGGCCAGGACTTTCTTGTGACGGGCGCGGGCGGTAACACCACGTTTGACGCGAGGCATGTCTTACTCCTTCAAGAATGTTGAGACGGCGGCGTCGCGGCTCAGAGGCCCGCGAACGGCAGCATCTGGGCGATGTGGCCCATGTTGGTCTCGTGCACGTTGGTGGCGCCGCGCAGGTGGCGCTTGTTCTTCGTGCTCTTCTTGGTGAGGATGTGGCGCTTGAACGCCTGACCGCGCTTGACGGTGCCACCCGGGCGAACGCGGAACCGCTTGGCCGCGCTCTTCTTGGTCTTCATCTTGGGCATGACTGCTCCTGCTGATTTGCTCCCGGGAGGCGCCGCGAACCGCTCGCGGGCTTTGAGCCACCGGGGGCTTGTGCCCCGCCGCGCCGCAGCGCCACGGGGTGAACTCTGTCTTCGGTCTACTTCTTCCGCTTCGGCCCGAGCACCATGATCATCTGGCGGCCTTCGAGCTTGGGCATGTTCTCCACCACCGAGACATCGGTGAGCTCGTCGCGGATGCGCTCGAGCAGTCGCATGCCGATGTCCTGGTGCGTGATCTCGCGGCCCCGGAACCGCAAGGTCACCTTGCCCTTGTCGCCCTCTTCGAGGAAGCGACGCAGGTTGCGCATCTTGATCTGGTAGTCGCCTTCGTCCGTGCCGGGGCGGAACTTCACTTCCTTGATGTCGATGACATGCTGCTTGGCCTTGGCTTCCGCGGCCTTCTTCTGCTCCGCGTACTTGAACTTGCCGTAGTCCATCAGGCGGCAGACCGGAGGATCGGCCGTCGCAGCGATCTCGACCAGATCGACGTCCATGTCGCCCGCCATGCGCAGGGCTTCCTGGATGCTCACGATGCCCAAGGGTTCGTTCTCGGGTCCGTTGAGCCGCACCTCCTGGGCCATGATCTCCCGGTTCAGTCGGTGCTTGCGTTCGTCGTTCCGGGTGCGACGATCAAAGAAATTAGCGATGGTTTCGATCCTTCCGGGCGCTCAGGCCCTCACGTTCAACACACGCGCCCCCGCGGCGGATGAGGAGCGGCAAACATCAAGCCGCATCACACCTTCCGGGTGATGTCACTAGCGATCCTCTGGGAGAAGGCTTCTAGGGGCATCACGCCGAGGTCCTGATTGCCTCGGGCGCGCACCGCAACCGCTCCCGCGGACTTCTCCTTGTCGCCGACGACCAGGATGTACGGGAGCTTCTGCATGGAATGCTCGCGGATTTTATACGTGATTTTCTCGTTGCGCAAATCGACCGCTGCTCTAACTCCTTGTTTTTGCAGCGTTTTCGCGACCTCGGCGGCATAGTCCGCCTGCCCGTCGGTGATGTTGAGCACCGCCACCTGGGTCGGCGCCAGCCAGGCCGGCAGCGCGCCGGCATGCTGCTCGATCAGGATGCCGATGAAGCGCTCCAGGCTGCCGAGGATCGCCCGGTGCAGCATCACCGGCCGCTGGCGCGAGCCGTCCTCGGCGACGTATTCGGCGTCCAGCCGCTCAGGCAGCGAGAAGTCGACCTGGATCGTGCCGCACTGCCATTCACGACCGAGCGCGTCCTTGAGCGTGTACTCGATCTTCGGGCCGTAGAAGGCTCCGTCTCCCGGCGAGATCGTGAACGCGCAGCCGGCGGCGCGCAGGCTCTCCATCAGAGCCGCCTCGGCCTTGTCCCAGCTCTCGTCGGAGCCGATGCGCGCGGCCGGCCGCGTCGCGACCTTGTAGAGGATCTCGCTGAAGCCGAAGTCGGCGTAGACCTTCTTCAAGAGCGCCGTGAAGTCACCGCACTCCGGCAGGATCTGCGCCTCGGTGCAGAAGACATGACCATCGTCCTGCGTGAAGCCGCGCACCCGCATGATGCCGTGCAGGCCGCCGGTGGGCTCGTTGCGGTGGCACTGGCCGAACTCGCCGTAGCGCAGCGGCAGGTCGCGGTAGCTCTTGATGCCCTGCTTG
>CAYOXW010000274.1:0-3177 GCA_964408005.1 uncultured Methylibium sp.
AGCAGTCCGGGGCGGGTGGCGGACCGCAGCTCGGCGCTGGCGGCGGCGGGCTGCGGCGCGGGGGGCGGTGGCGCGGCCGGCGGGATCGCCTCGGCGAAGGGCTGGTCCATCGCGGCGCCGGCGTCCAGCGCGCCGGCCACGGTGCGCGCGGTGTAGAACGAGGGCGGGTGCGAGGGCTGGGTGCGCCGGCCGATGGACTCCCCTTCCATCTGCTGCTCGATCTCGTCGATCTTGGCCTTCACCGCCGCGTCGGCCGGGCGCTCGACGCCGCCGATGCGCTGATCGGAGTCGTCGAGGTCACTGCCTTGCAGGCCGATCGAGCCGTCCGCCGGGAAGCCCTCGCGGCGCAGCTTGCGCAGCATGTCGAACTCGCGCTTGCGCACGAAGTCGTTGCGCCGCTTGCGCTCGATCATCGCCTTGAGCTCGCTCTTGGCGTAGCCGCTGTGCTCAGGCTCCAGCTGCTGGGTGTCGAGCTCGGCCCAATCGGTCGCCGGGTTGGCGACGAACTTCACCACCTTGCGGAAGAAGCTGCTGCCGCCTTCCTTGGGATCGTTCTTCGCGTCGGGCATGACTCGTGGGGACCGGCGGTTCGGGACGGTTCAGTCGCCGAACATCTTCTGCTTCATCTCGCGGCGCTGCTGGGCCTCCAGCGAGAGCGTCGCGGTCGGGCGCGCGAGCAGGCGGCCCAGGCCGATCGGCTCGCCGGTCTCGTCGCAGTAGCCATAGTCGCCGGCCTCGATGCGGGCGATCGACTGCGAGATCTTCTTCAGCAGCTTGCGCTCGCGGTCGCGCGTGCGCAGCTCCAGCGCATGTTCTTCCTCGATGGTGGCGCGGTCGGCCGGGTCGGGGACGATCGAGGTGTCCTCGCGCAGATGCTCGGTGGTCTCGCCGGCGTTCTCGAGCAGGTCATTGCGCTGCTGCATCAGCCGGGTCCTGAAGAACTCGAGCTGCTTGTCGTTCATGTACTCGCTGTCGGGCATCGCGAGCAGTTCGTCCTCGCTGAGCTCGCGCCCGGCCTTGGTCTTCCAGGCGTTGGCGAGCTTGGGGTCGATCTTGCGCACCGGACGCGGGAGGTCGATGACGTTGCTCGCGGGCGGGCGGCTCGGCGGCGGCAGCGGCACGCTGGTCGCACCCTGCTGGGCGGCGGCGGAGGCCTGGGCTGCCGCGGCCTTGGCGGCGGCCTTGGTGGGCGAAGCGGGGGGGGCCGACTTGGTCACGGGAGCTGCGGTCGCTTTAGGGGGGGTCTTCGGGGCTGCCGGGGCAGCGGGTTTGGCTGCGGCGGATTTCGAGGAGGGCGGCGCCGACGGCGCCGCAGCGGCCTTGGCACTCACCTTCTTGGCGGCGGGAGCGGCAGGTTTCGCCGGCGTCTTGCTCACAGGAGGTCTCCTCGCGTCACGGCATCTTTATAAAGCACCGGCCGGTCTGCCGTCGCTGGCGGCCGCCGCTTCGAGCGCCGCGGATTGTAGCGACGGCGCCGCCAGGGGCTCGGGACTCAGGCGAGGCATTGCTCCAGCCCCTGCTCGAGGATCTCGCGCGGCAGGTCGATGCCGATGAAGACGAGCTTGCTGACGCGCGTCTCGCCCGAGCCCCAGGCCGGGCCGAGGTCGCTGCCCATCAGCTGGTGCACGCCCTGGAAGATCACCTTGCGCTCGACGCCCTGCATGTTCAGCACGCCCTTATAGCGCAGCAGCTTCGGCCCGTAGACGTTGACCACGCTGCCGAGGAAGTCCTCGAGCCGCGCCGCGCTGAACGGGCGATCGGCGCGGTAGACGAAGCTCTTCACGTCGTCGTCGTGGGCATGGTGGTGCGGGTGGTTGCAGTGCTCGCCGTGCTCGTGGTCGTGGTCGTGATGATGGTGGTGATCGTGCCCGTCGTCCTCCTTCAGGAAGTCCGGGTCGATGTCCAGCTTGGCATTCAGGTTGAAGCCGCGCAGGTCGAACACCTCGGCGATCGGCACCTCGCCGAAGTTCACCGCCTGCAGCGGCGCGCGCGGGTTCATGTGCTTGATGCGGTGGATCAGCGCCTCGGTCTGCGCCTTCGCGACCAGGTCGGTCTTGCTCAGGAAGATGCGGTCGGCGAAGCCGACCTGGCGGCGCGCCTCCTGGCGGGTGTCGAGCTGGCCGTCGCCATGCTTGGCGTCCACCAGCGTCAGGATGGAGTCGAGCAGGTAGCTCTCGGCGATCTCGTCGTCCATGAAGAAGGTCTGGGCGACCGGGCCCGGATCGGCCAGACCGGTGGTCTCGATCACGATGCGCTCGAAGTCGAGTTCGCCCTTGCGCTTCTTCGTGGCGAGATCCGACAGCGTCGCGCGCAGATCCTCGCGGATCGTGCAGCAGATGCAGCCGTTGCTCATCTGCACGATCTGCTCCTTGGCGTCGGTGACGAGGATCTCGTTGTCGATGTTTTCCTCACCGAATTCGTTCTCGATCACGGCGATCTTCTGGCCGTGGGTCTCGGACAGCACGCGCTTGAGCAGGGTGGTCTTCCCGGAGCCGAGGAAGCCGGTGAGGATGGTGACAGGAATCAGGGCCATGGCGTCGTATCGCGCGAATGCAGGGTGAGCGTAGATGGGGGTGGACGACTGTCGATCAAGCCCCGGGGACTGTCAAGCAAGCGCCGCGCCGCCGCGGCCGGCCCGGTCACGGCACTGCGGTATTCTTGGCCGCTTCTCCACTTCCGGCCGCGGCCCCGTGTCCGATCCCCATCCAGCCCGGCCGACTCGCGCGGGCGACCGAGCGCCGTCGGCGGCCGACCGGCGCACGCTGTTCGAGCGCATTGTCGAGTTCCTCTCGCCCGGCCCCGACTCGACCGACGAGCTGATCGAGACCCTGGCCGAAGCCGAGACCCGCGAGCTGATCGAGCCCGAGTCGCGCGCGATGCTCGAGGGCGTGATCCGCATGGCGGACATGACCGCCGGCGACGTGATGGTGGCCGCGCCGCGCATGGACCTGCTGGACATCGAGGCGCCCTACGACGAGCTGCTCGAGCTCGTCATCGACACCGGCCATTCGCGCTTCCCGGCCTACGACGGGGACCGCGACAACATCATCGGCATCCTGATGGCCAAGGACCTGCTGAAGCTGCAGCGGGCGCCCGAGCTGAACCTGCGCGCGCTGCTGCGTCCGGCGGTGTTCGTGCCCGAGACCAAGCGCCTCAACGAGCTGCTGCGCGACTTCC
>CAYOXW010000275.1:0-3163 GCA_964408005.1 uncultured Methylibium sp.
CCGGCAGGTGGGCGACCAGCGGCGCGGCCAGCAGGTCGTACAGTGCCGACGGGCCTGGCCACAGCGCCAGCAGGCCGAAACCGACGATGATGGCCAGCAGCGCGCGGATCAGCCGATCGCGCAGCTCGATCAGATGGGCGACGAAGGGCTGCTCGGTGCCTTCGAGCTCGTCGCGCTCGCCAGGGCCGCTCACGGCGAGCGCGCCGGCCGCGGCGGACGGAAGCGGGCGACCCGTGCCGCGCCGGACTGGGCCTTCGCGCGGATGCCGTGGCGGGCGCGGTACCACTGCGGCACGGCACCGCGCTTGAGGCGCCAGTTCTTGCGCGGATGCTTGTAACCCAGCGGCGGCTCGGCCAGCGTGCTGCCGCCATCCCAGCTCTCGTCGGCGAGCGCCGCGTCGTCGGCATCGTCACGCCGCGCACTGCCGGTGATCTGACTCCAGGCGTCGTTCATCTCGCTGCTGGCCTGGCGCGCCTCGCTGGCGACACTGCTCTCGACGTCGCGCGCCGCGTCCTCGAACTGCGTCTTCATCTTCTTGAGCTCGTCGAGCTCGATCGAGCGATTGACCTCGGCCTTCACGTCGGCGACATAGCGCTGCGCCTTGCCCATCAGGTGCCCGACGGTGCGGGCCACGCGGGGCAGGCGCTCCGGGCCGATGACGATCAACGCCACCGCCCCGATCAGCGCGAGCTTGTCGAAGCCGAAATCGATCATGCTGCCGACGTGCGAACGCTCAGACCTTGTGCTTGGCGTCGACGTCCACGGTGTTGGGGTCGGCGGCCTTGTTGCTGGTCACCTGCTGGGCCGGCGCCACCGGTTCGCCCGCGCTGCCATCGCGCATGCCGTCCTTGAAGCCCTTGACCGCGCCGCCAAGGTCGCTGCCAATGTTCTTGAGCTTCTTGGTGCCGAACACCAGCACGACGATGAGCAGCACGATGAGCCAGTGCCAGATGCTGAAGGATCCCATGGAAATCTCCTGAAGACGTTGCGCCCAGCGCA
Source organism: uncultured Methylibium sp. (assembly GCA_964408005.1). Lineage (GTDB taxonomy): Bacteria > Pseudomonadota > Gammaproteobacteria > Burkholderiales > Burkholderiaceae_C > Methylibium. The sequence goes on from CAYOXW010000275.1 coordinate 1,000, forward strand.
ACAGGGAAGTTTAGGCCACGCCGTGTGTCAGACCGTCGAGACCGACCGGAATTCCGTGTGGCGCCCCCGACAGCGACGGCCGACCGTTCCCGGGTCTCGCCGTGGGGTGGCCGGCCCGCCACCGCCAGGGTGTCGGAGCCTCAGCCCTTCGCCCAGGGGCGTGGCCCGCCGATCACGTGCATGTGCAGGTGGTAGACCTCCTGCCCGCCGTCCTGGCCGGTGTTGACCAGCGTGCGAAAGCCGTTGCTCACGCCGAGCTCGCGCATCAGCCGCGGCGCGAGGCTGAGCATCCTGCCCATCAGCGCCTCGTGTTCGGGGCCGATGTCGGCCAGGGTCGCAATGTGCTGCTTCGGGATGATCAGCACATGCACCGGCGCCCAGGGATGGATGTCGTGGAAGACGAGCAGCTGCTCGTCCTCGTAGGCCTTCTTCGACGGGATCTGGCCGGCGACGATCTTGCAGAAGATGCAGTTCGGGTCGTGGGAGCTCATGGCGTGCGGCGTTCAGGTCGGCATCGGCTGGCTGGCGTTGAGGTTCAGCCAGCCCCGCACGACGCGGTAGAGGAACCAGACCGAGATCGCGATCCAGGCGATCCAGCCCGGCAGCAGGAACAGCAGCCACAGCGGGATCGTCACGAGGTAGAGCGCACCGGCCCACAGCACGCTGCGGATGCGCCAGGCGAAGTGCGAGGCCTGCCAGGTGCCGGCGGCCTCGTCCTTCTTCACCAGGTCGAGGACGAAGGCGACGATCAGCAGCGCGATGCCGGGCTGGAAGCTCGGGATCACCGCGCCGACCGCGACGATCAGGTGCAGCAGGTAGCTGACGGTGCCGACCGTCCGCAGCGAACGCTCGCGCTCGCCGGGGTCGACCACGGTGCTCACGGCTGGGCCTCGCGCTGCTGCGCCTTGCGGGCCGCGAACTCCTCGAGCCCGGACAGCCCCTCGCGCCGCTCGAGTTCGGCCAGCACCTCGGCGGGCGTCAGGCCGAACTGGGCCAGCGCGATCATCGAGTGGAACCACAGGTCGGCCGCCTCGTAGACGATCTTCTGGCGATCGCCGTCCTTGGCGGCCATCACGAGCTCGGTGGCTTCCTCGCCGACCTTCTTCAGGATCGCGTCGGTGCCCTTGTGGAACAGCCGCGCGACATAGCTCTTGTCGGGGTCGCCGGCGCGGCGCGCCTCGATCACGGCCGCCAGTCGCGCCAGGGTGTCGTTGCCACTCATTTGTAGATGCGCTCCGGGTCCTCGAGCACCGGCTCGACGGCACGCCAGGCGCCGTCCTCCCAGCGCCGGTAGAAGCAGCTGTGGCGGCCGGTGTGGCAGGCGATGGTGGGGTCATGGCCGAGCTGGTCGACCTTGAGCAGCAGCACGTCCTGGTCGCAGTCCAGGCGCATCTCGCGCACCTTCTGGATGTGGCCGCTTTCCTCGCCCTTGTGCCACAGGCGCCCGCGCGAACGGCTCCAGTAGACCGCCTCACCCAGCTCGGCGGTGCGCTGCAGGGCCTCGCGGTTCATCCAGGCCACCATGAGCACGTCGCCGCTCGAGGCCTCCTGCGCGATCACCGGCAGCAGGCCGTCGCGGTCCCAGCGGATGTCGTCGAGCCAGCTCATGCCGGCAGTTTAGCGGTCACAGCCGCACGGGAATGCCGTGCGCGGCCAGCAGGGCCTTGGCCTCGCCGACGGTGAAGGTCCCGTAGTGGAAGATGCTGGCCGCCAGCACCGCGTCGGCGCCGCCGATCTGGATGCCCTCGGCCAGGTGCTCGAGCGCGCCGACGCCGCCCGAGGCGATCACCGGCACCGGCACCGCGTCGCTGACCGCGCGGGTCAGCGGCAGGTTGAAGCCGATCTTGGTGCCGTCGCGGTCCATGCTGGTCAGCAGGATCTCGCCGGCGCCGAACTCGGCCATCTGGCGCGCCCAGGCCACGGCGTCCAGCCCGGTGTTCTTGCGCCCGCCGTGCGTGTAGACCTCCCAGCCGCTGCCGTCGGCCTTGGCCTTCGCGTCGATGGCCACGACGATGCATTGCGAGCCGTACTTGTCGGACGCGTCGCGGATCACCTGCGGGTTCGCGACCGCCGCCGAGTTGAAGCTGACCTTGTCGGCCCCGGCGTTGAGCAGGCGGCGCACGTCGTCGACCGTGCGCACGCCGCCGCCGACGGTCAGCGGGAT
>CAYOXW010000276.1:0-3149 GCA_964408005.1 uncultured Methylibium sp.
TCGGGCTGTCGAGGAACAGCGGCAGGTCGGCCGGGATCTCGCCGGCCGCCTTCAGGCGCTGCAGCACCAGCAGCAGCGCCTGGGCGCGGCCGACCGCGAAGGAGGGCAGCAGCACCGTGCCACCGCGCTTGATGGTCGCGCGCACGATCGCGCCGAGCCGCGCCTGCACGTCCTCGCGGGGGTGCGATCGGTTGCCGTAGGTCGACTCGATCAGCAGCACGTCGGCGCGCGGGCGCTGCGCCGGCGGCGGCATCAGCAGGTCGTCATGGCGGCCGAGGTCGCCGGAGAACACCAGCGAGCGGCCCTGGTGGTGGAGCCCGAGCGACATCGCCCCGAGCAGGTGCCCGGCCGGCGCGAACTCGACCATCAGCTCGCCGAGGCGCAGCCCGCGCCCGGCCGCCACCGGCGTGATGCGCGCGATCGCGCGCTTCGCGTCGGCCACGCCGTACAGCGGCAGCGCCGGCGCATGGCGCGTCCAGCCGCCGCGGTTGGCACGCCGCGCGTCCTCCTCCTGCAGGTGGGCGCTGTCGAGCAGCAGGACCTCGGCGAGGTCGCGCGTGGCCGGCGAGGCATAGACGGGCCCCTTGAAGCCCTGCTTGACGAGCACCGGCAGCCAGCCGGCGTGGTCGAGGTGGGCGTGGCTCAGCAGCACCGCGTCGATCGAGGCCGGCGGCACCGCCAGCGGCGCCCAGTTGCGTTCGCGCAGCGTCTTGTAGCCCTGGAACAGGCCGCAGTCGAGCAGCACGCGGGCGCCGCCCGCATCGACGAGGTGCCTGGAGCCGGTGACGGTGTCGGCCGCGCCGAGGAAGCGGATCTTCATGGTCGAGGGCAAGTCAGTTGCGCGCACGATACCCGCGCGCGGCCCCGGCCCGCAGCGCCATCGCGAGCAGGGCGCCGAACAGCGCGGCGAAGCTGTCCCTCTGCGCATCCCACTCGTCGCCCTGGGTGCCGAGGTAGGCGGCGCCGAGCTCGGGGCTGACCAGCATCGCCGTGACCGCCTCCAGGCCCTCGTAGAAGGCGCTGAAGCCCAGCACCGTCATCACCGCCATCCGCGCGGCCCAGCCCGGCCGCAGCCCGGCGGCGCGCGCCAGGATCTCGCGGAAAGGCTCGGCGATCAGCAGCCCGAAGGCGAAGTGCACCAGGCGGTCGTAGGGGTTGCGGCCCAGACCGAGCGCCTCTTGCAGCCAGAAGCCCAGCGGCACCTCCGCATAGGTGTAGTGCGCGCCGACCAGGTGCAGCGACAGGAAGACCGTGAACAGCGCGTAGGAGCGGTTCGAGAACGCGAAGCGCCGGTAGGTGGCCCCCAGCAGCGCGGCATAGAAGAACACCAGCAGGTTCTCGAGCAGCCAGTCGCGCGGGTAGCGCGGCTCGATGGCCGTCACGAGCCACAGGCCGGCCAGCCACAGCAGCATCGCCTGCAGCGCGCGGTTGCGGCGAAACGGCGGCGGGTCGGAGCGCATGGGCAGGCGGCGGGCGGGGCAACGCGCCGAGTGTGCCCGCCCGCGGGCCGGCGCGCGGTGCCGCCCTATGAGACCGGGAACATATCGCGCCGCACCGGGGGCGGGCTTCCACGCCCCGATCGCCGCCCCGGCCGGATCCGACTACGCGCGCCAGCTCAAGCCGCTGCTGCAGCCCGGCGTGCACAAGCTGATCGGCTTCGCGCGGCGCTCGCAGGGTCTGATCGTGCGCGCCGGCAACCCGCTGGCGCTGCAGGGCGTGGCCGATCTCGCACGTCCCGGGCTGCGCTTCGTCGCGCGCCAGCCCGGCTCGGGCACCTGGCTGCTGACCGACGCGCTGCTGCGGGGCGCCGGCGTGGACCCGGCGACGCTCGCGCTGGCGAGCGGCATGGAGGACTCGCACCTCGCGGTGGCCGCCGCGGCCTTCGGGCTGGGCTTCGTGCCGCTGGCCCAGGAGCGCTACGCCTTCGTCTGCCTCAAGCCCGCGCTCGAGCACCCGGCGGTGCGGGCCCTGCAGGCCTTGTTGGCCGGCCCCGCCTGGGCGACGCAGCTCGCCGCGATGCCCGGCTACGCGGCCGACCAGCCCGGCCGCGTGCTGCGCCTCACCGAGGCCCTGCCCTGGTGGGACGAGATCGTCGGCGCGCCGCGGCGCCGCGCGGCCGCGGCGCGCTGAGCACGACGACACGCGCTCGAGCCGCGGGCGCCCGGCACCACGCGGCGCGTCCCCGGTGCTCCGATCCGCGCCTTGGACACAGGTGGGAGCACCGCGAAGCGCGCCGTTTCACGACGCTCGGCGCAACGGCCTGTGCCGCCGGGCCTGCCCGCTGCTCCCGGGCTGTGACCTTGCACGCTTGTTCATAGGGGCTTGCTCCGTCGTGCGGGCCGCGCAGGCGCTGCCGACACTGCCGGGCACGACACGCCACCGGCGTGCGCTCGTCACCGCCCCGTCTGCTGGAAGGACCTGCCATGAGCAACAAGCTGCGCATCAACGACATCGAGGTCGACAACCCCTTCAAGGCCCGCTACGCCAACTTCATCGGCGGCGAGTGGGTGCCGCCGATCGACGGCCAGTACTTCGTCAACAGCACGCCGGTGACCGGTCGGCCGATCTGCGAGATCCCGCGCTCCAACGACAAGGACGTCAACGCCGCGCTCGACGCCGCCCACGCCGCCAAGACCGCCTGGGGCAAGACCGCGCCGGCGCAGCGCGCCAACCTCCTCAACAAGATCGCCGACCGCATCGAGGCGAACCTCGCGACCATCGCGCTGGCCGAGACGCTGGACAACGGCAAGCCGATCCGCGAGACGACGCACGCCGACATCCCGCTCGCGATCGACCACTTCCGCTACTTCGCCGGCTGCATCCGCGCCGAGGAGGGCTCGATCGCCGAGATCGACCACGAGACCTACGCCTACCACTTCAAGGAGCCGCTGGGCGTGGTCGGTCAGATCATTCCCTGGAACTTCCCGATCCTGATGGCGGTGTGGAAGCTCGCGCCGGCGCTGGCCGCCGGCAACTGCGTGGTCTTGAAGCCTGCCGAGCAGACGCCGGCGTCGATCCTCGTGCTGCTCGAGCTGATCGCCGACCTGCTGCCCAAGGGCGTGATCAACGTCGTCAACGGCTTCGGCCTGGAGTGCGGCAAGCCGCTGGCCTCGAGCCCGCGCATCGCCAAGATCGCCTTCACCGGCGAG
>CAYOXW010000277.1:0-3124 GCA_964408005.1 uncultured Methylibium sp.
GGCCAGCGCCGGGATGCACGCCGCCGCGTCGGCCAGTGCCAGCGGCGGCATGGCGGCCAGGGCGGCCGGTGCTGCCTCGGCGAGCAGGCCGAGCGCCAAGCGCTGGCCGTTCAGCGCCAGCGTCGGCCCGGCGGCCTGCAGCGGCGCGACCCAGCGCCGCGGCAGCGGCCGGCCGAGGTCGCGGCGGAAGGCGGCCAGGCGCAGCAGCGCGGTGGCGCTGCCGCTGGCGCGCCAGGCCACCCAGTAGCCGATCAGCGCCGCGCGGTCGTAGCGTCCGTGGTCGCGGCGCCAGCGGGCGCGCAGGCCGGCCCAGCGGCCGGCGAGGGCGGCGCCGCGCTCAGCGGCCATCGCGCGCCTCGCGCACCGCGGCGACCCAGTCGGCGGCGATGGCGTCGATGTCGGCGAGCGCGCGCATCCGGGCGGCCAGCCCGGCGGTCGCGGCGGCATGGGCCGCGTCGTCGAACAGCAGCCGCTCCAGCGCCGCCTCCCAGGCCGCGGCGTCCGCGGCGAACACCGCGCCGCTGCCGACGAAGCGCTCGGCATCGGGCAGCGGCGAGAGCACCGTCGGGATGCCCCAGCAGCCGGCCTCGATGACCTTCAGCGCCGACTTGCAGCGCGTGAACGGCGAGGCCTCGAGCGGTGCGAGGTTGACGCGGCCGCGCTGCACCGCCTCGTGGTAGCGCTCGAAGGGCAGCTTCTCCTCGTGCGCCACCTGGCCCTCGCGCGCGCGCAGCGTGAAGTGCAGCGGGCCGGTGACCTGCAGCCGGGCCTCGGGATGGCGCGCGAGCACGCGCTCGAGTGCCGGTGCGACGAGCGCGAAGTCGCGGTCGTGGCTGCGCGTGCCGGGCAGGTAGGTCATCAGCGGCCGTCCGGCCGGAGGCGGCAGCGGCAGCGCGCGCCAGCGGCCGGGGATCGCGTTCGGCACGAGGCGCGCTGCGGCCGCGAGCGCGCCTGCCGCGGCCTCGGCCAGCGGCGCGGTGGACACCGTCGCGCGGCCGATGCGCCGCAGCGCCGCCGCGTGGCGGGTGAACTCGGCGCGCAGCGCCGCGAGCGGGCGCAGCCCGTTGAGCACGGCCGGGCTGGCCTCGGCCAGCGCCGGGTCGAACACCAGGTCGTCGAAGTCGGCCTGCAGCAGCGTGCCGCGCGCGCGCAGCAGCGCCGCGAGCGCGGCGAGCCGGGGGCCGTCGAGCGGGCGGTGGAACTGCACGACGTCGAAGCGCCGCCACCACGGCAGGCGGCTCACATGGCCGAGCCAGACCTCGTGGCCGGCGCGCCGCAGCGCCTCGGCCAGGTTCTCGCAGCGGTAGGTGAAGGAGGGGTTGCGCCGCACCAGCGCCGCGTTGCGGTTGCAGCCGAGCAGCGCGATGCGCAGCGGCGCGCCCCCCATCAGCTGTCCAGCACCCCGCGCTGACGCAAGGTCTCGATCACCTGCTGTGCTGCCGCTTCCGGCGATTCGATGCTGCATTGCAGCCGCAGCTCCGGCACGAGCGGCGCCTCGTAGGGCGAGTCGATGCCGGTGAAGTTCTTCAGCTCGCCGCGGCGCGCCTTCTTGTACAGACCCTTCGGGTCGCGCTGCTCGGCGACGTCGAGCGGCGTGTCGACGAAGATCTCGACGAACTCGCCCTCGCCGAACATCGCGCGCGCCATCTGGCGCTCGGCGCGGAAGGGAGAGATGAAGGCGGTCAGCACGATCAGGCCGGCGTCGACCATCAGCTTGGACACCTCGGCGACGCGGCGGATGTTCTCGACGCGGTCCTCGTCGGTGAAGCCGAGGTCCTTGTTCAGGCCGTGGCGCACGTTGTCGCCGTCGAGCAGGTAGGTGTGGTGGCCGAGCGCGTGCAGCTGCTTCTCGACCAGATTCGACACCGTCGACTTGCCGGCGCCCGACAGCCCGGTGAACCACAGCACGCAGGGCTTCTGGTGCTTGGCCGCCGCGCGTGCCGCCTTGTCGACGTCGCAGTGCTGCAGGTGGATGTTGTGCGCGCGGCGCAGCGCGAAGCGCAGCATGCCGGCGCCGACCGTGTTGTTGGTCAGCCGGTCGATCAGGATGAAGCCGCCGGTGTCGCGGTTGTCCTGGTAGGGATCGAAGGCGATCGACCGGTCGACCTTCAGGTTGCATTCGCCGATCGCGTTGAGCTCCAGCCGCTTGGCGGCCAGGCGCTCCATCGTGTTGACGTTGACCTGGTGCTTGATCTCGGTGACCGTGGCCGGCACCGTGGTGGCGCCGATCTTCAGCAGGTAGGGCCGGCCGGGGAGCAGCGGCTCCTCGTGCATCCACACCAGCGTGGCCTCGAACTGGTCGGCCACGCCGGCCGGCACCGCGGCGCTCGCGATCACGTCGCCGCGCGAGATGTCGATCTCGTCGGCCAGCGTCAGCGTCACCGACTGCCCGGCCACCGCCAGCGGCAGGTCGCCGCCATGCGCGACGATGCGCGCGACCGTGCTCTCCTTGCCCGAGGGCAGCGCGCGGATGCGGTCGCCGGGGCGCACGACGCCGCTGGCGATCTGCCCGGCGAAGCCGCGGAAGTCGAGGTCGGGGCGGTTGACCCACTGCACCGGCAGGCGGAAGGGGCCGGACTGCAGTCGCGTCTCGTCGATCTCGACCGTCTCCAGGTAGCCCATCAGCGTCGGGCCGTGGTACCAGGGCATGCGGTCGCTGCGGTCGACGACGTTGTCGCCGCGCAGCGCCGACATCGGGATCGGTGTGATGTCCTGCAGGCCGATCTGCTTGGCGAAGGTGCGGTACTCGTCGACGATCGCGTCGAAGGTCTTCTGGGCATGGCCCATCAGGTCCATCTTGTTGATCGCGAGGACCACGTGGCGGATGCCGAGCAGCGAGACCAGGAAGCTGTGGCGGCGCGTCTGCGTCAGCACGCCGCGGCGCGCGTCGATCAGGATGATGGCGACGTCGGCGGTCGAGGCGCCGGTGACCATGTTGCGGGTGTACTGCTCGTGGCCCGGCGTGTCGGCGACGATGAACTTGCGCCGGTCGGTCGAGAAGAAGCGGTAGGCGACGTCGATCGTGATGCCCTGCTCGCGCTCGGCGGCCAGGCCGTCGACCAGTAGCGCGAAGTCGATGTCGTCGCCCTGGGTGCCCCACTTCTTGGAGTCGGCCTCGATGGCG
>CAYOXW010000278.1:0-3116 GCA_964408005.1 uncultured Methylibium sp.
CCGCCGCGCGAGAGGCGCTGCTCGATCGCGACCGTCGGCGGGATGCCGTAGACCGCGTCGACCTCGGGCCGCCCGGCCGGCTGCACGATGCTGCGCGCGTAGGCGTTCAGGCTCTCCAGGTAGCGGCGCTGGCCCTCGTTGAACAGGATGTCGAAGGCCAGCGTGCTCTTGCCGGACCCGGACACGCCGGTCACAACGCTGAACTTGCCGCGCGGGATGTCGACCGACAGGCCCTTGAGGTTGTGCTCGTGGGCATTGACGATCTGGATCGCCTCGAGCTGCGGGGCGCGCTCGCGCCGCGCCCGCACGACCGACTGCAGCGGCGCGCCCTCCTCGACCGCGTGGCCGCCCTCGCCGAGCGAGCGCTCGTAGTCGCGCAGCGCCGCGCCGGTGTGCGAGGTCGGGTGCGCCTTCACCTCGTCCGGGGTGCCCTCGCACACCAGCTCGCCGCCGCCCTCGCCGCCCTCGGGGCCGAGGTCGACCAACCAGTCAGACGCGCGGATCACGTCGAGGTTGTGCTCGATCACGATCAGCGAATGCCCGGCCTCCAGCAGCTTGCGGAAGGCCCGCATCAGCTTGGCGATGTCGTCGAAGTGCAGGCCGGTGGTCGGCTCGTCGAACAGGAACAGCGTGCCCTTCTTCGCGACGGCCTGGCGCGAGGCCGTGCCGCTCTTGGCCGCCTCGGCCAGGAAGCCGGCGAGCTTGAGGCGCTGCGCCTCGCCGCCGCTGAGCGTGGGCACCGGCTGGCCGAGCTTGACGTAGTCCAGGCCGACGTCGGCCAGCGGCTGCAGCGCGCGCACGACCTCGCGGTCCTCGGCGAACAGGCGCACCGCGTCGGCGATCGTCAGCTCGAGCACGTCGTTGACGTCGAGCGACTTGCCACCGCGCTCGACCTTGACCTCGAGCAGCTCGGCGCGAAAGCGCTTGCCGTCGCAGTCGGGGCAGCGCAGGTACACGTCGCTGAGGAACTGCATCTCGACATGCTCGAAGCCCGAGCCGCCGCAGGTCGGGCAGCGGCCGTCGCCGGCGTTGAAGCTGAACATGCCGGCGCCGTAGCCGCGCTGCTTCGCGAGCGGTGCGTCGGCGAAGATCGCGCGCAGCGTGTCGAAGGCACCGACATAGCTCGCCGGGTTGGAGCGCGCGGTCTTGCCGATCGGACTCTGGTCGACGAAGACCGCGTCGCTCAACCAGTCGGCGCCGAGCAGGCGCTCGTGCGCGCCGGGCGTCTCGGTGGCCTTGCCGAAGTGGCGGGCCAGCGCCGGGAACAGCAGGTCCTGCATCAGCGTGCTCTTGCCCGAGCCGGACACGCCGGTCACGCAGACCAGCCGCTGCAGCGGGAACTCGACGGTGATGTCGCGCAGGTTGTGCTCGCGCGCACCCTCGACGATCAGGCGCGGCGTGCTGTCGGTCACCAGGCGCTTGAGTCCCAGCCCGATCGAACGGCGCGCGCCGAGGTAGGCGCCGGTCATCGTGTCGGCGCGCTTCAGGTCCTCGGGCGTGCCGTCGAAGACGATGCGCCCGCCCTGGCTACCCGGGCCGGGGCCCATGTCGATCACGCGGTCGGCCGCCAGCATCACCGCCGGGTCGTGCTCCACCACCACCAGGGTGTTGCCGGCGTCGCGCAGCCGCAGCATCGCCTGGTTGATGCGGTCCATGTCGCGCGGGTGCAGGCCGATCGAGGGCTCGTCGAGCACGAACAGCGTGTTGACCAGCGAGGTGCCGAGCGCGGTCGTCAGGTTGATGCGCTGCACCTCGCCGCCGCTGAGCGTGCGGCTCTGGCGGTCCAGCGTCAGGTAGCCGATGCCGACGTCGCACAGGTACTTGAGCCGCGTGCGCACCTCGTCGAGCAGCAGCGCGAGCGCGTCGTCGAGCAGCGTGCTCGGCAGCGTCAGCGCGTCCATGAAGCGGCGCAGCTTCGCGATCGGCAGCAGCATCAGCTCGTGCAGGCACAGGCCGGGCAGCGCCTCGAGCTGCGCGCGCGACCAGGCCGCGCCGGCCGGCAGGAAACGCTGCGCCGGCGGCAGCACCGCGTCGGCACCCTCCTGCGTGCCCAGGCGCCACAGCAGCGACTCGAGCTTGAGCCGCGCGCCGCCGCAGGCCGTGCAGGGCGTGTAGCTGCGGTACTTGGACAAGAGCACGCGGATGTGCATCTTGTAGGCCTTGCCCTCCAGGTACTCGAAGAAGCGGCGGATGCCGTACCACTGCTTGTTCCAGTTGCCCTTCCAGTTCGGCGTGCCCTCGATGACCCAGTCGCGCTGCGCCTCCGAGAGCTGCGACCAGGCGGTGTCGCGCGGGATGCCGGCCTCGCCGGCGTAGTTCAGCAGGTCGTCCTGGCATTCCTTCCAGGCCGGCGTCTGCAGCGGCTTGATCGCGCCGCCGCGCAGGGTCTTGCGGTGGTCGGGGATCACCAGGCCCCAGTCGACGCCGATCACGCGCCCGAAGCCGCGGCAGGTCTCGCAGGCGCCGTAGGCCGAGTTGAAGCTGAACATCGCCGGCGTCGGGTGGGCGTAGCGCCGCTCGCTGTCCGGGTGGTGCAGGCCCTGGCTGTAGCGCCACAGCTCCGGCTCGCCCGCTTCACGCAGCGCGTAGACGTTGACGCGGCCGCTGCCACGCTTGAAGGCGACCTCGAGCGCCTCGACGACGCGCGCCTTCTCGGTGCCGGCGAGGCGGAAGCGGTCGGCCACCACGTCGAGCAGCGTCCTCGGCCCGCTCGGCGTGGCCACCTCGCGCTGGGCCTGCACGCGCGTGTAGCCGCTGGCGGCCAGCCACTGCTCGATCTGCTCGTCGCTGGTGTTCGCCGGCAGCTCGACCGGGAAGGTGACGACGAGCCGCGGCTCGCCGGCCGCGGCGGCGCGCTGCTGCAGGTCCCGGTAGACCGACTCCGGGTCGTCCTCGCGCACCGGCTGGGCGGTCTGCTGGTCGAACAGCCGGGCCGCGCGCGCGAACAGCAGCTTCAGATGGTCGTTCAGCTCGGTCATCGTGCCGACCGTGGAGCGCGAGGTGCGCACCGGGTTGGTCTGGTCGATCGCGATGGCCGGCGGCACGCCCTCCACGTGGTCGACCGCCGGGCGGTCCATGCGGTCGAGGAACTGGCGCGCGTAGGCGCTGAAGGTCTC
>CAYOXW010000279.1:0-3110 GCA_964408005.1 uncultured Methylibium sp.
GATCGCGCGGTCGTTGTAGAGGCTGGCGAACACCTCCTTCATCTTGTGCAGCACCGCCTCGATGCCGACGACGTTGAGGAAGGTCTCCTGCTGGCCGGCGAAGCTGGCGTCGGGCAGGTCCTCGGCGGTGGCCGAGGAGCGCACCGCGAACGAGGCCTCGGGGTTGCCGGCGGTCAGCTGGGCGAACTCGGCACGGATCGATTGCTCGAGCGCCGGCGGGAAGGGCTGGGCCTCGACCCAGCCGCGGATCTGCGCGCCGGCCTCGGCCAGCGCGCGCACGTCGTCGGTGTCGAGCGCGGCGAGCTTGGCGTTGATCCGGTCGGCCAGACCGTCGAAGGCGAGGAACTCGCGGAAGGCGTGGGCGGTGGTCGCAAAACCGCCGGGCACCCGCACGCTGGTGGCCGAGAGCTGGCTGATCATCTCGCCGAGGCTGGCGTTCTTGCCGCCGACCGCCTCGACATCGGTCATTCTCAGTTGTTCGAACGGTACGACCAGGGCGGTCGCTTCGAAGTGGGCCATGGGAAAACTCCGTGATGTGAAAAAACCGGGCTTCCCGCGCGACGCCCGCCGGGCGCTCGCTCGCCGGCCGCGCGCATGCCTTTTGTGGTTCTGCTTGTGGGCATGGGGCTCATGGCGTGGCGGGAATTTGCTTTAGATTGTACGGGTCGCTCCCTTTTCGACCATCCCCGCCTTGCGCGGACCACCCATGCCCAATCGCTCCGTTTTCTTCGTCTCCGACGGCACCGGCATCACCGCCGAGACCTTCGGCAACTCGATCCTGGCGCAGTTCTCCGCCAAGCCGCGCCACGTGCGCCGGCCCTTCATCGACACCGCCGACAAGGCCCACCAGGTGGTGCGCGAGATCAACACCACCGCCGAGCGCGAAGGCAAGCGCCCGATCGTCTTCATCACGCTGGTCAACACCGAGGTGCTGGACATCGTCTCGCAGGCCAACGGGATGATCCTCGACATGTTCCGCACCTTCGTCGAGCCGCTCGAGGCCGAGTTCGGCATCAAGAGCAACCACCGCATCGGCCGCTTCACCGACGCGGCCAAGAGCCAGGAGTACACCGACCGCATCGAGGCGATCAACTTCTCGCTCGCCCACGACGACGGCCAGTCGGCCAAGAACCTGGACATCGCCGACGTGGTGCTGGTCGGCGTGAGCCGTTCGGGCAAGACGCCGACCTCGCTGTACCTGGCGATGCAGCATGGCATCAAGGCCGCCAACTGCCCGCTGATCCCCGAGGACTTCGAGCGCGGCGCGCTGCCCAAGGCGCTGATCCCCCACAAGAAGAAGTGCTTCGGGCTGACGATCGCGCCCGAGCGCCTGGCCGAGATCCGCCACGAGCGCCGCCCGAACAGCCGCTACGCCTCGATCGAGAACTGCCGCCAGGAGGTCGCCGCGGCCGAGGCGATGATGCGCCGCGAGGGCATCGCCTGGCTGAGCTCGACGCACAAGTCGATCGAGGAGATCGCCACGACGATCCTGCGCGACCTGCGCCCGGACCGGCTGGTGTACTGACCCACCCCCGTTGCGGCTTCGCCGCTCCCCCTCAAGGGGGCACCGCTGGCGGCCCGGCAGAGCCGGATCCGCGGCGGTTGCTGGATCGGGCGGGCCTCAGACGCGCCGTGCCGCGAAGCTCCCCGTCCCGACCAGCGCAGCCATCAGCCAGAACAGCCCGCTCGCCCCCAGCGTCGCACCGATCACCCCGAAGCCCAGCGGCATCAGCGTGCTCGAGAAGTTGATCGCCAGCGAGCGCAGCGCGATCGCCTGGCCGTGCTGGCTCGGTGGCGTGATCTGGTGCAGCGTGGACATCACCATCGGCTGCACCGCGCCGAGCGCGAGCCCGAGCACGCCGGCGCAGGCCGCCATCGGCCCGGCGCTGCCCGCCAGCGGGTACAGGCCGAACACGAGCGCGGCCACGAGCATCGCGCCGGCGAGCACCTGCGCCTCCTTCAGGCGGTGCGCGAGCGCCGGGATCACGACCCGCACGCCCGCCACCGCCAGCGCGAACACGCCGAGGATCGCGCCGATCGCCGAGGCGCTGAGTCCGCGCTCGTGGCCGAGCACCGGCACGGCGAAGCTGTGCACGTCCCAGCTGGTCGACAGCAGCCAGTTGACCAGCAGCAGGCGGCGCATCGCCGGCTCGCGCAGCATCTGCAGCGCGGCACGGCGCGTGGTGCCGGACGCGCGAGCGCCGGCCTCGGGCGGGCGCTCGCGCGGCACGCGGCGCGCCCACAGCGTCGCGCCCAGCGGCAGCGTCGCCAGCACCGCGAAGGCCACGCCGAAGCCGGCCGCGTCGATCAGCAGCCCGGCGAGCACCGGCCCGGCGACATTGCTGAGCGCCGGCGCCAGGCCCAGCCAGCTGAAGATGCGCTTCAGGTCGGTCGCGCCGTGCGCCTGCCGGCCGGCAGTGCGCTGGATCGCGATCAGGCCGAAGTTCGCGCCGGCGCCCGACAGCAGCGCCGCCGCGCACAGGCCGGCGTAACGCCACGGCCCGGCCAGCCCGGCGGCCAGCGCCGCGAGGGCGCCGCCGGCCAGCGTCAGCACGACCGCGACGCGCACCGGCCGGTGGTAGCCATGGCGGTCGGCCATGCGGCCGGCGGCCAGCGCCAGCACGATCGGCGCGGCGGCGAACAGCGCCAGCAGCACGCCGACCGCGGCGGCGCTGTGGCCGTCGCGCAACGCCAGCAGCGGCGCGCCCATGCGCAGCCCGGCCATCGCCGAGTGCAGGCAGACCTGACCGCCGACCAGCGGCGCCAGTGCGGCGGCCAGCGGCGGCAGCGCCCGGCTCATCCGCGCGCCGGCTCCTCGTCGCGCTCGTCGGCCGGCTCGAGCGTGCCTGGCAGCAGCGCCTGGGCGCTCGCCTCGTCGAGCGCCTCGACCGACTTGAGCTTGCGCTGCATCACGTTCGTGCGGGTCTGGGCCGCATCGATGGTGCTGCTGGCCTCGTCGAGCTTCTTCTTAGTCTTCGCGAGCACGTCGCCGAACTTGCCGAACTCGACCTTGACCGCGCCGAGCACGTCCCAGACCTCGGCGCTGCGCTTCTCGAGCGCCAGCGTGCGAAAGCCCATCTGCAGGCTGGTCAGCGTGGCCAGCAGCGTGG
>CAYOXW010000280.1:0-3095 GCA_964408005.1 uncultured Methylibium sp.
CCTCGAAGGCCAGCGCCTGGGCGCCGGGCCGGGCCGCCGCCGGCACGCCGGCCAGCGCCTCGGTCAGCGAGCGCCCGGCACGCACGGCCGCGAGCGCATCGGCCGCATGGGCGAGCAGCTCGGCGAGCGGGAGGGCGGTGGCGGTGGTGGGCACGGCGGCGCAGTGTAGGCGCCGCCGGCCCCGGCTCAGGCCCAGCCGGGGTCGAGGTAGCGCGACGTCAGCGCCTCGGGCGGCGGCACGTCGAGCAGCGCGGCGGCCAGGCGCAGCGCATCGCGGGCGTCATCGGCCAGCCCCGCCACACCGGGCGGCTCGAGCGCGTCGAGCCAGGCGCGCAGCAGCACCGGGCGCGTCATCCACGACAGCCGCTGCAGCGTGCGCAGCGCATGCAGCGTGCGCTCGCCATCCGGCACGCGGCACAGCGGCGCGCTGCCGCCGAGCGGCTCGAGCGGTGCCGACCAGGGCTGCAGCGCCCGCGCATGCCAGGCCGCGCCCGACGGACCGATGCCGCCGTCGGCGGCCGGCTCGGGCAGTTCACGCGCCAGGAAGGCGCTGAAGGCGGCGAACTCGACCAGCGCCGCGAGCGGCAGCTCGGCCGCATCGGCCGACAGCGCCGCCGCGGGCGCGGTGCGCGGCGCCTCGCCGAGGCGGTGCCGCATCGCGAGCCAGCGCAGCCGGTCGAGCGGGCTGACCTGGCCGTCGGCGCCCATCAGCCGCCGCGCGCCCTCGACGAGCGCCTGCCGTTCCGGCAGCGGGGCGGTGCGCGAGCGGTCGAGCAGCGCCTCGAACACCGGCAGCTGCAGCGCGCGCGGCAGCGCCGCGACGTCGGCGCGCAGCCGCTCGGCACCGGCGACGCCCTCGACCGCCTGACGCCAGGCGCGCAGCTCGGCGCCGCTGCCGGGCGTCAGCAGCAGCGCGAACAGCACGGCGCGACGCTCGCCGGCGCCATGCGCGAGGGACAGCCGGGCCGCCGCGTCGCGCACCTCGAACGAGGGCGGCGCGCCCATCGCTCAGGCCCGCTCGCCGAACACCGAGGCGATCTGCGAGTCCGGCCCGCGGTCCGGCGTGGCCACCTGCAGCGTCGCGGCCGGCTTGAAGCCGTAGACGGCCGCGAGCAGGCAGGTCGGCAGCTCGTGGACCGCCGTGTTGAAGGCACGCACCGCGTCGTTGAACAGCCGCCGCGCGAAACCGAGCTGGGCCTCGCAGTCCTGCAGCGCCTCGAGCAGGCCCTGCAGCCCCGTCCCGGTGTCGGGCGCATCGAGCAGCTGCGGCCGCAGCTCGATCAGCACCCGCAGCGGACGCAGCGCGCCCTCGAGCACGCCCTCGGCCAGCGCGAGGCTCTGGATCGCGCCGGCACGCGTCGGCCGCACCTGGGCATGGTCGGTCGCGGCCTGGGCCTGGCGGGTTGCGGCGACCAGCGTCGCCAGCGTCACGCGGCCGACCTCGTCGTCCAGGGCCGCCTCGGTGGCGAGGCGCTCGGTCAGCTCGATCGCGAGCGCCTGGCGGCGGCGCAGCTGGGCGTCCAGCGGCCCCCAGGCGGCGATCGCGGCGCCGCGCAGCCGCACCAGCCGGTTGTAGGCGCCCACGGCCCAGAAGCCGAGCAGCGCCGCGCCCACGAGCATCACCAGCGTCGTCGTGCTCATCGGTCCCGGCTCCACCCGCTAGCGCCCTGCATGAGCCGCGACTCTACGCCGACGCACCGGCCGCTGCGCGGCGACGACCCTCAGACGCCCGCGCGCCACGCCTCCCAGCCCCGGCGGCGCAGCTCGCAGGCCGGGCAGCTGCCGCAGCCATAGCCCCAGTCGTGGCGCAGGCTGCGCTCGCCGAGGTAGCAGCTGTGGGTGTGCTCGGCCGTCAGCGCGACCAGCGCCGCACCGCCGAGCCGCTCGGCCAGCGCCCAGGTCTCGGCCTTGGACAGCCACATCAGCGGCGTCTCGACCGTCATCGGCGCGGCCAGCCCGAGGCTGAGCGCAACCTGCATCGCCTTGAGCGTGTTGTCGCGGCAGTCGGGGTAGCCGGAGTAGTCGGTCTCGCACATGCCGCCGACCAGCACGCCGAGGTTGCGGCGGTAGGCGATCGCCGCGGCGAAGCTCAGGAAGATCAGGTTGCGCCCCGGCACGAAGGTGCTCGGCAGGCCGCTGGCCTGCATCTCGATCTCGCGGCTCGACGTGAGCGCGGTGTCGGAGATCTGGCCGAGCAGCTTCAGGTCCAGCAGGTGGTCGTTGGCCAGCCGCCCGGCCCAGTGCGGGAAGGCCTCGGCCAGCGCGGCGCGGATGCGCGGGCGGCAGTCGAGCTCGACGCGGTGGCGCTGGCCGTAGTCGAAGCCGACGGTTTCGACATGCGCATAGCGCTCCAGCGCCCACGCCAGACAGGCGGTCGAGTCCTGGCCGCCGGAGAACAGGACGAGGGCACCGCGCGGGTCCAGCGCCATCGCTCAGCCGCGCACTTCGCCCTGGCCCAGCACGACCCACTTCATCGACGTCAGCCCCTCCAGCCCCACCGGCCCGCGGGCGTGGAACTTGTCGGTGGAGATGCCGATCTCGGCGCCCAGGCCGTACTCGAAGCCGTCGGCGAAGCGGGTGCTGGCGTTGACCATCACGCTGGCCGAATCGACCTCGCGCAGGAAGCGCATCGCGTTGGGATGGTTGGTCGTCAGGATCGCGTCGGTGTGGTGCGAGCCGTAGCGGTTGATGCGCGCGATCGCCTCGTCGAGGCTGTCGACCAGCTTGATGCTGATGACCGGCGCGAGGTATTCCTCGGACCAGTCGGCCTCGCTCGCGTCGACCAGCCTCGCGCCCGGCACGGCCTGCAGGATCGCCTTGGCGCGCGGGCCGCAGCGCATCTCGACGCCCTTGGCCGCGAACACCGCGCCGATCCTCGGCAGGAAGGCCACGGCGACGTCGCGATGCACCAGCAGCGACTCGGTCGCGTTGCAGGGGCTGTATTTCTGCGTCTTGGCGTTGTCCGTCACCCGGACCGCGAGATCCAGGTCGACCTCGGCGTCGACATAGGTGTGGCAGTTGCCATCGAGGTGCTTGATGACCGGCACCTTGGCCTCGGCGCTGATGCGCTCGATCAGGCCCTTGCCGCCGCGCGG
>CAYOXW010000281.1:0-3088 GCA_964408005.1 uncultured Methylibium sp.
AGGATCTTGATGCGCGCCTTGTACATGTTGTCGCGCCGGCCGTAGCGGTTGTAGACGCGCACGATCGCCTCGATGTACACGAGGATCTGCTGCCAGGGCACGAAGGCGCGGACCGTCGTGCCGATCACCGGCGTGCGGCCCATGCCGCCGCCGACCAGCACCTTGAAGCCGACCTCGCCGGCCTCGTTGCGCAGCAGCTGCAGGCCGATGTCGTGCCAGGCGATCGCGGCGCGGTCCTCGGCGGCGCCGCTGACGGCGATCTTGAACTTGCGCGGCAGGAAGGCGAACTCCGGGTGCAGCGTCGACCACTGGCGCAGGATCTCGCAGTAGGGCCGCGGGTCGACGATCTCGTCGGGCGCGATGCCGGCCAGCGCGTCGCTGGTGATGTTGCGGATGCAGTTGCCGCTGGTCTGGATGCCGTGCATGTCGACATCGGCCAGCCGGTCCATCACGTCGGCGCTCTTGTCCAGCGGGATCCAGTTGAACTGCAGGTTCTGGCGCGTCGTGAAATGGCCGTAGCCGCGGTCGAACTCGCGCGCGATCAGCGCCAGCTGGCGCAGCTGCCGGCTCGACAGCTCGCCATAGGGCACGGCGATGCGCAGCATCGGCGCGTGGCGCTGGACGTACCAGCCGTTTTGCAGCCGCAGCGGACGGAACTCCTCGTCGCTGAGGGCGCCGGCGAGGTTGCGGGTGAGCTGGTCTCGGAACTGCGCGGCGCGCTGGCGCACGAATTGGCGGTCGAACTCGGTGTACTGGTACATGGCTGTCGCCGGCGCTCAGGCCAGCGCGCGGTAAAGGTTGTAGACGCTCACGATGGAAATCACGGTGCCCACCAGTGCGAGCAGGGTCTTGGTCTTCAGCCGGGCGGTGAGGTAGGCGGCGAAGGGCGCGGCGAACAGTCCACCGAGCACCAGCCCGGCGACGATAGCCCATGGGCCCTCGCCGACCAGCAGCGCGAAGGCGATCGCGCTGACGAAGGTCAGGAAGAACTCGGCCAGGTTGACCGAGCCGATGGTCATGCGCGGGTCGTGGCCGGTGCCGATCAGCGTGGTCGTGACCACCGGGCCCCAGCCGCCGCCGCCGACCGCATCGACGAAGCCGCCGGCCAGGCCGAGCTTGGCCACATGCTTGGGTTCACCGTGCTGGCGGCGGATCGTGCGGAACACCTTGCTGAACACGTAGAGGCCCATCAGCAGCAGGTAGGCCGAGACGAAGGGCTTCATCGCCTTGCCGTCAATGCTCGACAGCAGCCAGGCGCCGGCGAGCGCGCCGATCATCCCCGGCACCAACAGCCGCAGGAACAGGTTCTTGTTGACATTGCCGAGCTTGATGTGCGACACGCCGGACACGCCGGTCGTGAACACCTCGGCGATGTGCACGCTGGCGCTCGCCACCGCCGGGCTGCTGCCGGCGGCCAGCAGGAAGCTCGTCGAGGTGATGCCATAGGCCATGCCGAGCGCGCCATCGACGGTCTGTGCGAGCAGACCCACCGCCACCGCACTCCAGAACTCGTGGCTGCTCAGGGCCTGGGCGATCACCTGGCCGGCGCTGTCGCCATTGGCCTGGTTGAACAGCCGCGTCAGCAGGTAGACCGTCGCGCCGAGCAGCAGGAACAGCACCGCCCATTGCGCGGTCTTCAGCACCGGGTGGTCGGCCGGGTGGGTGAGCTGGTGCTCGACCGGGGGCAGCCCGAGCGCACGGTGTTCGGCGTTGATCGGGTTGTCGCTGAGGTCGAGGTCGCGGATCTTCATGAGGCGTGGGGTGCGCGCGCGGGAGCGGTCCTCCAGCAACGAGGTCGCTATGCTAGGGGCCGCCCTTATATAAGCAAAATACATTTTGGAAAGTTGTTTATTTTCTATGGGTTGTAAAGACGAGGGCGCTGCCGCTCCGTCCTGCGACCGCCGCCGCTGGCTCCTGGCCGCGGGCTGGGTGACGGCGGGGCTGGCGCTCGGCGGCTGCGCGACGCCCGCGCCGCCGCCCCCGCCGCCCGTCGAGCCCCCCCCAGTGGCGCCGAGCCCCCCGCCGCCGCCCCGGCCGCCGCGCATCGGCCTGGCGCTCGGCGGCGGCGCGGCGCGCGGCTTTGCCCACATCGGCGTGATCCAGGTGCTGGAGGAGCAGGGCATCCGGCCCGACCTGGTCGTCGGCACCTCGGCCGGCAGCCTGGTCGCGGCGCTGTGGGCCTCGGGCAAGAGCGGCGTCGAGCTCGGGTCGCTGGCCGAGCACATGGACGAGGGCGCGATCACCGACTGGACCTACCCCGGCCGCAGCCTGATGCGCGGCGAGGCGCTGGCGCGCTGGGTGCGTCAGCAGACCGGCGGGCGCGCCATCGAGGCGATGCCGCTGCCGCTGGGTATCGTCGCGACCGACCTCGCCAGCGGCGCGCCGATCCTGTTTCGCCGCGGCGACCCGGGCACCGCGGTGCGCGCCTCGAGCGCTGTGCCGGCGGTGTTCGAGCCGGTGCGCATCGGCGAGCGCGAGTACGTCGACGGCGGCCTGGTCGCGCCGGTGCCGGTGCCGTTCGCGCGCCAGATGGGCGCCGAGCTGGTGATCGCGGTCGACATCTCGGTCGTGCCCGACGGCCAGCCGACCGGCAGCGCGCTGAAGATGCTGCTGCAGACCTTCGCGATCATGGGACGCAGCCTCAACCAGCACCTGCTGCGCGAGGCCGACGTGGTGGTGCGTCCCAAGCTCGCCGGCGTCGCCGGCACCGACTTCGGCGCGCGGCGGCTGGCCGTGATGGCCGGGCGCGAGGCGGCGCTGACGGTGCTGCCCGAGCTGCGCGAGCGCATCGCGGCCAAGACGCGCTGAGCCCAAAAAAGAAGGCCCTGAGCAAGCTCAGGGCCTTTTGAACGATACCGAGAACCCGATGTTCGAGGGTATCGAGGAGACAACTGGTGGCAACACGCCGGCCGCGAGGCCGGCGGGATGGATCAGCGGCGCGCCTTGGTCGCGGCCTGGGTGGCCTTGACCGCGGTCGTGTTCAGCGCCTGGAAGTTGGCTTCGGCGACGTCCTGGGCCTGCTTGGCCGCCTTCGTCACGCTCTCGAGCGCGTTGTTGGCGGCGGCGACGGCCGACTTCACCAGCGCGG
>CAYOXW010000282.1:0-3043 GCA_964408005.1 uncultured Methylibium sp.
CCGCCGGCGAACTTGGACAGCAGCGCGTTCTCCTTGATCGCCTCGTAGATGCCGTCGAGGTCGTCGGCCACGGTCGTCAGGTAGCAGCTCGACAGCTGCGAGCGGCGCGTGCCGCTGTTGAACAGCGTCGGCGTGCTCGACATGAAGTCGAAGGTCGACAGCACCTCGTAGAACTCGATCGCGCGCGCCTCGCGGTCCACCTCGTTGAGCGCCAGGCCCATCGCGACGCGCATGAAGAAGGCCTGCGGCAGCTCGATGCGCTGCTTGCGCACGTGCAGGAAGTAGCGGTCGTACAGCGTCTGCAGACCGAGGTAGTCGAACTGCAGGTCGCGGTCGGCCTTCAGCGCCTCGCCGAGCTTGCGCAGGTCGTACTGCAGCAGCCGCTCGTCGAGCAGTTCGGCCTCGACGCCCTGCTTGACGAAGCCGGGGAAGTAGTCGGCATAGCGCTCGTGCATCTGCCCGTGCGTGACTTCCTCGCCGAGGATCTCCTTGCGGATCGTGTGCAGCAGCAGCCGCGCGGTCGCGCGCGTGTAGCCCGGGTCCTTCTCGATCAGCGTGCGCGCGGCCAGGATCGCGGCCTTGTAGACCTCGTCGATCGGCACACCGTCGTAGAGGTTGCGCTGGGTCTCGGCAAAGATGGGCGCGGCCCGCACGTCGGCGCCGAGGTCAGCACAGGCCGACTCGATCAGCGCGCGCAGGTTCGCCATGTCCAGCGGCACGCGCTGGCCGCCGTCGATGACGTGCAGCGTGCTCGCCGGTGCGGCCGGCACCTCGCCCTGCTTGGCACGCTCCTGCGCGCGGCGCTCGCGGTACAGCACGTAGGCGCGCGCGACCTCGTGATGGCCGCCACGCATCAGGCCGAGCTCGACCGCGTCCTGGATGTCCTCGATGTGGAAGCTCCCGCCGCTCGGGCGCGAGCGCAGCAACGCGCGCACCACGCTCTCGGTGAGCTGATCCACCGTCTCGCGCACGCTCGCCGAGGCGGCGCCCTGGGTGCCATGCACCGCGAGGAAGGCCTTCATCAGCGCGACCGCGATCTTGTTCGGCTCGAACGCCACCACCGCGCCATTGCGCCGGATGATCTGGTAGCCGGCATAGGCCGACGACGCGCGCGGCGCGGCCGCGCCCGGCGCGGTGCCGACCCCGGGCAGGCTCGACGGGGCGACGCTGGAGGTGATGGTTTGCATCAGTGGGGTCCCTTTCGGATCTTGTGGAGCGACGGTGGCAATGCGGCGCGGCCCCGACGGCGTGGCTCGTCGGAGGCTCGCGTGTTCAGCAGATGTGGGTGGCCGTGAAGCCCGGTCGGCAGGCGCGTGGAGCGCTCCGCGCGACGGCAACACCCCGCGCGGCGTCGCGGCGCAGGCTGCGACGGCGCAAGGGGCGCGCTTTTGCTCCGGACACTGCGTCGCGCTCGCGGCGGGCGAACCGCCCACCGTGGCTGCGACAGAACCGGAGCGCTGGCATGACGGACACTATATCTAGTGCTCCGCCGCTTGCCAAGCCACTAGTAATAGTGTCTCACGCCCATGCGCCCGCCGCCGGCACGCACGCATCCTGAGGCCGCGGCGGGCCGATCGAGTGTTGTCGCGGCATGCAGCGCAAAAGCGCCCGCCAGCCCGCGTCAATGCTCGTTTCAAGCCGTCGCGATGCCGCCGACCACGGGAAAATACCGAGCGGCCCAGCCGGTCGCGCCGCGCAACCGCGCCCAGTCGAAGCCCGCGCCCGGATCGGCCTTGCGGCCCGGCGCGACGTGCTCGTGACCGACCACCGCGGCCAGCGGCAGGCGCCGACGCAGCGCCCGCAGCAGCCGCGCCAGTCCGGCGTACTGCGCGTCCTCGAAGCCCTCCCCCTCGAGGCCCTCGAGCTCGATGCCGACCGACCAGTCATTGCAGTTGTCGCGGCCACGCCAGTGCGAGCGCCCGGCATGCCAGGCGCGCGCCTCGACGTCGACGAACTGCAGCAGTTCGCCGTCACGCCGCAGCAGGAAGTGAGCCGACACCTCGAGGCCGCGGATCTGCGCGTAATAGGGATGCGCATCCCAGTCGAGCCGGTTGGTGAAAAGGCGCTCGATCGCATCGCCGCCGTACACGCCGGGCGGCAGACTGATCGAGTGCACGATCGCGAGCGTGACCTCGGCGCCCGCCGGACGCGGCCCGAAGTTCGGCGAGTCGATGCGACGCGCGCGCGACCACCACCCGGCCTGCCAGGCCGGCGCGCGCACGCTCACGGCGGCGACTCGTCGGCCTCGACCGACAGGCCGTGGTCGGCCACCTGCACGCCGAGCCGCGCCATGCGGTAGCGCATCTGGCGCAGCGACAGCCCCAGGCTCGCCCCGGCCGCGGTGCGGTTGCAGCGGTGGCGCTCGAGCGCGCGCACCAGGATGTCGCGCTCGACGCCGTCGAGGTAGGCCTCGAGGTCGGTCGGCAGCACGTCGACGACGACCGGTGCCGCGACGGCCGGCGGCGGCATCGGGGCGGCGGCCGCGGCATCGGCCTGCAGCGCGGCGAGCTCGCCGCGGTCGCTGTCGCCGAAGGCCGACTCGGGCAGGTCGAGGTCGCCCATATCGATCGCGTCGCCGTCGGACAGCGCGACCGCACGGTGCAGCAGGTTCTCGAGCTCGCGCACGTTGCCGCCGAAGGGGTAGCGCGTCAGGTAGGCGAGGGCCTCGCGCGTCAGCCGCGGCGCCGGGCTGACGCCGGCGTCGGCGGCGATGCGCTCGAGCACGCGCTCGCAGATCGACGGCAGGTCCTCGAGCCGCTCGCGCAGCGCCGGCACGCGGATCTGGATCACGTTGAGGCGGTAGTACAGGTCCTGGCGGAAGCGCCCGGCCTGCACGTCGGCGGCGAGGTTCTTGTGCGTCGCGCTGACGATGCGCACGTCCAGCGGCAGCTCCTGGGTGGCGCCGACCGGGCGCACCGAGCGCTCCTGGATCGAGCGCAGCAGCTTGCTCTGCATCGACAGCGGCAGGTCGCCGATCTCGTCGAGGAACAGCGTGCCGCCGCGCGCGGCCTGGAAGAAGCCCTCACGGTCCTCGTTGGCGCCG
>CAYOXW010000283.1:0-2993 GCA_964408005.1 uncultured Methylibium sp.
CGACGGTCGGCGACCGCGTGCGCCTGGCCGACACCGAGCTGGTGATCGAGGTCGAGGCCGACCTGACGCTGCGCGCCGGCGGCCATAGCGAGGAGGTCAAGTTCGGCGGCGGCAAGACCATCCGCGACGGCATGGGCCAGTCGCAGCGCGTCAACGGCCCCGGACCCGGGGAAGCGGTCGACTGCGTGATCACCAACGCGCTGATCCTCGACCACTGGGGCATCGTCAAGGCCGACATCGCGATCCGTGGCCAGCGCATCGCCGCGATCGGCAAGGCCGGCAACCCCGACGTGCAGCCGGGCGTGGACATCGTCATCGGCCCGGGCACCGAGGTCATCGCCGGCGAGGGGATGATCGTCACCGCCGGCGGCATCGACAGCCACATCCACTTCATCTGCCCGCAGCAGATCGACGAGGCACTGAACTCCGGCATCACCACCATGCTCGGCGGCGGCACCGGCCCGGCCACCGGCACCTTCGCGACCACCTGCACGCCGGGGCCCGAGAACATCGCGCGCATGCTGCGCGCGGCAGACGCCTTCCCGATGAACCTGGGCTTCCTCGGCAAGGGCAACGCGAGCCGGCCCGAGGCGCTGCGGCAGCAGGTCGAGGCCGGCGTGATCGGCCTGAAGCTGCACGAGGACTGGGGCACGACGCCGGCGGCGATCGACTGCTGCCTGTCGGTGGCCGAGGACACCGACACCCAGGTCGCGATCCACACCGACACGCTCAACGAGAGCGGCTTCGTCGAGGACACGATCGCCGCCTTCAAGGGCCGCACGATCCACAGCTTCCACACCGAAGGCGCCGGCGGCGGCCACGCGCCGGACATCCTGAAGGTCGTCGGCGAGGCCAATGTGCTGCCCTCGTCGACCAACCCGACGCGGCCCTACACCGTCAACACCATCGACGAGCACCTCGACATGCTGATGGTGTGCCACCACCTCGACGCCGGCATCGCCGAGGACCTGGCCTTCGCCGAGAGCCGCATCCGCCGCGAGACGATCGCCGCCGAGGACATCCTGCACGACCTCGGCGCGATCAGCATGTTCAGCTCCGACTCGCAGGCCATGGGCCGGGTCGGCGAGGTCGTGATCCGCACCTGGCAGACCGCGCACAAGATGAAGGTCCAGCGCGGCGCGCTGGCGCCGGACTCGGTGCGCAACGACAACTTCCGCGCCAAGCGCTACATCGCCAAGTACACGATCAACCCGGCGCTCGCGCATGGCATCGCGCACGAGGTCGGCAGCCTCGAGGTCGGCAAGTGGGCCGACCTGGTGCTGTGGCGGCCGGCCTTCTTCGGCGTCAAGCCCAGCCTGGTGTTGAAGGGCGGCTTCATCGCCTCGGCACTGATGGGCGACGCGAACGCCAGCATCCCGACGCCGCAGCCGGTGCACACCCGACCGATGTTCGGCAGCTACGGCGGCGCGCTCGCGCAGGGCTCGCTGAGCTTCGTCAGCCAGGCCGCGCTGGCCGGCGGCATCGGCGAGCGGCTCGGCCTCGCGAAGCCGCTCGCCGCGGTGCGCGGCTGCCGCACGGTGAAGAAGACCGACATGGTCCACAACGCCTGGCTGCCGCAGATGCAGATCGACGCGCAGACCTACGAGGTGCGCGCCGATGGGCAACTGCTGACCTGCGAGCCGGCGGCGGTGCTGCCGATGGCGCAGCGCTACTTCCTGTTCTGATGCTGACCGTCAACAAGCTGGTCCCGCAGGGCCGGGGCCTCGCCGCGGCGCTGGTGAAGCGCGCCGCCCGCGTCGAGCTCGACTGGGACGTGCGCCAGAAGAGCCGCTTCGACGCGACCGACTCGCTCGGCCGCGTGCTCGGCGTCTGCCTGCCGCGCGGCACCGTCGGGCGCGGCGGCGACCGGCTGGTGGCCGAGGACGGTTCGCTGGTGCGCGTGGTCGCCGCCGCGCAGCCGGTGCTGCAGGTCACCGCCTGCGCCGCGCACGGCTCGCCCTTCGACCTGCTGCGCGCGGCCTACCACCTGGGCAACCGCCATGTGGCGCTCGAGCTGCAGCCCGAGCGCCTGCAGCTCGAGCCCGACCATGTGCTCGCCGAGATGCTGCGCGCGATGCACCTGACGGTGAGCGAGGCGCTCGCGCCCTTCGAGCCCGAAGGCGGCGCCTATGCGGCCGGGGGCCATGCGCATGCGCATGGCCACGGTCACCGCGCTCACGAGCACTAGCGCATGCCCCGCGTCCGCCGGCCCGCCGCGCCGACCCCGGCGGCCACGCTGCTCGGGCTGATCTGGCTCGCGTCGCCGGCGCTGCCGGTCGGCGGCTTCAGCTATTCCGAAGGGCTGGAGACCGCGGTCGACGCCGGCCTGGTGCACGACGAGGCGAGCGCACGCGCCTGGCTGCTCGACCAGCTCGCGCTCGGCCTGCAGCGCAGCGAGCTGCCGCTGCTGGCCGCGGCGCTGAAGGCCTGGCGCCGCGACGACCTCGACCGCGTGCGCGAGCTCAACGACTGGCTGCTCGCGACCCGCGAGACGGCCGAGTCGCGGCTGCAGGCCGAGCAGATGGGCCGCTCGCTCGCGGCCTGGCTGGCACAGCGCTCCGACGACGGCGACGCGCGCGCCGCGGCGCTGGCCGGCCTCGCGCCGGCCCCCACCTATCCGGTCGCCTGGGCGCTGGCCGCCGCCGGCACCGCGGCGGCGCCGCGCGAGGCCGCGCTCGCCTACGCCTTCGGCTGGGCCGAGAACCTGGTGCAGGCCGCGCTGAAGGCGGTGCCGCTGGGCCAGAGCGCCGGCCAGCGCATCCTCGGCGCGCTGGCCGAGGCCATTCCGCCGGCGGTCGACGCCGCGCTCGCGCTCGCCGTCGGCGAGCGCATCGCCGCGCTGCCCGGGCTCGCGATCCTCGGCGCCCGCCACGAAACCCAGTACTCCCGACTGTTCCGCTCATGAGCACCGCCCTGCACCACATCCCCGGCCGCACCAAGAAACTCCCGCCGCTGCGCGTCGGCGTCGGCGGCCCGGTCGGATCGGGCAAGAC
>CAYOXW010000284.1:0-2964 GCA_964408005.1 uncultured Methylibium sp.
TCGGCGTCTCGATGAAGCCCGGCGCGACCGCGTTGACGCGCACGCCCTTGGGCCCGAGCTCGCGGCTCCAGGTCTTGGTGAAGCCGATCACGCCGAACTTGCTGGCCGCGTAATTGGTCTGGCCGAAGTTGCCGTAGATGCCGACCACCGAGCTGGCGTTGAGGATCACGCCGGCGCCCTGCGCGACCATGGTGTCGGCGACCGCCTGGGCGCAATGGAAGACGCCGCGCAGGTTGACGTCGATCACCGCGTCGAACTGGTCGGCGGTCATGTTCACGAGCCGCGCGTCCTTGGTGATGCCGGCGTTGTTGACCAGCACGTCGATGCGGCCATGCCTGGCCTTGACGGCGGCCACCACCGCATCGACCTGCTCGCGGTCGGTGACGTCGAGCACATGGCTCTCCCAGCCGTTGCAGCCCTCGGTGCGGCGATCGCAGGCGATCACGATCGCCCCCTCGGCGGCGAACTTCTCCGCGGTGGCGTGGCCGATGCCCTGGGCGGCGCCGGTGATGATGCAGACCTTGTCCTGGAGTCTCATGGTGCCGGGCGTCGCTGCGGAGGGTGGGTGGGGAGTTCGAGGAAGTCGAGGATCGCGCCCAGGTGCGACTCGAAGTCGCTCAGCGCATGGTCCCCGCCCTCCAGCAGCCGGATGCGCGCACCGGCATAGCGCGAGGCCATCTCGTGCCAGTCCAGCAGTTCGTCGCCCTTGGCGATGACCGCGAAATAGCGGCGCGGGTCGCTGATGCGCGCCGGGCGCATCTCGCGCAGCTCCTCGACATGCTCGGCCGTGAACGCGAAGCGCAGCGCCGGGTCGTGCCAGGCGTTGAGCTCGCCGATCTGCCGGGCGAGGTCGCGCGCCGGCTCGACGGCCGGGTTCAGCAGCACCGCGCGGCAGCCGCGCCGCTCGGCCAGCACGGTCGCGTAGAAGCCGCCGAGCGAGCTGCCGATCACCGCCATCGTCTCGGCGGGCCAGGCGCTGCACAGCGCGTCGATCAGCTCGCGCGCCTCGGCCGGCGAGGGCGGCAGCTGCGGGCAGCACCACTCGATCGCCTGCCCCTCGGCGCGCAGCCGCTCGACCTCGGCCGCCATGCGGCGCGCCTTCGCGGACGCCGGCGAGGACCGGAAGCCGTGCAGGTAGAGCAGGTGGGTGATGGCAGCCCCTCGTCCGGCGGGGGGCGGCCCGGCGCTCGGCCCGTTCGTCATTGCGTGCGCGCCAGCGCCGCCAGCAGCTTGGCGTGGATGCCGCCGAAGCCGCCGTTGCTCATGCACAGCAGGTGGTCGCCCGGCTTCGCGGCCTTGACGACGCGCTCGACCAGGCCGTCGATGCTGTCGGCCACGACCGCCCGCTTGCCCATCGGCGCCAGCGCCTCGGCGGCGTCCCAGCCGAGGTTGGCGCTGTGGCAGAAGGCCAGGTCGGCCTCCTCCAGCGCCCAGGGCAGCTGGGCCTTCATGCTGCCGAGCTTCATCGTGTTCGAGCGCGGCTCGAACACCGCCAGGATGCGCGGCCCCTCGCCGAGCGGGCCGACCTTGCGGCGCAGCCCGTCGATGGTCGTGCGGATCGCGGTCGGGTGGTGGGCGAAGTCGTCGTAGACCTTCACGCCGCCCGCCTCGCCGCGCAGCTCCAGGCGGCGCTTGACGTTGGCGAACGAGGACAGCGCCGCGGTCGCCTCGGCCGGCGCGACGCCGGCGTGCTCGGCCGCGGCGATCGCGGCCAGCGCGTTGAGCTGGTTGTGCTCGCCGAGCAGCGGCCACTCGACGCGGCCGACCTTGACGCCCGACTTCAGCACGTCGAAGGCATGCGGCTCGCCGCGGGCGCGAAAGCCCGGCGTGTCGCCGCGCACGCCGAAGCGCGCGATCTCGCTCCAGCAGCCGCGCCCGAGCACGCGTGTCAGCGCCTCCTCGCGGGCGTTGACGACGACGCGCCCGCTGGCGGGCACGGTGCGCAGCAGGTGGTGGAACTGGGTCTCGATCGCCGCCAGGTCCGGGAAGATGTCGGCGTGGTCGTGCTCGAGGTTGTTCAGCACCGCGGTGCGCGGGCGGTAGTGGACGAACTTGCTGCGCTTGTCGAAGAAGGCGGTGTCGTACTCGTCGGCCTCGATCACGAAGGCCGGGCCCGCGCCGAGGCGCGCCGACACGCCAAAGTTCTGCGGCACGCCGCCGACCAGGAAGCCGGGCGCCTTGCCGGTGGCTTCCAGGATCCACGCCAGCATCGAGGTCGTCGTCGTCTTGCCGTGCGTGCCGGCGACGGCCAGCACATGGCGGCCCTGCAGCACATGCTCGGCCAGCCACTGCGGGCCGCTGGTGTAGGGCAGCCCGGCGTCGAGGATGGCCTCGATCAGCGGGTTGCCGCGCGAGACCACGTTGCCGACGACGTAGAGGTCGGGCTTGAGCGCCAGCTGATCGACGCCCCAGCCCTCGATCAGCTCGATGCCCTGGGCGCGCAGCTGCTCGCTCATCGGCGGGTAGACACCGGCGTCGCAGCCGGTCACGCGGTGACCCGCCTCGCGGGCCAGCACCGCCAGACCGCCCATGAAAGTACCGCAGATGCCCAGGATGTGGAGGTGCATGCGGTGGATTTTAGGTGGGCCCCTGCCGGGGCCCGGTTCAGGCGCGCTCGAGGCGGAACACCGCCACCGCCTGCACCAGCGCCTGCGCCTGGGTCTTCAGGCTCTCGGCGGCCGCGGCGCTTTCCTCGACCAGCGCGGCGTTCTGCTGCGTGCTCTGGTCCATCTGCGTCACGGCCTCGCCGATCTGCTTGACGCCCGACGATTGCTCGCGGCTCGCGCTGCTGATCTCGCCGACGATGTCGGTCACGCGGCGGATCGCGGCGACGACCTCGTTCATCGTCGCGCCGGCCTGGTCGACCAGCTCGGTGCCCTGGGTGACGCGCTCGACGCTGGCGCCGATCAGGCCCTTGATCTCCTTGGCGGCGTTGGCGCTGCGCTGCGCGAGGCTGCGCACCTC
>CAYOXW010000285.1:0-2950 GCA_964408005.1 uncultured Methylibium sp.
CGTTCTTGCAGGTCACGCTGCAGGTGTGGCAGCCGATGCACTTGTCCAGGTTCAGCACCATGCCGATCTGTGCGCGTACTTTCATGTTCTTGCTCCTTGGCTGATCGGCGGGTTCAGGGGTTCTCGCCCTGGCCCTGGTAGGCGGCGGCGAGGTGGTCGTCAGCCGGGGTGTCCAGCCAGTCGACCTTGGCCATCTTGCGCACAACCACGAACTCGTCGCGGTTGGTGCCGATGGTTCCGTAGTAGTTGAAGCCGTAGCTGAACTGCGCGTAGCCGCCGATCATGTGCGTGGGCTTCAGCACGATGCGCGTCACGCTGTTGTGGATGCCGCCGCGCACGCCGGTGATCTGCGATCCCGGCGTGTTGATGATCTTTTCCTGCGCGTGGTACATCAGCAGCATGCCGGGGTTCACGCGTTGGCTCACCACCGCGCGGGCCGCGATGGCGCCGTTGATGTTGAAGACCTCGACCCAGTCGTTGTCTTCGATGCCGCTTCGCTTGGCGTCGGCTTCGCTCAGCCACACCACCGGGCCGCCGCGATTCAGCGTCAGCATGTGCAGGTTGTCGCTGTAGGTGCTGTGGATGCCCCACTTCTGGTGCGGCGTGATGAAGTTGAGCAGGATCTCCTTGTGGCCGTTGCCCTTGATGTTGTGGATGCCGGCGGTCGTCTTCAGGTCCACCGGCGGGCGGTAGCTGCTGAAGCCCTCGCCGAAGGCCAGGATCCACGGGTGGTCGAGGTAGAACTGCTGCCGCCCGGTCAGCGTGCGCCAGGGGATCAGCTCGTGCACGATGGTGTAGCCGGCGTTGTAGGAGACCGTCTCGCTCTCGATGCCGCTCCAGGTCGGTGAGCTGATGATCTTGCGCGGCTGCGCCTGCACGTCGCGGTAGCGGATCTTCTCGTCCTCGCGGTAGAGCGCGAGGTGGGTGTGGTCGCGGCCGGTCTGCTTGCCGAGCGCCTGCCAGGCCTTCACGGCGACATGGCCGTTGGTCTCGGGCGCGAGCTGCAGGATCACCTCGCAGGCGTCGATGTCGGTGACGATCTGCGGCAGGCCCTTCGTCGCGCCCTCGGCCTGCGTCACGCCGTTGAGCTGGCCGAGCTGCTCGACCTCGGTGCCGGTCTTCCAGGCGATGCCCTTGCCGCCGTTGCCCAGCTTGTCCATCAAGGGGCCGAGCGCGGTGAAGCGCTTGTAGACGTTCGGGTAGTCGCGCTCGACCACCGCGATCTGCGGCGCGGTCTTGCCGGGGAGCAGCTCGCACTGGCCCTTCTTCCATTCCTTCACGTCGAAGGGCTGGGCCAGCTCGGCGGCGCTGTCGTGCATCAGCGGCGTCAGCACGACTTCCTTCTCGACGCCGAGGTGGCCGACGCAGACCTCGCTGAAGGCCTTGGCGAAGCCCTTGTAGATCTCCCAGTCGGAGCGCGACTGCCACACCGGGTCCACGGCTGCGGAGAGCGGGTGGATGAAGGGGTGCATGTCGCTGGTGTTGAGATCGTTCTTCTCGTACCAGCTGGCCGTCGGCAGCACGATGTCGCTGTACAGGCAGGTCGTGCTCATGCGGAAGTCCAGCGTCACCAGCAGGTCGAGCTTGCCTTCGGGGGCCTTGGCATGCCACTTCACTTCGGCGGGCTTCGCGTCGTCGGCGCCGAGGTCCTTGCCCTGCACGCCGCTCTCGGTGCCCAGCAGGTGCTTGCAGAAGTACTCGTGGCCCTTGCCCGACGAGCCGAGCAGGTTGGAGCGCCAGACGAAGAGGTTGCGCGGCCAGTTCTGCGGCGCGTCCGGGTCCTCGCAGCTCATCTGCAGCGTGCCGTCCTTCAGCGCGCGGACCACGTAGTCCTTCGGGTCCAGGCCGGCCGCGGTCGCGTCCTTCACGACTTGCAGCGGGTTGGTCTTGAGCTGCGGCGCGCTCGGCAGCCAGCCCATGCGCTCGGCGCGCACGTTGTAGTCGATCATGCTGCCGCCCCAGACGGCCTTGTCGGCCAGCGGCGAGACGATTTCCTCCATGCCCAGCTTCTCGTAGCGCCACTGGTCGGTGTGGGCGTAGAAGAAGCTGGTGCTGTTCATCTGCCGCGGCGGGCGGATCCAGTCCAGCGCGAAGGCCAGCGCGGTCCAGCCGGTCTGCGGGCGCAGCTTCTCCTGGCCGACGTAATGCGCCCAGCCACCGCCGCTCTGGCCGATGCAGCCGCACATCATCAAGAGGTTGATGACGCCGCGGTAGTTCATGTCGGCGTGGTACCAGTGGTTCATCGCCGCGCCGATGATCACCATCGACTTGCCGTGGGTCTTGTGCGCGTTCTCGGCGAACTGCCGCGCCACGGTGACGATCTGCGCCTGGGGCACGCCGGTGATGCGCTCGGCCCAGGCCGGCGTGTAGGCGGCGTTGTCGGTGTAGCCCTTCGCGCCCGATCCCAGCCCGCGGTCGATACCGTACTGCGCGACCTGCAGGTCGAAGACGGTGGCGACGAGCGCGTGGCGCTCCTCGCCGGCCTTGCCCAGACGCAGCCGCACCGCGGGCACGCGGACGTGGTTCACATCGCCGTTCTGCGCGTTGGCCGGGAAGTGCGGCGTGGCGGTGCCGCCGAAGTAGGGCAGGCCGACATCGACGATCTCGTGATCCTGCGCGCCGTCCTCCAGCACCGACAGCTTGAGTCGTACCTGCGCGCCGTGGCGCGCCTCCTGGTCCTCGAGGTTCCACTTGCCGACGTCGGCGCGACCCTCGGCGCCCCAGCGAAAGCCGATCGAGCCGTTGGGCAGCACCGCGCGGCCGCCGGTGTCGAAGGCGACCGTCTTCCACTCGGGGTGGTTGGTCTGGCCGAGCCGGCCGTTGAAGTCGGAGGCACGCAGGTAGCGGTCGGGCACCAGGGTCTTGCGGCCGTCGGGGAGCAGGTGCTCCTTCAGCATCACGAGCAGCGGCAGGTCGGTGTAGCGCCGCGCGTAGTCGTCGAAGTAGGGGC
>CAYOXW010000286.1:0-2898 GCA_964408005.1 uncultured Methylibium sp.
TCAGCGTCAGCGTGCCGATGTACATCTTGCGCAGGCCCTCGCGCGCCAGCGAGCGCTGCTGGTACTCGCGGTAGGCGCTCTGCACCGCCAGCGCGTTGGCCGCCAGCGCGCTCGGCAGCAGCTGCGTGACCATCAGGAAGCGGTCCTCGGCGCCGAGCTCGAAGCTGGTCGAGGGGATCAGCGCCAGCGCCCGCACCCGCGGCTGCGCGGCCGGCGCGCCGGCCGGTGCGCCGCCGGGCGCGCGCAGGGCCGCGCTGTCGTCATCCAGCCCCTCGAGCTGCGTCACGATCCGCGCGGTGCGCGCCTCGCGCAGCAGCGCCATCGACGGCCGCTCGGGCGCGAGCAGTCCGCCGACGCCGACGCTCGCGAGCACCTGCCCGCCCGGGCCGAGCAGCGCGACGTCACGCGCCGCCAGCTGCTCGCGCAGCCGCTCGAGCTGCAGCGGCTGGCGGCGATCGGGCGCGTCGGCCAGGCGCTCGGCGGCCAGCCGGGTCTTGCCGGCCAGGTCGTTGACCAGGGTGTCGAGCGTGCCGCGGCCGAGGTTGAGGCCGGCCTCGAGCGCGCCCTCGACGCGCACGTCGAACCAGCTCTCGATGCTGCGCGAGACGAACTGGTAGCTCACCGTGTAGACCAGCACCCCGGGCAGCAGCCCGACGAGCCCGAAGATCAGCGCCAGCCGCAGCAGCAGCCGCGAGCCGAAGCGCCCGCGCAGCACCCGTGCGACCAGCCGCAGCCCGGCGCCGGCGATCACCAGCACGAGCAGCGCGGCGATCGCGATGTTGACGCCCAGCAGCCAGTCGTAGTGACGCTCGTAGAGCAGCCGGTTGTTGGTCGCGATCGCGAGCAGGAAGGTCAGCACCAGGCCGGCGCCGAGCGCCGCCGCGGCGGCGACGACCCACAGCCAGCGCGTGACCCGCCGGTCGAGCCGGTACGAGCCGAGCAGCGCGAGGCGCCGGCGCCAATGGTCGAACCGGGCGGTCACGGCGCGCGCTCGCTGCCGGCGTTCAGCGCGGCACCATCGCGTCGGGCACCGGCAGCGTGCGCTCGATCGCGAGATCCCAGTCGGCCTGCCCGCCGAAGCCGATCTGCAGCGGCCGCGGCAGCTGGCTGGTGTCGAGCCGCAGGCTGAACTCGACATACAGGCCGGTGTCGTCGCCCAGCTCGGCGGCGTCGGCCAGCTTCCAGCGGCTGGCGCGCTGGATCGCGCCGAGCGCCTCGGCCAGCGTGTCGTGGTTCTGGCTGATGCTGCCGAGGTTGAGCCGGTAGCGCCGCGTCAGCGGCTGCCAGGTCAGCCGCCAGGTGCGCGTCGCGCGGTCGACGCGCGCATCGCGCCAGTACCAGCGCGGCCGGAACACCTCGGCGCGGGCGACGAAGTAGACCGGCACGCCCTTGAGCAGCGCCTCCTCGACGGCACGCGGCAGCTCGAAATGCGCGCTGTAGTCGAACAGCAGGCCGCTGTCGGTGCGCCGCAGCTCGTGGCTCAGCAGCTCGATCGACTCGGCCCGCGCGGCGCCCGCCAGGGCCCAGGCCAGCAGGGCGAACAGCAGCCCGCCCAGCCCCGCGCGGATCACCGCGAGGGGCTGCCAGCAGCGGCGAACGCGGGGGACGGACACGGGCAGGCTCGGCGGGTCGGCGATCGATGGCAGCGGCTGGCGCTGCCGCGGGAGCGGCCGCGGCGCTCAGGCGGCCCGTCCGGTCGGGGGGTCG
Source organism: uncultured Methylibium sp. (assembly GCA_964408005.1). GTDB lineage: Bacteria > Pseudomonadota > Gammaproteobacteria > Burkholderiales > Burkholderiaceae_C > Methylibium. Next base: position 1,708 of record CAYOXW010000286.1, read on the forward strand.
GCGCGCTCCAGGAGCGCGTAGAAGAACCCATCGGCCAGCGGCCGCGCCGCCGGCTGCGGCTCGTCGGCATTGTCGACCAGGGGCAGCAGGTGGCCGGGCGATGGCCGCAGACGGGCGTCGGGCGTGCGTTGCAAAAACGCATCGATTTGGCCCGAACCCTCGGCCCGGAACACCGAACAGGTCGCGTACAGCAGCCGCCCGCCCGGCTTGAGCAACGGCCACAGCGCGTCGAGCAGGGCCGCCTGGGTGCGCGCCAGCGCGGCAATGTCGGCCTCGCGACGCAGCCAGGGCACGTCCGGGTGGCGCCGCACGATGCCCGAGGCGGTGCAGGGCGCATCGAGCAGGATCGCGTCGAAAGGCCGCCCATCCCACCAGGCGGCCGGCGCGCCGGCATCGGCGCAGCGCAGCGTCGCGCCCAGACCGAGCCGCTGCAGCGTCTGGCCGACGCGCTCGAGCCGGGCGGCGTCGGCATCGAGCGCGAGCAGCTCGAGCTCGGCGCGCTCGAGCAGGTGGGCGGTCTTGCCGCCCGGCGCGGCGCAGGCGTCGAGCACCCGCGCACCGGCCGGCAGCCCGTCGCCCAGCAGCAGCGGCGCGGCCAGCTGGGCGGCCAGGTCCTGCACCGACACCGCGCCGTCGGCGAAGCCCGGCAGGCGCTCGACCGGGCAGGGCTGCGCCAGCTCGATCGCGCGCTGCGCCGGCGCCTGCGGCAGCGCGAGCGCGCGCGCCGCGAGGCCGGCCTCGGCCAGCCTTGCGAGGTAGGCGTCGACGCCGCCGCGCCGCTCGTTGACCCGCAGCGTCATCGGCGCACGCTGCCCGGCCGCGGCGAGCAGGCGCTGCCAGTCGTCCGGCCAGTCGGCGCGCAGCCGCGCGATCCACCAGCGCGGATGGTTCCAGCGCGCCACCGGATCGGTGGCGACCGCCTGCCGCAGCGCCTCGCCCTCGCGCAGGAAGCGCCGCAGCACCGCGTTGACGAAGCCGGCCGCCGGCCGCGCGCGCCGCTTGGCCGCCTCGACCGCCTGGCTGACCAGGGTGTGCGGCGCATACGACGGCGCCTCGGCCGAGGCCAGCGCCAGCGCGGCCAGCAGCAGCGCGTCGACCCAGGCCGGCGGCGCCTTCGCGGCGAGCCGCCGGCGCAGCGCCTCGGCGCGCCCGAGGCCGCGCAGCGCCTCGAAGGCCAGCGCCTGGGCGCCG
>CAYOXW010000287.1:0-2897 GCA_964408005.1 uncultured Methylibium sp.
CACTACACCGACTGGACGGTCGGCCATGTCCACAGCGGCGCGCTCGGCTGGGTGGCCTTCATTTCCATCGGCTCGATCTACTACCTGATCCCGCGCCTGTTCGGCAAGGAGCAGATGTACAGCGTGAAGCTGATGACGGCGCATTTCTGGATCGCCACCATCGGCGTCGTGCTCTACATCGCCGCGATGTGGATCGCCGGCGTGATGCAGGGCCTGATGTGGCGCGACGTGAACCCCGACGGCACGCTGGTCTACAGCTTCGTCGAGAGCGTCAAGGCGACCTTCCCGTTCTACGTCGTGCGCCTGCTCGGTGGCCTGCTCTACCTGGCCGGCATGCTGCTGATGGCCTGGAACGTCGTCATGACGATGCGCGTCGGCCGCCGCGTCGAGGTGCCGGTGCCGCGCGCGCTGGCCCACGCCTGAGAACCGATCCGAGGACATCACCATGAGCAAGGACACCCCGGTCGAGACGTTCAGCCATGAGCGCATCGAGACCACCAACTGGCTGATGATCGTGCTGATCCTGGTGGTCGTGGCGATCGGTGGCCTGGTCGAGATCGTGCCGCTGTACTTCCAGCGCAGCACGACCGAGGCCGCCCCCGGGCTCAAGCCCTACACCGCGCTGCAGCTCGCCGGCCGCGACGTCTATGTGCGCGAGGGTTGCTACAACTGCCACTCGCAGATGGTGCGGCCGCTGCTGGCCGAGACGCTGCGCTACGGCCCGTACTCGAAGGCGGGCGAGTTCGTCTACGACCGTCCCTTCCAGTGGGGCAGCAAGCGCACCGGCCCGGACCTGCACCGCGTCGGCGGGCGCTACTCGGACGAGTGGCACCGCCTGCACCTGATGAACCCGCGCGACCTGGTGCCGGAGTCGAACATGCCGGCCTATCCCTGGCTGGCGAGCGCGGCGGTCGATCCGCAGGCCATGGCGCCGAAGCTGCGCGCGCTGCGCACGCTGGGCGCGCCCTACACCGACGCCGAGATCGAGCAGGCCGCCGAGGCCGTCAAGGGCAAGACCGAGCTCGACGCGCTGGTCGCCTACCTGCAGGTGCTGGGCACCGCGGGCAAGTGACAGGACCGAGAGGACACCGAAATGGACGTGAACACCCTGAGGATCGCGGTGACGCTGCTGTCCTTCGCCGCCTTCGTGGCGATCGTCGGCTGGGCGCTGTCGTCGCGGCGCCGCGCCGCCTTTGACGCGGCCGCGCGGCTGCCCTTCGACGACGAAGCCGGGGAGGCGCGCGATGAGTGATTTCTTCTCCGCCGGCTGGAGCCTGTACGTCGCGGTGCTGACGGTCGTCGGCCTGGCGGCCTGCCTGATCCTGCTGATCATCGCCTCGCGCCGCAAGGTGATGGCGAACGACAACACCACCGGCCACGTCTGGGACGAGGACCTGCGCGAGTTGAACAACCCGCTGCCGCGCTGGTGGATGGGCCTGTTCGTGCTGACCGTGGTGTTCTCCGCCGTCTATCTGCTGCTCTACCCCGGGCTGGGCTCGTATGCGGGGCAGAAGGGCTGGACGCAGCAGGCGCAGCACCAGTCGGAGGTCGAGCGCGCCCGCGCCCGTCAGGAGCCGCTGTACGCCCGTTTCGCCGGCATGGCGTCGGCCGACCTGGCCCGCGATCCGCAGGCCCGTGGCCTCGGCGAGCGCCTGTTCGTCACCTATTGCGCCCAGTGCCACGGCTCGGACGCGCGCGGCAGCAAGGGCTTCCCCAACCTCACCGACCGGGACTGGCTGCACGGCGGCGAGCCCGAGCAGATCGCGAAGAGCATCGCGGCCGGCCGGCAGGGCATGATGCCGCCGATGGCCGCGGCGCTCGGCAGCGGCGAGGACGTGCGCCAGGTCGCCAACTACGTGCTCAGCCTCTCGGGCAGCCCCCACGACAAGCTGGCGGCCCAGCTCGGGCGCAGCAAGTTCGGCGCCTGCGCGGCGTGTCACGGGGCCAAGGGCGACGGCAATCCGGCGCTCGGCGCGCCGCGGCTCAACGACGACATCTGGCTGCATGGGTGGGGCGAGCCGGCGATCGTGAAGATCGTCAACGAGGGCAAGGTCAACCAGATGCCGGCCCATGCGGACCGGCTCAGCGAGGCGCAGGTGCGCGTGCTCGCCGCCTACGTGTGGAGTCTGTCGCAGCCCGCGTCGGCGCTCGCGTCGGCGCGCTGAGCGGATCGACGCCGAGGATTCACCGTCGATGGCCAAGGCCACTGCCCGGGTGATCCCGATCGCCAGCGCGCCGGACGACACCGGCGCGATGGTGTCGATGTTCGCCAAGGAGGCGACCATCCATCCGCGCGCGGTGCATGGCTGGTTCGCGGCCTGGCGCTGGGTCTGCGTCTGGGCGACCCAGCTGGTCTTCTATGGTCTGGCCTGGCTGCCCTGGAACGGCCGCCAGGCGGTGCTGTTCGACCTCGAGACGCGGCGCTTCTACCTGTTCGATCTGGTCCTGTACCCGCAGGACTTCATCTACCTCACCGCGCTGCTGGTGGTGTGCGCCTACGCGCTGTTCCTGTTCACCGCAGTCGCCGGGCGGCTGTGGTGCGGCTATGCCTGTCCCCAGACGGTCTATACCGAAATCTTCCTGTGGGTCGAGCGCAAGCTCGAGGGCGACCGCCAGGCACGTCTGAAGCTCGACGATGCGCCCTGGGGCGCCGAGAAGCTGCTGCGGCGCGGCAGCAAGCACACGGTGTGGATCGCGATCGGGCTGTGGACCGGGTTCAGCTTCGTCGGCTATTTCACGCCGATCCGCGCGCTCTGGCAGGAAAGCATGGCGACGCTGGGCCTCGCGGCCGGCGCCGGGCTCGGGCCCTGGGAGGCCTTCTGGGTGCTCTTCTACGGCTTTGCGACCTACGGCAATGCCGGCTTCATGCGCGAGCAGGTCTGCAAGTACATGTGCCC
>CAYOXW010000288.1:0-2867 GCA_964408005.1 uncultured Methylibium sp.
CCAGCGCGTGGTCGGCCAGCACGAGGCCATCGTGGCGGTGGCCGATGCCATCCGCCGTTCACGCGCCGGCCTGAGCGATCCGAACCGGTCGCTGGGCAGCTTCCTGTTCCTCGGCCCCACCGGCGTCGGCAAGACCGAGCTGTGCAAGGCCCTGGCCGGCTTCCTGTTCGACACCGAGGAGGCCATGATCCGGCTCGACATGAGCGAGTTCATGGAGAAGCACTCGGTCGCGCGGCTGATCGGCGCGCCGCCGGGCTACGTGGGCTACGACGAGGGCGGCTACCTGACCGAGGCGGTGCGCCGCAAGCCCTACGCGGTGCTGCTGCTCGACGAGGTCGAGAAGGCCCACCCGGACGTGTTCAACGTGCTGCTGCAGGTGCTCGACGACGGGCGCCTGACCGACGGCCAGGGCCGCACGGTGGACTTCAAGAACACCGTCATCGTGATGACCAGCAACCTCGGCTCGCACCTGATCATGCAGATGACGGGGCAGGACCCGGAGCTGATCCGCGAGGCGGTGTGGGGCGAGGTCAAGGCGCATTTCCGGCCCGAGTTCCTGAACCGCATCGACGAGACGGTGGTGTTCCACGCGCTCGACGCGAAGCACATCGAGGCGATCGCGAAGATCCAGCTCAAGGCGCTGGAGCAGCGGCTGGCCAAGCTCGACATCGGGCTCGAGGTCGCGCCGGCGGCGCTGGCCGAGCTGGCCAAGGTCGGCTTCGACCCGGTGTTCGGCGCACGGCCGCTCAAGCGCGCGATCCAGCAGCGCATCGAGAACCCGCTGTCCAAGCTGCTGCTCGAGGGCAAGTTCGCGCCGAAGGACGTGATCCCGGTCGACGTGGACCCGATCCGCGCGCCGGGCGAGTTCCAGTTCGGCCACTCGCTGCACTGAGCGAGGTCGGCGCGGCGCTCAGCTCGTCGTCGCCGGGCCGGAGGGCTTGGTGGCGGCGAGCAGCGCCTCGTCGAGGCGGCGCAGCTGCAGCATCACGAGCGTGAGGGTCGCGATCGGCTTGTCGACCACCATGTGCAGCGCCATGCCCGGGTGACCCGGCACGGCGCGCAGCACCAGGTGGTGCTGGCCGAGCGTGACCGTCGTCTCCGGCACGGCCGCGCCCAGGCCCATCGCGCGGCTGGCGCTCATGAGGGTGGCGAGGATCGCGCTGCCGTGGCGGGCCAGATCCTCCGGAGCCGGCCGCGCGCCGGCGTGGGCGACCGGCGTGCCGCGGGCGATGTCGAGTGCGCAGGCGCTCAGCACGCCGTTGAGGTGAGCGAGCTGGTGCAGGTAATGCTCGAGCGGCGCGTCGGCGCTCGGCGGCGGCTGGCCCACCACCGGCATCGGGGTCGGTGGTCGCGGCGCCGGTGGTGCGGGCGGGGCCGCCACCGGCATCACCGTGGCGGGCGCACCGGGCGGCTCGGTCTTGGCGGGCGCGCCGGGCGCCGCGGGCGGCGATTCGGTGGCGCTTGCGGTGCCGAGCAGCGGCAGCGTCGCCGGGTCGGCCTGGGGTTGGCGCTGCTTCTGCAGCGTGTTCCAGGCGTGGCACAGGTGGGCCCAGACCTCGGCCGGGCGCGTGACCGGCTGCATCGTCGTCGCGTCGATGCGGGTCTGGCTGCGAAAGCGCCCCACCTCGTCGAACAGCGCCGTGCCCGGGCGCAGCGGCAGGAACAGCATGCGCTGGCAGGGCCATTCGGCGCGCTGCACGGCATCGCGCCAGGGTTCGAAGGCGGTGGCCAGCACGTGCGGCGGCAGGTCGCCGGCGATCACCACGCCGACCGTGCTGCGCGCCAGCAGCGCGCGCGCCATCGCCTGGCGGGCCGCCGTGTCGGCCTCGACCGCGGTGCTGTACAGGCGCACGGTGCGCTGGTTCGCCACGCAGTCGACGAACTCGATGGTCGCCAGCGTCGTGCCGCCGCCGGCGCGGCGGAACACCAGCCGCTGCACCGGGCGCTGGCTGGCCGAGGCCAGCCCGTTGATCAGCTTGCGCGAGGCGGTGGTGCCGAGGTCGTGCACCGCGATGTATTCGGGGCGCAGGTGGTCGAACTGCTGGACCAGTGCCTCGGCCGGGTCGACCGCGACGAACAGCTCGCGGGTGTGATCGTCCACCGGGTGGCCGATGTCGCGCAGGTCTGCGTCGGGGCCGCCGGGCAGGAAGCGCGTCGCGATCTGGGTCTGCACCCGCGTCGCCTCCCAGCCCGAGGAGGGCAGGGAGCCGTAACCGGAACGGGGGCGACTGTCGAAGGGTTGGGTCATCGGCTGGCGGCGGCTGCGTGACGCGCTGCAGTGTAGTTCGCGGCCGTCTTGCCCAGACCGCCCCTTGCGGGGGGCGGTCGATAGAATCGGCATGACAGGCCGATGACGATGTTGCGGCCCCTTGCCTGCCCTCGACATGCCGAACCGCGACGCTTCCGTGCCCCCGCCTCCCGTCGTGATCATCGGCGCCGGCCTCGCCGGCCTGACCGTCGCGCTGCAGCTCGCCGACCGCCATCCGGTGCTGGTGCTCGCCAAGCGCCGCCTCGAGGAGGGCGCGACCGCCTGGGCCCAGGGGGGCATCGTCGGTGTGCTCGGCAGCGACGACAGCATCGAGAGCCATGTGCGCGACACCCAGGATGCCGGTGCCGGCCTGGTCGACGAGCACACCGCCCGCTTCATCGCCCGGCACAGCGCGCAGGCGGTCGGCTGGCTGGTCGCGCGCGGCGTGCCCTTCTCGGGCGACCCGGACGGCCCGCTCGGCCTGCACCTGACGCGCGAGGGCGGCCACGCGGTGCGCCGCATCGCCCATGCGGCCGACGCGACCGGCAAGGCGATCCACGACGTGCTGCTCGACGAGGTCCGGCGCCACCCGAACATCACGCTGCGCGAGCGCTGGATG
>CAYOXW010000289.1:0-2818 GCA_964408005.1 uncultured Methylibium sp.
TTCAAGCTGTTCACCGAAGGCTTCCATGTGCCCGAGGGCGAGGCCTACGCGGCCGTCGAGCACCCGAAGGGCGAGTTCGGCATCTACCTCGTCAGCGACGGCGCCAACAAGCCCTACCGGCTGAAGATCCGCGCGCCCGGCTTCGCGCACCTAGCCGCGCTCGACGAGATGAGCCGCGGCCACATGATCGCCGACGCGGTGGCGGTGATTGGCACCATGGACATCGTGTTCGGGGAGATCGACCGGTGAGCACGACGATGCAGTTCAGCGAGGCCACGCTGGCGCGCTTCGCGCGCGAGGTCGCCAAGTACCCGGCCGAGCAGAAGCAGTCGGCCGTGATGGCCTGCCTGGCGATCGTGCAGCAGGAGCAGGGGCATGTGTCGGCCGAGGCCGAGAACGGCGTCGCCGCCTACCTCGGCATGGCACCGATCGCGGTGCACGAGGTCACGACCTTCTACAACATGTACAACCAGCAGCCGGTTGGCCAGTTCAAGCTGAACGTCTGCACCAACCTGCCGTGCCAGTTGCGCAACGGCGAGTCGGCGCTGCAGCATGTGTGCGCCAAGCTGGGCGTCGAGCCCTACGGCACCAGCGCCGACGGCGTGTTCACGGTGCAACCGAGCGAGTGTCTGGGCGCCTGCGCCGACGCACCGGTGCTGCTGGTCAACGACCGCCAGATGCTCAGCTACATGAACGAGCCGCGCCTTGACGAGCTGCTCGAAACGCTCAAGGCCGCGGCGAAGTGAGGGGCACGACCAACATGCTCGACCTGTCGAGGTTCCAGGCCAGCGGTCACGAGACCTGCTTCCATGATCGCCACCTGGGCGCGCAGATCGTCGCGGGTCTGGACGGCAGCAACTGGCATTTGCGCGACTACGAGGCGCGCGGTGGCTACCAGGCGCTGCGCAAGATCCTCGGCAAGGACGGCGGCGAAGGCATGACGCCCGACCAGGTGATCGCCGAGGTCAAGGCCTCCGCGTTGCGCGGCCGGGGTGGTGCGGGTTTCCCGACCGGGCTGAAGTGGAGCTTCATGCCGCGCCAGTTCCCGGGCCAGAAGTACCTGGTCTGCAATTCCGACGAAGGCGAGCCGGGGACCTGCAAGGACCGCGACATCCTCGCCTACAACCCGCACATCGTGATCGAGGGCATGTGCATCGCCGCCTACGCGATGGGCATCTCGGTCGGCTACAACTACATCCACGGCGAGATCTTCGAGATCTACGAGCGCTTCGAGGCCGCCCTCGAGGAGGCCCGTGCGGCCGGCTACCTCGGCGCCAACATCCTCGGCTCGAACCACAGCTTCCAGCTGCACGCCCACCACGGTTTCGGCGCCTACATCTGCGGCGAGGAAACGGCGCTGCTGGAGTCGCTCGAAGGCAAGAAGGGCCAGCCGCGCTTCAAGCCGCCGTTCCCGGCCAGCTACGGCCTGTACGGCAAGCCGACGACGATCAACAACACCGAGACCTTCGCGGCGGTGCCCTGGATCATCCGCAACGGCGGCGATGCCTACCTCGCGATCGGCAAGCCGAACAACGGCGGCACCAAGCTGTTCTCGATGGTCGGCGACGTCGAGCGCCCCGGGAACTACGAGATTCCGATGGGCACGCCGTTCGCCAAGCTGCTCGAGCTGGCCGGCGGCGTCAAGGGCGGCCGGAAGCTCAAGGCCGTGATCCCCGGCGGCTCGTCGGCGCCGGTGCTGCCGGCCTCGGTGATGATGGACTGCACGATGGACTACGACAGCATCGCCAAGGCCGGCTCGATGCTCGGCTCCGGCGCGGTCATCGTGATGGACGAGACGCGCTGCATGGTCAAGAGCCTGCTGCGCCTGAGCTACTTCTACCAGCACGAGAGCTGCGGCCAGTGCACGCCCTGCCGCGAGGGCACCGGCTGGCTGTGGCGCATGGTCGACCGCATCGAGCATGGCAAGGGCCGGCCGGAAGACATCGCGCTGCTCGACAACGTGTCGGAGAACATCATGGGCCGCACCATCTGCGCGCTCGGCGACGCCGCGGCGATGCCGGTGCGCGCGATGATCAAGCACTTCCGGCACGAGTTCGAGCACCACATCGAACACAAGACCTGCATGGTCCCGGCCTACGTGTGACGGGGCACCCAAGACATGGTTGAGATCGAACTCGACGGCCGCAAGGTCGAGGTGCCCGAAGGCAGCGTCGTGATGCACGCCGCCGACAAGGCCGGCACCTACATCCCGCACTTCTGCTATCACAAGAAGCTCAGCATCGCGGCCAACTGCCGCATGTGCCTGGTCGACATCGAGAAGGCGCCCAAGCCGATGCCGGCCTGCGCCACGCCGGTGACGCAGGGCATGATCGTGCGCACCAAGAGCGACAAGGCGCTCAAGGCCCAGAGCTCGGTGATGGAGTTCCTGCTCATCAACCACCCGCTCGATTGCCCGATCTGCGACCAGGGCGGCGAATGCGACCTGCAGGACCAGGCCATGGCCTATGGCGGCGACCGCAGCCGCTTCCACGAGAACAAGCGCGCGGTCGACGAGAAATACATGGGCCCGCTGGTCAAGACGATCATGACCCGCTGCATCCATTGCACCCGCTGCTTGCGCTTCGCCACGGAAGTGGCCGGTGTCGAAGAACTCGGCGCCCTCGGCCGCGGCGAGCACATGGAGATCACCACCTATCTCGAACGCTCGCTGACGTCCGAACTTTCGGCCAACGTCGTCGATCTGTGTCCCGTCGGCGCGCTGACGGCCAAGCCCTATGCGTTCGAGGCGCGTCCGTGGGAGCTGAAGAAGACCGAGATCATCTACGTGATGGACGCGCTCGTCGCCAATATCCGCGTC
>CAYOXW010000290.1:0-2801 GCA_964408005.1 uncultured Methylibium sp.
GCGCGCCGCGCTGGCGGCGAGCGCGCCAGCCGTGGCGCCGCCCGCGCCGAGCGCTCCCCGGGCCGGCGAGGCCTCGGCGTCGGGGCCGTCGGCGGGGGACGGCGAGGCCGATGGCGAGGCGCCCTTGCTGACGCTGGCCGCCGTGCCGGCGGCTACGGGGGGGGCGGCCGTGCTGCCGGCCGCGCCGGTCTACCGCACCCGCATCCCGCCCGCGGTGCGGCTGCAGTACCGGCTGAGCCGCGGCCCGATCGTCGGCAGCGGCGAGATCGACTGGCGCCACGAGGGCAATGGCTACCGGCTCAGCCTCGAGGGCACGCTGCCGCTCATCGGCACGCTCATCACCCAGACCAGCCGCGGCCGCTTCGACGCGGCCGGGCTCGCGCCCGAGCGCTACACCGACCGGCGGCTGCGGCGCAGCGAGAGGGCGGCCAACTTCGACCGGGCCGCCGGGCGCGTCGCGTTCTCCGGCGGTGCGGCCGAGCAGCCGCTGCACCCCGGCATGCAGGACCGCCTGAGCGTGATGGTGCAGCTCGCCGCGATCGCGGCCGCCGGGCCGCAGCCGCCGCCGCCCGGGCAGCTGGTGCGCATCCTGGTCGTCGGCGCCCGCGGCGATGTCGCCGAATGGCGGCTGCGCTTCGAGGGCGTCCAGGGGCTGAAGCTGCCCGAGGGCGCGGTCAAGGCCTGGCACTACGTGCGCGAGCCCGAATCGGACCACGACACCCGCGCCGAATACTGGCTCGACCCGGCGCAAGGCCACCTGCCGGTGCGCGTGCGGCTGACCGACGGCCGTGGCGACCCGCTCGAGCTGCTGCGCCAGGCGCCGTGAGCGGGATCGGTGGGCTTGAAACTTGCGTGACAGGCCTCAACTCCAACCGCATAGGAGTGAGCCCATGCAAATGCTCTACAACTCGGACAGCTATACGGTCGTGCAGTTCGACGTCGTGGCCGACGACGCCGGCGGATTGACGCGCGACGGCTATGAGATCGTCGACAAGTTCGCGCGCAAGGAGCTGTTCCTGGAGGGCCTGCTCGCCGAGCAGTTCAAGCAGGGCGTGAAGGCGCTGATCGACGCGACGCCGGAGCCCGGCGTCGAGGAGTTCGACGCCTTCATCGGCGGCTACACCAGCCTGGCGCAGCAGCCGGTCATCCTGCACTGAGGCGGCGCGGCCGGCCTCAAGCCGGCCGCGTAGGACGCCGATAAGGGCGCATGGATCTCAATCCGGGCGCCGGCGCGGGCTGGCCGATCTCCGCCTGGGCCGCGCTCGGCGGCCTGCTGCTCGTGGCCGGCACCGCGCTGGCCCTGTGGTGGCGTGCCCGGGGCCGCCTGCGGCAGGCCCGGCGTCTGCTGCACGTGGCCAGCACCCAGTTCGGTGCGGGCGCCACCGATGCGCGCACCGGCCTGATGTCGCGCGACGACTTCGAGGCCCGGCTCGACGAGGAGGTGCTGCGCTGCGACCGCGGCGCCGGCCCGCTGGCGCTGCTGTTCGTCGACATCGACGGGTTTGCCGCGATCAACGAGGCCCACGGCCATGGCGCCGGCGACGCCTTGCTCGAGCAGGCCGCCGAGCGCATCCACCAGGCATCGCCCGGCAAGGCCGCCGCGGCCCGCCAGGGCGGCGATGAATTCCTGGTCCTGCTGCGCGGCGACGTCGAGGCCGCCCAGCGACTGGCGCGGGCCCTGCTGCACGCGCTCGGCCTGCCCTTCGACCTGGGCGGTGGCCGCGCCCATGCGCTGACCGCCTCGATCGGCATCGTCGCCTACCCGCGGCATGGCGCGCGCCCGCGCCTGCGCACCCACGCGGTCACCGCGATGCGCGAGGTGAAGCAGGCCGGTGGCAATGGCTGGGCGGTCTACGACCCGCAGATGGCCATCGACCAGCAGGCCGAGGCGGCGCTGCTGGCCGACCTGCGCCAGGCGATCGGCGCGCGCCAGTTCGAGCTCTACTACCAGCCCAAGGTCGCGGCGCGCACGCTGCAGATCACCGCCGCCGAGGCGCTGCTGCGCTGGCATCACCCGGACCGCGGCGTGGTCAGCCCGGTCGTGTTCATCCCGCTGGCCGAGCGCCACGGGCTGATCGGCGCGATCGGCGACTGGGTGATCGACGAGGCCTGCCGCCAGGCCGGGGCGTGGCGCGACGCCGGCCTGCGCATGCGCGTCGCGATCAACCTGTCGGCGCACCAGATGCGCCACAGCGAGCTCGTCACCCGCCTCGAGGCGGCGCTGCGGCGCCACCGCCTGCAGCCCGAGCGCTTCACGGTCGAGATCACCGAGTCGCTGGCGCTCGAGGACACCGCGGCGACCCAGGCCACCTTCGAGGCCCTGCGCCGCGCCGGGCTGCACGTCGCGATCGACGACTTCGGCGCCGGCCAGACCAGCCTGGCCTACCTGCGCCGGCTGCCGGCGGCCGAGCTGAAGATGGACATGTCGCTGGTGCAGGACCTCGCGAGCAGCGCCGACGCGCGCGCGATCGCCGAGGCGGTGATCCGGCTCGCGCATGCGCTCGAACGCCGGGTCGTCGCCGAGGGGGTCGAGACGGTCGAGCAGCGTGATCTGCTGGTCGCGATGGGCTGCGACGAGCTGCAGGGCTATCTGTTCGCGCGGCCGATGTCCGCGGCCGCGCTGACGCTGTGGGCGATGGACGACGGCGCCACCGCCACGCCCGAGTTCAGCGCCTCGCTGTTCCACGAGACCCGGCCGGCCGGGCTCGACTGAGCCCTCGCCCTACCCCGGCGCGGGTGGGGGCGGCTTCCTACAATCGCGCCATGAAGAAGTCGCTGCCCTACACCCGCGCCGCGCAGCT
>CAYOXW010000291.1:0-2737 GCA_964408005.1 uncultured Methylibium sp.
CGCTACGACCTGGAGTCGGTGCTCGACGTGCCGCCCGAGGCCTTCGAGCCGCCGCCCCGGGTCGAATCGGCGGTGGTGCGGATGCAGCCCTGGCCGCAGCCGGCGGCGCTCGATGCCGCCCTGCTCGAAGAGCTGGTGGCGGTGGCCTTTTCGCAGCGCCGCAAGCTGCTGCGCCACACGCTGGGGCGCTGGCTCGAGGCGCGCGGCGCGGCGGCGGACTTCGACGTCCAGCGCCGCGCCGAAGAGGTGCCGGTGGCGCAGTACGTCGCGCTCGCCGCGGCGCTGTCGGACGCGCCATGAACAACGGGCCCCGCGGGGCCCGTCGTCATCGAGGCGTTGCCGCTCAGGCGGCAACCAGCCAGCCGGCGGTGTCGAAGGCGCTGCTCATCGGCGGCAGCGCCACCGTGATCATGCCGGGCGTCGGCTTGACCGGCTTGGTCTCGCGCTTCACCTCGTCCTGGGCTTCCATCGCCCGCTCTCCCTGCCCGAATTCCGGGGAGCGGGCTACTGAAAAGAATAGAAGCACCTGAAGGGTATCTTGCGTTCCCCCCAGAAGTCGGCGGCGTCGCGGAAGACATCGAGCAGCTGCTCGCGGGCCTCACGGTCGAAGCGCAGGTTGTCGGGGATCTGCTCGAGCACGACGACGAAGCCGGGCTGGGCGCCCGACTTGTGGACCAGGTCGGTCATGCAGTCGTACAGCGCATCGAGGTTCTTCCCGAAGTGCGCCGGAAACAGGAAGGCTTCGGCGATCCCCTCCATCACCTCCTGCTTCGACTGGGCCGCGCCCAGGTTCGCATACAGGAAGTGCTGGCCGAGGTCCTGGGCGGCGAGCTGCAGGTCCTCCACGCGGAACGCGCGGATGGCCTGCACGATGTTCGGACGGACGGTCTGCAACGGCATCATGATCGAGTCCCCCTCGTTTCCTGGTTCGGAGCACTCACTGCGCGATGAGGCGGAAGCTCGCGTAGTGATCGTCGGTGTACCAGCAGGCCTCGGGCGTGACGGGCCGGAGCCCGCCGCACACGATCCGCCGGGCCCCCCGATCGCGGGACCCTGGCGTGGGCACGGTGTATTCGCGGTAGTAGCCCCGGGCCTGGCTCGGAAGCAGCCGCTCCCGGTTGCCGAACACGGCGCCGTCCTTCGAATAAGGGAAAGGCCCGCCGGACCGGATGGCCCGATGGGTCTCTTGTGCCTCTGCCGGCAGGGCCGACACAGCGACAGCCAGATCCTGCGACGGCCGTCGAGCTTCGGCGCCGGGCCCCAGGGCCGCCACTGAAACGGCGGCTGCCGAGACCAGAACCGCGGCCCACAAACGCCAACCAGACAGCCGCGAAGACGGACCGGTCCAGCGCACGGGTTATCCCTTAATCACGAGGCCCGAATGGTACCGAAACCCCCCAGAAAGCTCAAGGGGATGCCTCAATTTTCAGCAGTGATTCGAGGGCTTTGTCTTAAAGTTTGTGGGCGCTCGCTACTATTTTTTTCGGCGATTCGCGCCGACTTCCGCGGCGCTGCAGGTCGAGGCGCTCAGCGCACCGCGTTGGCGTCGGCGACCGTGAGGGCGGTCAGGTTGACGATGCGCCGCACGGTGGCCGACGGGGTGAGGATGTGCACCGGCTTGGCGGCGCCGAGCAGCACCGGCCCGATCGCGATGCCTCCGCCGGCGGCAGTTTTCAACAGGTTGTACGCGATGTTGGCGGCGTCGATGTTCGGCAGCACCAGCAGGTTGGCGTCGCCGCTGAGGGTGCTGCTCGGCATCAGGCGCTGCCGCGCAGCGCCGTCGAGCGCCATGTCGCCGTGCATCTCGCCATCGACTTCCAGCCAGGGCGCCTGGCTGTGAAGCAGCGCGAGCGTGCGGCGCATCTTGACCGCGCTCGGGTGATCGCTGGTGCCGAAGTTGGAGTGCGACAGCAGCGCCGCCCGGGGCTGCACGCCGAAGCGGCGCATCTCCTCGGCGGCCATCACGGTGATCTCGGCCAGTTCTTCCGGGCTCGGGTCGGCGTTGACGTGGGTGTCGACCAGGAAGACCTGCCGTCCCGGCAGCATCAGGCCGTTCATGCAGGCGTAGACCTGCACGTTCTGCGGCGTGCTCGGGCTGCCGCCGGCGCGCTTGCCGATGACCTGGTCGACATACTGCAGGTGCTGCGCGGTCGTGCCCCAGGTGCCGCAGAGCATGCCGTCGACCTCGCCCTTCTCGAGCAGCATCGCGCCGATCAGGGTCAGGCGCCGGCGCATCTCGATCTTGGCGACCTGCACCGTGATGCCCTTGCGTTCGGTCATCCGGTGGTAGGTCTGCCAGAAGTCGCGGTAGCGGTGGTCGTTCTCGACGTTGACGACCTCGTAGTCCCGGCCTTCCTGCAGACGCAGGCCGAATTTTTCGCAGCGTTGGGCGATCACCGCCGGGCGGCCGATCAGCGTCGGCCGCGCCAGGCCTTCGTCGACCACCACCTGCACCGCGCGCAGCACGCGCTCCTCCTCGCCCTCGGCGTAGGCGACGCGCTTCTTCGGCGCGCGCTTGGCGAGGTTGAAGATCGGCCGCATGGTCTGGCCGGACGCGTAGACGAAACCCTGCAGCTTCTCGCGGTAGGCGTCGAGGTCGGCGATCGGTCGTTGCGCGACGCCCGAGACCGCGGCCGCCTGGGCCACGGCCGGCGCGATCTTCATCATCAGCCGCGGGTCGAAGGGCTTGGGGATCAGGTACTCGGGGCCGAAGGAGAGCGTCGCGCCGGCGTAGGCG
>CAYOXW010000292.1:0-2722 GCA_964408005.1 uncultured Methylibium sp.
CAACGTGTCGCTGCTGGATGCGCGCACGATCAGCGTGCAGCCCTGGGAGAAGGGCATGGGGCCGAAGATCGAGAAGGCGATCCGCGAGTCGGATCTCGGGCTGAACCCGGCCGCGATGGGCGACCTGCTGCGCGTGCCGATGCCGCCGCTGACCGAGGAGCGCCGCAAGCAGCTGACCAAGGTCGTGCGCGGTGCCGCCGAGGATGCCAAGGTCGCGGTGCGCAACCTGCGCCGCGATGCCAACGAGCACGCGAAGAAGCTGCTCAAGGACAAGGCGATCACCGAGGACGACGAGCGCCGCTCGCAGGACGAGGTGCAGAAGCTGACCGACCGCACGATCGCCGAGATTGACCGCCTGGTGCAGGTCAAGGAAGCCGACATCCTCGCTGTCTGATGTCCGCCGAGGCCGTGATCGCGCCCTGTGTTGCCAGGCCCGATGCGGCCCGGCTGCCGCGCCACGTGGCCATCGTGATGGACGGCAATGGCCGCTGGGCCAGCAAGCGCTTCATGCCGCGCTTCGTCGGGCACAAGCAGGGCGTCGACGCGCTCGTGCGCACCGTACGCGCCTGTGCCGACCGCGGCATCGGCTACCTGACGGTGTTCGCGTTCTCGAGCGAGAACTGGAAGCGTCCCGAGGAGGAAGTCTCGGGCCTGATGAGCCTGGTGCTCGTGGCCGTGTCCAAGTACCTCGGCAAGCTCGCCAGCGAAGGCGTGTGCATCCGCATCGTCGGTGACCGCAGCGCCGTCGCCGACAAGGTGCGTGCGGCCTGGGATGAAGCCGAGCGGCAGACCGCGGACAACCGCCGCATCACGCTGTCGGTGGCGTTCAACTACGGCGGGCGCTGGGACGTGGTGCAGGCCTGCCGCCGCGCGATCGCCGACGGCGTGCCGCCTGAAGAGCTCACCGAAGATCGGCTGGGCCGCTACATGGCCCTGGCCCATGCGCCCGACCCGGACCTGTTCATCCGCACCGGTGGCGAGGTCCGCATCTCGAATTTCCTGCTCTGGCAGGCGGCTTATTCGGAACTCCATTTCACCGATTGCCTGTGGCCCGACTTCGACGAGATCGAACTCGATCGCGCCCTGACGAGCTTTGCAACGCGCGACCGGCGTTTCGGTGGCGTCAAGGCGGCGCAGCCGACGTGCTCAAACAACGCGTGATCACGGCAGCGCTGCTGCTCGCGGTGCTGCTGCCGGTGCTGCTGCTGGAGGCCGTCTGGCCGTTCGCGCTGCTGACGCTGGCGATGGTCGGTGCCGCCGGGTGGGAGTGGGCGCGGCTCAATGGTTGGACGGGGGCGGGCGCCTGGGCGTTCGGCGCCGCGGTGGCGCTGGCGGGCGCGGCGGCCTGGCAGGCAGGGTGGGCCGCGTCGTCGCGGCCCCTGCTGTGGTGGGCGGCGCTGTCCTGGTGGGTGCTCGGCGGCGCGGCGGTGCTCGGCCGCGGCGTGGCGGGCTGGCCACGCTGGCCGCGTGCCGGCCGGCAGCTGCTCGGGCTCGTCCTGCTGTGGCTGGCCTGGCTGGCCCTCGCGCAGGCCAAGGCGGTCGGGCTGAATTTCCTGTTGTCGGTTTTCGTGCTGGTCTGGGCCGCCGACATCGCCGCGTATTTCGGAGGCCGCGCCTTCGGCCGGCGCAAGCTGGCGCCGTCGATCAGCCCGGGCAAGAGCTGGGAGGGCGTGTGGAGCGGCATGCTCGGCGTGCTGCTGCTGGCGGCTGGCTGGATCGCGCTCGATCGCCATGCCGGTCCGGTGGTGCCGAGCCTCTACACCCGGCTGTTCGAGGCGCTCGGCGGCGCCGGTCTGATGGTCGCGGTGATCTTTCTCGCGGCGCTCAGCGTGGTGGGCGATCTGTTCGAATCGCTGGTGAAGCGCAGCGCCGGCGCCAAGGATTCGAGCGGCCTGCTGCCCGGGCATGGCGGCGTGCTCGATCGCATCGACGCGCTGCTGCCGGTGTTCCCTGCGGCACTGGCACTGGCGTCGCTGCAAGGAGGATGAGGTGAAGCGGCTGCGCGTGTGCGTGCTCGGCTCGACCGGCTCGATCGGCGTGAACACGCTCGACGTGATGGCGCGCCACCCTGATCGCTACGAGGCCTACGCGCTGAGCGCCCATGGGCGCGTCGACGACCTCGAGCGCCAGTGCCGGCAATGGCGGCCCCGCTACGCGGTGCTGCCCGATACGGACCGCGCGGCCGAGTTGCGCCGCCGCCTGGCCGGCAGCGGCGTCGAGGTGCTCGACGGTGCGGCGGCGTTGGCCACGGTGGCCGGCCATCCCGAGGTGGACGTGGTGATGGCCGCGATCGTCGGCGCCGCCGGCCTCGAGCCCTGCCTGGCCGCGGCGCGCGCCGGCAAGCGCCTGCTGCTCGCGAACAAGGAGGCGCTGGTCGTCGGCGGGGCGCTGTTCATGCGCGCGGTCGAGCAGGGCGGCGCGACGCTGCTGCCGATCGACAGCGAGCACTCGGCGATCTTCCAATGCCTGCCCGAGGACCGCGGCCGCTGGGCGCAGGCCATCGATCACATCGTGCTGACGGCCTCCGGAGGGCCGTTCCGCACCCGCGATCCAGCCACCCTGTCGGCCGTCACGCCCGAGCAGGCGGTCGCGCATCCGAACTGGGTGATGGGGCGCAAGATCTCGGTGGATTCAGCCACGATGATGAACAAGGGTCTGGAAGTCATCGAGGCGCACTGGCTGTTCGGCGTGGGCGCCGATGACATACAGGTGGTGGTGCATC
>CAYOXW010000293.1:0-2708 GCA_964408005.1 uncultured Methylibium sp.
CTGCAGGCCCTTGATGTGCTGGTCGACCGGCCGCGAGCCGATCGCGCAGCCGCCCGGCAGCGACACCGTGGCCTCGCCGAAGCGCGCGAGCAGCGGCCCGAGCACCAGGATCGAGGCACGCATCGTCTTGACGAGGTCGTAGGGCGCCTCGGGGCTGGTGACGCTGCCGGCGTCGATCGTGACCTCGTCGGGGCGGGCCTCGCCGCGCTCGGCCCGCGCGCCCATGTTGCGCAGCAGCTTCAGCGTCGTCGCGACGTCCTGCAGCCGCGGCACGTTGGCGAGCGTCACCGGCTGCTCGGTCAGCAGCGCGGCGCACAGCTCCGGCAGCGCCGCATTCTTCGCGCCGGAGATCGCGACCTCGCCCTTCAGGGGCCGGCCGCCGCGGATCAGGAGTTTGTCCATCGATGCGGTGGGCGCCGCCCCTTCGTCACGCGCTTGCCCGGCCTGCCCGTCGTCTGCGACGGGGCCCACAAGCCGCGCCGAAGCAGCGGCTGGTGTTCAGTGGTGGTGAGCGGCCGCGGCGCCGGCCCCGGGGGCCTGCGCCGCGTATTCGGCCGGCGTCAGCGTCTTCATCGACAGCGCGTGGATTTGCTCGCGCATTCTATCGCCGAGGGCGGCATAGACCTGCTGGTGGCGGCGCACCCGGCTCTGCCCCTGGAAGGCCGACGACACGATGGTCGCGAAGAAATGGCGGCCGTCGCCCTCCACCTCGACATGCTCGCAGGCGAGCCCTTCGGTGATGTAGCGCTGCACTTCGGCGGACGTCGGTTCGGCCATGGGAGCGATTCTACGAGCGCAGCTTGTAGCCGCTCCTGAGCAGCGAAAGTGCCAGCAGCGACACCGCGGCGAAGCTCGCCGCCACGACGACGAGGCTGACCCAGGGCGAGGTGTCCGACACACCGAAGAAGCCGTGCCGGAACCCGTCGACCATGTAGAAGAAGGGGTTCAGGTGGCTCACTGCCCGCCAGAACGGCGGCAGCGTCTCGACCGAATAGAACACGCCGGCCAGGAAGGTCATCGGCATCACGATGAAGTTCTGGAACGTGGCGATCTGGTCGAACTTCTCGGCCCACAGCCCGGCCACCAGCCCCAGCGCGCCCATCATCGCGGCGCCGAGCAGCATGAACACCAGCGTCCAGCCCGGCGCGATCCAGCTCAGCGGGGCAAACCACGCGGTCACCGCCAGCACCCCGACGCCGACCATCAGCCCGCGCAGCACCGCCGCGCCGACATAGGCCGCGAACCAGGCCCAGTGCGACAGCGGCGTGACCAGCAGGAAGACGATGTTGCCGGTGACCTTGCTCTGGATCAGCGAGCTCGAGCTGTTGGCGAAGGCGTTCTGCAGCACGCTCATCATCACCAGCCCGGGGATCAGGAAGGCGGTGTAGCCGACCCGGCCGAACACCTGCACGTGCTCCTCGAGCACATGGCCGAAGATCAGCAGGTAGAGCAGCGCCGTCAGCACCGGCGCCGCGACGGTCTGGAAGCCGACCTTCCAGAAGCGCAGCACCTCCTTGCGCAGCAGGGGCGCGGCACCGGCGAACGGGCCGCTCATGCCAGCGCCTCCGGTGCCGCCGCGGCCGGCGCGCCCTGCATGATCTCGAGGAACACGTCCTCGAGGTCGGCGCGGCCGATCTCGAGGTCCTCGGCCTCGACGCCCCCCGCGCGCAGCGCCGCGAGCAGCGTCTCGACCTCGCCGGCGCCGCGCGCCGCCAGCTGCACGATGCGGCCGGTCACGCGCGCGCGCGCCGCCAGCGCCGGCGGCAGGGTCTGGTTGGTCTTGAAGCGCAGCATCTGGTGCGCGGTGCCGGCCAGCAGGTTGGCGGTGCGGTCGAGCGCGACCACGCGGCCCTGCTTGAGCATCGCGATGCGCCCGCACAGGGCCTCGGCCTCCTCGAGGTAGTGCGTCGTCAGCAGCACCGTGTGACCCTCGCGGTTGAGCCGCGCGACGAAGGCCCACAGGGTCTGGCGCAGCTCGACGTCGACGCCGGCGGTCGGCTCGTCGAGCACGATCACCGGCGGGCGGTGCACCAGCGCCTGCGCCACCAGCACGCGCCGCTTCATGCCCCCGGAGAGCTGGCGCATGTTGGCGCCGGCCTTGTCGGCCAGGCCCAGGCATTCGAGCAGCTCGTCGATCCAGGCCTCGTTGCCACGCACGCCGAAATAGCCGCTCTGGATGCGCAGCGTCTCGCGCACGCTGAAGAAGGGGTCGAACACCAGCTCCTGCGGCACGATGCCCAGCGCCTTGCGCGCGGCCACGTAGTCGGTGACGACGTCGTGGCCCAGCACCGTGACACGCCCGCTGCTGGCATGCGCCAGCCCGGCCAGGATGCTGATCAGCGTGGTCTTGCCGGCGCCGTTGGGGCCGAGCAGGCCGAAGAACTCGCCAGCCTCGATGTCGAAGCTCACGCCCTGCAGCGCCTGCAGCGCACCGCGCGGCGTGCGAAAGGTCTTGGAAACGGCGTCGAAGCGGACGGCAACCGGCATGGGGGCCTCGGAACGGAGGCGCGATTGTAGGCAGCGCCCTCCAGCGGCGCCGGCCCCGGTTGGTGCCGGCGCCGCGATGGTGCTAGATTGCCCTGCATGAGTTCCCGAGGCAGCAAGAAGGCCCCGCGTCGCACCGCCGAGCGCATCCTTGAAGTCGCCCTGGAACTGTTCAACCGCTTCGGCGAGCCCAACGTCAGCACCACGCTGATCTCGGCCGAGCT
>CAYOXW010000294.1:0-2706 GCA_964408005.1 uncultured Methylibium sp.
AGGCGGTGTCGGGCCGCTCGCGCCGCTTCAATTTCGCCACCGACGCCGGCCACCGCTTCGAGCGCGGCGTCGATCCGGCGCAGACCGTCGAGCACATCGAGCGTATCACCGCGCTGATCCAGCAGGTCTGCGGCGGCGAGGCCGGCCCGATCGACGACACCGTCACGCGCCTGCCCGAGCACCGGCCGGTCACGCTGCGCATCGCGCGCGCCGCCAAGGTGATCGGCATGCCGCTCACGCAGGCCGAGTGTGCCGGCGTGTTCCGCCGCCTCGGCCTCGCGGTCGCGGAAGGCGAGGGCAGCATCACCGTCACGCCGCCGAGCTGGCGCTTCGATCTCGCGATCGAGGAAGACCTGATCGAGGAGGTGATCCGCGTCATCGGCTATGGCCGCCTGCCCGACACGCCGCCGCTGGCGCCGGTCACACCCAAGGTGCGCTCCGAGTCGCGCCGCGGCCTGCACGCACTGCGCCACGCGATGGCCGGCCTGGACTACCAGGAGACGGTCAACTTCAGCTTCGTCGAGGAGCGCTGGGAGCGCGAGCTGGCCGGCAACGAGCAGCCGATCCGGCTGCTGAACCCGATCGCCGCGCCGCTGGCGGTGATGCGCTCGAGCCTGATCGGCAGCCTGGTGAACGTGCTGCGCTTCAATCTCGCGCGCAAGGCGCCGCGCGTACGGGTGTTCGAGATCGGGCGGGTCTTCCTGCGTGACGCGACGGCCGTCGATACCGATGCGACGGTGGCGGGCCTGGCCCAGCCGCTGCGCGTCGCGGCGCTGGCCTACGGTGGCGCCGACGCGTTGCAGTGGGCGGCCGACGAGCGGCCGGCGGACTTCTACGACCTCAAGGGCGACGTCGAGACGCTGCTGGCGCCGCGCGGCGCGCGTTTCGTCGCCGCGGCCCATCCGGCGCTGCACCCGGGGCGCAGCGCGCGCATCGAGATCGATGGTCGTGCGGTCGGCTGGGTCGGCGAATTGCACCCGCGCTGGCGGCAGGCCTATGAGCTGCCGCAGGCGCCGGTCGTGTTCGAGCTCGATGCCGACGTGCTGGCCGAGCGGCCCTTGCCGTCCTATCTGCCGATCTCGAAGCAGCAGGCGGTGCAACGCGACCTCGCGGTGGTGGTCGGCGACGCGGTCAGCCACGAGGCGCTGATCGACGCCGTCGGCGCGGCGCCCACCGGCGGCGTGGTCCGCGGTGCCCGGCTGTTCGACGTCTATCGTCCCAAGACGCCTGGCGGCGAGCTCGCGGCCGGTGAGCGCAGCCTGGCGCTGCGCCTCGACCTGCTCGACGACGAGGCGACACTGACCGACGAGCGCATCGAAAGCGCCGTGCAGGCGGTGCTGGACACGCTGGCCAACCGGCTGGGTGCGCGGCTGCGCGCCTGAGCTCAACGAGGACCCCACCGATGGATCGAGCCCTGCTGTCCAGCCTGGAGACGCCGACGCTGACCAAGGCCGATTTGGCCGACCTGCTGTTCGAACGCCTCGGCCTGAACAAGCGCGAGTCGAAGGACATGGTCGAGGCCTTCTTCGAGCTCGTGCATGCGCAGCTCGTCGACGGGGATGACGTCAAGCTGTCCGGATTCGGCAACTTCCAGATCCGACGCAAGGCGCCGCGCCCCGGCCGCAACCCGCGTACCGGCGAGACGATCCCGATCAAGGCGCGCAACGTCGTGACGTTTCATGCCAGCCACAAACTCAAGGGAGTTGTGCAAGGCGACATACCGGCCGGGGAAGAGTTCGAGTAAAGTCTGAGGAATCATCCCCTAGAGCCTTGATTTCCAATGGAAAAGGCGCTGCCACCGATTCCCGTCAAGCGCTATTTCACGATCGGTGAGGTCAGCGAGCTGTGTGGCGTCAAGCCCTATGTGCTGCGCTACTGGGAGCAGGAGTTCAGCCAGCTCAAGCCGATGAAGCGCCGTGGCAACCGGCGCTACTACCAGCACCACGAGGTGCTGCTGATCCGGCGTATCCGGGAACTGCTCTACGAGCAGGGTTTCACGATCAGCGGAGCGCGCAACCGCCTTGCCGAGACGGCGGCCCTGCGCGGCGCGGGCGCGCCGCCGCCCGGATTGATCGAGCCCGATGGGGGGAGCGAGCTGCTGGAGGAACCCGTTCTGGAGGCCGCTGCCGCAATCCCGTCGGCCGCTGCGACCACGTCGGTGCGCATCGACATGGACGCGGGGCCGGTCGCCTCGGTGCGCGAGGAACTGCTGTCGATCCGGCGCTTGCTGACACCCTGAACGGGTGACCGGCGGACACACTTCAAGCTAGGGGGCGGCGCATCCAACAAGGTGTCGCTCGGCATACTTTCACCTGCGGGCTCGCCGTCATGGGCGGCGCGCAGGAGCAAGTCGGAGTCGAGCGGTGGCCAAGCTGGTGTTCAAGTACGTCCCCCCGTCCGGGCTGCCGGAGATACCGCCTGCGGGCGGGCGCGACAGCCGGGCGGAGCTGGCGGGCGAGGCGGGAGAGTCCGCCGCCAAGCGCGAACGCTGGTGGCACGAGTCGTCCTACGACCTGCGCACGGGCCTGGACGTGAGTGAGGACGATCCGCAGACCATTCCAGGGGATCTGTTCGACGAACTCTTCAAGCGCTGAGCGAGGCGAGAGACAAAACAAAAGGGGTAGCCGATTGGCTACCCCTTTGTCGTTCTGTGGTCGGGACGGCGGGATTCGAACTCGCGACCCCTTGCACCCCATGCAAGTGCGC
>CAYOXW010000295.1:0-2697 GCA_964408005.1 uncultured Methylibium sp.
GGATGCCGGGCACCGTGAGCGAGGTTTCGGCCACGTTGGTGGCCAGCACGATGCGACGTGCGCTGTGGGGCTCGAAGACCTGGTCCTGCTCCTGCTGGCTGAGCCGCGCGAACAGCGGGACCACTTCCACACCCGGCGGGTGATGGCGGCGCAGGTGATCGGCTGCATCGCGGATCTCACGCTCGCCAGGCAGGAACACCAGCACGTCGCCGCCGCTGCCCGCACCGCCCGCCCACAGCTCGTCGACGGCGTCGGCAATGGCCTGGTTCAGGCCGTACTCGCGGCTTTCTTCGAACGGGCGCCAGCGCTGCTCGACCGGAAACAGCCGGCCCGAGACCTGGATCACCGGCGCGGGCCCATCGGCGCCCGCAAAGTGATCGGCAAAGCGCTCGGCGTCGATGGTGGCCGAGGTGACGATCACCTTCAGGTCAGGCCGCTTGGGCAGCAATTGCCTCAGGTAGCCGAGCAGGAAGTCGATGTTCAGGCTGCGCTCGTGGGCCTCGTCGATGATCAGCGTGTCGTAGGCGCGCAGCAGCGGATCGGTCTGCGTCTCGGCCAGCAGGATGCCGTCGGTCATCAGCTTGACCGAGGCCTCGCGCGTCAGCCGGTCCTGGAAGCGCACCTTGTAGCCGACCACCGCGCCGAGCGGCGTCTTCAGCTCCTCGGCGATGCGCTTGGCCACCGAGCTCGCGGCGATGCGCCGCGGCTGGGTGTGGCCGATCAGGCGCGGGCGCTGGCCCGGCTTCGCGTTCGCCTTGCCGCGCCCGAGTGCCAGCATCAGCTTGGGCAGCTGCGTGGTCTTGCCCGAGCCGGTCTCGCCGCAGACGATCACGACCTGGTGCTCGCGCACGGCCGCAGCGATCTCGTCGCGCCGGGCCGAGACCGGCAGCGCTTCGGGGAAGGTGATCTCGGGCAACGGCGGCCGCAGCGCCGCGCCCGGTGCGGCGTCCGGACGATTCACGAGGCGCGCATTATCGGCGCGCCCCGCCGGGCTCAGCCCGGCGCGTCCTCGTAGGTGATCAGGTTGACCACCGCGCCCTGCGGATCCTGGATGACGCTGAAGCGCCCGACGCCCGGAATGTCCATCGGCTCGACCAGCACACGCCCACCGAGCGCGAGCGCGTGGGCGGCCGTCAGGTCGACGTTCTCCACCGTGATGTAGCAGCCCCAGGCCGCCGGCATCGCCGGTGCACCGGGCGCCGCGGCCATGATGCCGCCGACCGGCGTGTCGCCGATGTGCACCACGTTGTAGCTGCCCTGGGACATCTCCATCGTCTGCACCTTCCAGCCGAACAGCGTGGTGTAGAAGTTCAGCGCACCCTTCGGATCGGTGGTCGTCAGCTCCACCCAGCTGAAAGCGCCGTGGGTCTTCATCATGTCCATGCGAACTCCTGCAACTACAAAAAGGCGCCGATGCTCGCGCGCCGGCGCGACGCCGTCAACGCGGGAGACCCTGCGGCACAATCCGAGCAGACCGCCGCACCGCCATGGACTTCGTCTTTCCGCACACCTTCGTCCCCTGGTTCCGCTCGGTCGCGCCCTACATCCACGCCTACCGCGGCAAGACCTTCGTGATCGCGATGGCGGGCGAGGGCATCGCCGCCGGCAAGCTCAACGCCTTCGTGCAGGACCTCTCGATCCTGCACGCGATGGGCATCAAGCTGGTGTTCGTGCACGGCTTTCGCCCGCAGGTCAGCGAGCAGCTGCGTGCCAAGGGCCACCCGGAGCGCTTCAGCCACGGCCTGCGCATCACCGACGCGGTCGCGCTCGACTGCGCCCAGGAGGCTGCCGGCCAGCTGCGCTTCGAGATCGAGGCGGCGTTCTCCCAGGGCCTGCCGAACACGCCGATGGCCAACGCGACGGTGCGCGTGGTCTCGGGCAACTTCCTGACCGCGCGGCCGGTGGGCATCGTCGACGGCGTCGACTTCATGCAAAGCGGCCTGGTGCGCAAGGTCGATGCGGCGGCGATCCGCAGCGCGATCGACATCGGCGCGGTGGTGCTGCTCTCGCCCTTCGGCTTCTCGCCGACCGGCGAGGCCTTCAACCTGACGATGGAGGACGTGGCGACCTCCACCGCGATCGCGCTGCAGGCCGACAAGCTGCTGTTCCTCACCGAGGTGCCGGGGATCCGCGAGCAGTACAACGATCCCGACAGCCCGATCGACACCGAGCTCGCGCTGGCCGACGCCAAGCGCCTGCTGGCGGCCCTGCCCGGCGCGGCGGCGCCGACCGACACCGCCTTCTACCTGCGCCACTGCATCAAGGCCTGCGAGGGCGGCGTCGAGCGCTCGCACATCCTGCCCTTCGCGGCCGACGGCGCGCTGCTGACCGAGGTCTACACCCACGACGGCATCGGCACGATGGTGGTCGACGAGAAGCTCGAAAGCCTGCGCGAGGCCACCGCCGACGACATCGGCGGCATCTTGCAGCTGATCGAGCCCTTCGAGCGCGACGGCACGCTGGTCAAGCGCGATCGCACCGAGATCGAGCGCGACATCGGCCTGTACACGGTGATCGAGCACGACGGCGTGATCTTCGGCTGCGCGGCGCTCTACCCCTACCCCGAGGCCCGCACCGGCGAGATGGCCGCGCTGACCGTCAGCCAGAGCGTGCAGGGCCAGGGCGACGGCGAACGCATGCTCAAGCGCGTCGAGCAGCGCGCCAAGGCCCAGGGGCTGGAGAGCATCTTCGTGCTGA
>CAYOXW010000296.1:0-2681 GCA_964408005.1 uncultured Methylibium sp.
GCGCCGCGGGGCGCTTCGCGGGCGCCGCCGCCGCGCGCGGCCGGGCCGGCGGGGCCGCGACAGCCACCGGCGTCGCGGCTGCCGTGGCTCCTCCGGCGAGGCGGAACGCGCCGATCGCCTGCGCCAGGCGCACCGCCTGTTCCTTGAGGCTCTGCGCGGCCGCCGCGCTCTGCTCGACCAGCGCGGCGTTCTGCTGCGTCATCTGGTCGAGGTTGGTGACCGCGCCGTTGACCTGGCCGATGCCATCGCTCTGCTCGGCCGCGGCGGCGGTGATCTCGCCGATGATGTCCGAGACGCGCTGCACGTTGGCGACGATCTCGCCCATGGTCTGGCCGGCGTCGGCCACCAGGCGCGTGCCCGACTCGACCTTCTGGACGCTCGCGCCGATCAGGTCCTTGATCTCCTTGGCGGCCTGGGCGCTGCGCTGCGCGAGGTTGCGCACCTCGCCGGCGACGACCGCGAAGCCGCGGCCCTGCTCGCCGGCGCGCGCCGCTTCCACCGCGGCGTTCAACGCCAGGATGTTGGTCTGGAAGGCGATGCCGTCGATCACGCCGATGATGTCGGCGATCTTCTTGCTGCTCGCATTGATGTCTTCCATCGTCGTGACGACCTGCGAGACGACCTCGCCGCCCTTGGCCGCCGAGGACTGCGCCGAGCTGGCGAGCTGGTTGGCGGTGCGCGCCGAGTCGGCGGTCTGCTTGACGGTGCCGGTCAGCTGCTCCATCGAGCTGGCGGTCTGCTGCAGGTTCGACGCGGTCTGCTCGGTGCGGGCACTCAGGTCCTGGTTGCCGGTGGCGATCTCGCTCGACGCCGTGGAGATCGAGTCGGAGCCCTCGCGCACCGCACTGACGACGCGCTGCAGGTTCTCGTTCATCGACTTGAGCGCGGCCAGCAGCTGGGCGGTCTCGTCCCGCCCGCTCACCTCGATGCGCGAGGTGAGATCCCCGCCGGAGACCGCCTCGGCGACGCGCACCGCCTGGCTGATCGGGCGCGTGATCGAGCGGCTCAGCGCGATCGCGATGCCCACGCCGCTGGCGAGCGCCACCATGCCGATGATGAGCATCAGCGTGCGTGCCGACGCGTAGTCGGCCTGCGCCTGCGCCGCGGCCGCGACGGCACGCTCGTGGTTCTGGACCGTGTAGGCCTCGAGGTGGGCGATGACCTCGGTGAGCAGCGGCATGCATTCCTTGGTGAGCCGCACGATCGCCTGCTCCTGCTGGCCTTTCAGGGCCAGGCCGACGATGTCCTGGGCGAGCGGCGCGTAGCGCCCCTCGAGCTCCTTGGCCCGCGCGAGCATCGCACGGTCCTTGTCGGTGATCGACGCATCGGCGCTGACCTCCGCGCTCAGGCCGTCGAACGCGGCGGTCAGTGCCGCCTGCGCCGCGCCGATGCGGTCGAGCTCGACCTTCTGGGCCGCCGGATCCTTCACCAGCGCGAGGTTGCGGGCGCCGATCGCCCGCAGGTCGATGGCCCCCTGGAGCTTGGCCAGCAGCTCGGTCTGCTTCAGCGTGTGCTTCGTCATCGTCTCGAGCTTGCCGCCGATGTTGGCCATCTCCCTCAGGCCGAGCGCGAGCATGAGGGCCAGCAGCAACAACACGGCCGCGAATCCGGCGCCGAGCCGCTGTCCTATCTTCATATTCATCAGCATGTTCATGATCGAGCTCCGTTCAGCGGCTTCTGGAGGTTCCAGGTTGGCCGGACTTCAATTTCAGTGGCGCGCCCGTCGCACCAGAGAACCCACATCAAGAATCAGCGCGACGCGACCGTCACCCATGATCGTGGCGCCGGAGATGTCGTCGACCTTGCGGTAGTTGGCCTCGAGGTTCTTCACGACCACCTGTTGCTGGCCGAGCAGTTCGTCGACCATCAGCGCCACGCGCGAGCCCTCGGCCTCGGCCACGACCATGATCCGACCGCCGCTGTCGTCGGCGCCGCGCGGCACCTGGAAGACGCGCTCGAGGTCGAGCACCGGCATGTACTCCGAGCGGACCTCGACCACCTGGCCGTTGCCGCCGATGGTCTTGATCGAATCGGCCCCGATCTGGAAGCTCTCGACGACGCTGGACAGCGGCAGGATGTAGACCTCCTCGCCGACGCCCACGCTCATGCCGTCCATGATCGCCAGCGTCAGCGGCAGGCGCACCGCGACGCGCATGCCGTAGCCTTCGGCCGAGTCGATGTCGACCGTGCCGCCCAGGGCGGCGATGTTCTTTTTCACCACGTCCATGCCGACGCCGCGCCCCGACACGTCGGTCACGACCTCGGCGGTGCTGAAGCCCGGCGCGAAGATCAGGTTCCAGACCTCGGCGTCGCTCATGGAGTCGGGCGCGTCGATGCCGCGCTCGCGGGCCTTCCTCAGCAGCTTCTCGCGCGACAGGCCCTTGCCGTCGTCCTTGACCTCGATGACGATGCTGCCGCCCTGGTGGCTGGCCGAGAGCGTGATCGTGCCGGTCTCGGGCTTGCCCTTGGCACGGCGCTCCTCGGGGCTCTCGATGCCGTGGTCGCAGGAGTTGCGCACCAGGTGGGTCAGCGGGTCGGTGATCTTCTCGACCAGGCCCTTGTCGAGCTCGGTGGCCTCGCCGTGCGTGACGAACTCGACCTTCTTGCCGAGTTTGGCGGCGAGGTCGCGCAGCATGCGCGGGAAGCGGTTGAAGACGACCGACATCGGGATCATGCGGATC
>CAYOXW010000297.1:0-2678 GCA_964408005.1 uncultured Methylibium sp.
CCCCGACGCGGGCGCCGTGCGGCATTGCGCGGTCGCGATCGTCGGCGGCGGCGTCGCCGGGCTGGCGGCGGCGCGCGCGCTGCGGCGCGCCGGCCTCGACGACTTCCGCGTCTTCGAGCTCGAGGATGCGCCCGGCGGCAACGCCCGGGGCCACGCGATCGACGGGCTGCGCTGTCCGCTCGGCGCGCATTACCTGCCGCTGCCGGGACCGGCGGCGCGCGAGGTCGCCGAGTGGCTGCACGAGCTCGGTCTGGCGCGCCAGGCACTCGGGCGCACCGTCTGGGACGAGCGCCACCTCTGCCACGCGCCGCAGGAGCGGCTGTTCCTGCCGGCCGAGGGGGGGCCGGGCGCGGGGCGCTGGGTCGAGGGCCTGCTGCCCGCCGAGGACGAGGCCACGCGCGCGGCGCTGCGCCGCTTCGCCGCCGACGTGGCAGCGGCGCGCGCCACGCTGAGTTTCGCGATGCCGACGCTGCGCAGCCGCTGGAGCGCCGGCCTGGCGGCGCTCGACGCGCAGTCCTTCGCGGCCTGGCTGGCCGCGCGCGGCCATGCCGACGCGACGCTGCTGGCCCACCTCGACTACTGCTGCCGGGACGACTACGGCGCCGGCCTCGCGCAGGTCTCGGCCTGGGCCGGGCTGCACTACTTCGCGAGCCGCCACGGCTTCGCGGCGCCGGGCGAGGAGGGCGAGGCCGAGGCGGTGCTCACCTGGCCCGAGGGCAATGCCTGGCTGGTCGAGCGGCTCGCCGCCGGGCTGGGCGAGCGGCTGCAGACCGGCGCGGTGGTGAGCCGGATCGAGCCGGGCCGGCACGGGGTCGCGATCGAGGTCGCCGGCGCGCGGCCGGCGCGCTGGATCGCGCGGCAGGTGATCGTCGCGCTGCCCCTGTTCGTCGCGGCGCGGCTGATCGACCCGCTGCCGCCGGCGCTGGCGGCGCTCGCCCCGCGCCTGCTCTACGCGCCCTGGCTGGTCAGCAACCTGCATCTGCGCGAGCCGCTGCTCGACCGCCCGGGCGCCGCGCCGGCCTGGGACAACGTGATCCTCGGCAGCCCGGCGCTGGGCTATGTCGACGCGCTGCACCAGAGCCTGCGCCCGGTGCCCGGCCCGACGGTGCTGACGCATTACTGGGCGCTCGGCGGCGCGTCGGCTGCCGATGCGGCGGTGCAGCGACACCGGCTGCTGGCCGCGCCCTGGAGCGCCTGGCGCGACGCGGTGCTCGCCGATCTGGCGCGCGCCCATCCGGACCTGCCGGGCAAGGTGACGCGTGCCGACCTGATGCGCTACGGCCATGCGATGCTGGTCCCGACGCCGGGCCTGCGCGGCGCGGCAGCGCTCGAAAGCCTTGGAAATCGAGGTGATCGGGTGAAGTTTGCACACGCAGACTTGTCGGCGAGTTCCTGTTTCGAGGAAGCCTTCACGCGCGGAACATTGGCGGGCGATTCAGTAGCAAGCGACCTATTGAATGTTATCAATCGATAGTATTCTCAGCGTCAATCCACGATCTGCCGCGGCGCACAAATAATGGCGTCCGTGGGGCTCGTCCCCCGATCCGTTTCGAACCCAACCCCAAGAGGACGCTATGTCGCTGATCAACACCCAAGTGCAACCGTTCAAGGTCCAGGCTTTCAAGCAGGGCAAGTTCATCGAGGTCACCGAGCAGAGCCTGAAGGGCAAGTGGTCGGTGCTGGTGTTCATGCCGGCGGCCTTCACCTTCAACTGCCCGACCGAGGTCGAGGACGCGGCCGAGAACTACGCCGCCTTCCAGAAGCTCGAGACCGAGATCTACATCGTCACGACCGACACGCACTTCGCGCACAAGGTCTGGCACGAGACCTCGCCGGCGGTCGGCAAGGCCCAGTTCCCGCTGGTCGGCGACCCGACCCACCAGCTGACCCGCGCCTTCGGCGTGCACATCGAGGAAGAGGGCCTGGCGCTGCGCGGCACCTTCGTGATCGACCCGAACGGCCTGATCAAGACCGCCGAGGTGCACGACAACGCGATCGCCCGTGACATGAAGGAGACGCTGCGCAAGGTCAAGGCCGCGCAGTACGTCGCCAAGAACCCGGGTCAGGTCTGCCCGGCCAAGTGGCAGGAAGGCGCGAAGACGCTGACCCCGTCGCTGGACCTGGTCGGCAAGATCTAAACGATCTCGCTCACTGACGCCGCCGCCGGCCACGAGCCGGCGGCCGGCCCCTGCTTTGCCTGACGAAAGCCACCGCCATGTTGGACGACAGCCTCAAGACCCAGCTTGCCGCCTACCTCGAGCGCCTCACGCAGCCGGTGGAGCTGATCGCCTCGCTCGACGAGCGGCCCGCCTCGGCCGAGATGCGCGAGCTGCTCGACGAGATCGCCGCGCTGAGTCCGCGGGTCAGCGTGCGCTATGACGGCGCCGATGCGCGCCGCCCCTCCTTCCAGATCACCCGCGCCGGCGCCGACCTGGGCCTGCGCTTCGCGGCCATCCCGATGGGCCACGAGTTCACCTCGCTGGTGCTCGCGCTGCTGCAGGCCGGCGGCCACCCGCCCAGGGTCGAGGCCGAGGTCATCGAGCAGATCCAGGCGCTCGAAGGCGAGCTCGTCTTCGAGACCTGGATGAGCCTGACCTGCCACAACTGCCCCGACGTCGTGCAGGCGCTGAACCTGATGGCGGTGCTCAACCCGCGCATCCGCCACGTCGCGATCGACG
>CAYOXW010000298.1:0-2674 GCA_964408005.1 uncultured Methylibium sp.
GACGATGTCGGTCATGTTGAGGCTGGCCGA
Organism: uncultured Methylibium sp.; assembly: GCA_964408005.1. Taxonomy (GTDB): domain Bacteria; phylum Pseudomonadota; class Gammaproteobacteria; order Burkholderiales; family Burkholderiaceae_C; genus Methylibium. The sequence continues at coordinate 31 of CAYOXW010000298.1, forward strand.
GACCATCAGCACCACCACCAGCGCGAAACCCATCGCGATCTCGTAGCTGACCATCTGCGCCGACGCGCGCAGCGCGCCGAGGAAGGCGTACTTCGAATTGCTGGCCCAGCCGGCGATGATGACGCCGTAGACCTCCATCGAGGTGATCGCCATCAGGAACAGCAGGCCGGCGTTGATGTCGGCCAGCACGACCTCGGGCCCGAAGGGCACGACCACCCAGGCAGCCAGCGCCGGCATGATGGTCATCACCGGGCCGAGCAGGAACAGCGTCTTGTTGGCGGCGGTCGGAAGGATGATCTCCTTGAAGATCAGCTTCACCGCGTCGGCGATCGGCTGCAGCAGCCCGAGCGGGCCGACGCGGTTGGGGCCGAGACGGATCTGCGACCAGCCGATGGCCTTGCGCTCCCACAGCGTCAGGTAGGCCACGCAGATCATCAGCGGCAGGATCAGCGCGACGATCTTCACCAGCGTCCAGGCCACGGGCCAGGCGCCGCCGAGCAGGCTGCTGCCGAACTGGTTGACGGTGTCGAGCATCGTCAGGCTTTCTCGACCGCGATCGGGCCGAACATCGCCCCGAGCGCTGCGGTTGCGGGATGGCCGGCGGGCACGCGGACCGCGTTCGGCGCCAGGCTGGCGTCGTGGCAGGCCGGCAGCCGCACCGTGGCGCCGCCCTGCTGCACGACGACGGTCTGGCCGTCGGCGAGGCCGAGTTGCTGCCACAGCACGGTCGGCAGGCCGGCGCGCGGCAGGCGGGCGTCGGCGGTGGCCTGCAGCGAGGGCGCGCGGCGCACCATCGCGTCGGCGCTGTAGATCGGCACGTCGGCGATGCGCTCAAGCGTCACGGCCGCGGTCGGTGCCGCGACCGCGGCGCCGCCGGCATTGCTCAGACGCGACGGCAGCGCGGCGACATCGCCCAGCGCCTGCGCCCTCACCTCTTCGACGGTCTCGAAGCCGAAGCCGTCGAGCCCGAGCATCGTGCCGAGCACGCGCAACAGCTTCCAGCCTGGGCGCGCGTCGCCGCGCGGCTTGACGACGCCGTGGAAGCTCTGCAGCCGCCCCTCGGCGTTGACGAAGCTGCCGGCCGTCTCGGTGAAGGGCGCGATCGGCAGCAGCACGTCGGCGAACTCGAGGTTGGCGCTCTTGAACGCGCTCATCGACACGACCATCTGCGCGCCGCTCAGCGCCGCGCGGGCCTGGGCCGCGTCGGCGGCGTCTAGCAGCGGCTCGGCGTTCAGCAGCACATAGGCCTTCAGCGGCCGGGCGAGCATCTGCGCGGCATTCAGGCCGGCCGCACCGGGCTGGGCGCCGACCAGCTGGGCGCCGACGCTGTTGGCCGCCTCGCCCAGATAACCGCAGCTCGCGCCGGTGTGCTCGGCGATGAAGTTCGCCAGCGCCAGCAGCTCGTCGGCGCGCGGGTGCTGGGCGGCGGCGTTGCCGAGCAGCACCGCCTTGTGATGACCACCGAGCAGCGAGGTCGCGATCGCGCGCGCCGCATCACCGGGCTGTGCCGCGGCCGGCGCGGCGACGCCCTTCGCCTCCGCGACGGCGGCGGCGACCTCGGCCAGCGCCGCGACCCAGGCGCTCGGTGCCGCGGTCAGCTGCGTCTTCACCGGCAGCAGCGAGTCGTCGGCCAGCGCATGCAGGCTGTTGACCTGCGCGCCGCGCTTGGCGGCCTGGCGCAGGCGCTGCGCGAACAGCGGGTGGTCCTTGCGCAGGAAGGAGCCGATGACGAAGGCACGGTCGAGCGTCGACAGCGACGCGATCGAGGTGCCGAGCCAGCGCACGCCGGCGGCCTGGCCGCTGTCCGTCGGCGCGGCATGGCGCAGCCGGTGGTCGACATTGTCCGAGCCGAGGCCGCGCACCAGCTTCGCGAGCAGGTGCAGTTCCTCGACGGTGCTGTGCGCGGTGCCGAGCGCACCGATCGCCGCGGCGCCATGGTCGGCCTTGATCTGCTTCAGGCCGTTGGCGACGTACTCGAGCGCGGTGGTCCAGTCGACCGTCTGCCACTGGCCGCCCTGCTTGATCATCGGCGCGATCAGGCGGTCGTCGCCGTTGAGCGCCTCGTAACTGAAGCGGTCGCGGTCGGCAATCCAGCACTCGTTGACCGCCTCGTTCTCGAGCGGCACGACGCGCATGACCTGCTGGCCCTTGACCTGCACGATCAGGTTCGCGCCGGTGCTGTCGTGCGGGCTGACGCTCTTGCGGCGCGACAGTTCCCAGGTCCGCGCGCTGTAGCGGAAGGGCTTGCTCGTCAGCGCGCCGACCGGGCAGATGTCGATCATGTTGCCCGACAGCTCGGAGTCGATGGTCTCGCCGGCGATCGTCGTGATCTCGCTGTGCTCGCCGCGGTGGATCATGCCCAGCTCCATCACGCCGGCGATCTCCTGGCCGAAGCGCACGCAGCGGGTGCAGTGGATGCAGCGCGTCATCTCCTCCATGGAGATCAGCGGGCCGACGTCCTTGTGCAGCACGACGCGCTTTTCTTCCTCGTAGCGCGAGGCCGACTTGCCGTAGCCCACCGCCAGGTCCTGCAGCTGGCATTCGCCGCCCTGGTCGCAGATCGGGCAGTCCAGCGGGTGGTTGATGAGCAGGAACTCCATCACCGACTGCTGCGCCTTGATCGCCTTGTCGCTCTTGGTGCGCA
>CAYOXW010000299.1:0-2671 GCA_964408005.1 uncultured Methylibium sp.
CGCCCTGCAGGTAGTTCATCACCATGTAGACGGTCTCGTTCTCGCGGAAGAAGTTGAGAACGGACACCACGCTCGGGTGGCTGATCTGCGCCAGCGAGCGGCCTTCCTCGAAGAAGCTCTTCAGGCCCAGGCGGTAGAGCGGCTGCTTCTCGGGCTTGACGCGCGGGGTCAGCTCGCCGGGCGCGCGCTCGGCCAGCGAGGCCGGCAGGTATTCCTTGAGCGCCACGAGACGCCGCTCGGCGTCCTCGCACAGGTAGACCACCCCAAAGCCGCCGGCCGCCAGTTTCTTGATGACCTGGTAGCCCCCTACCACCGTGCCTGCAGGCAGGGGGGCAGGTTTGCTCTTTGACATAATCGGATTTTGCAATGCGATAAATTCGATGGCAGTTTACAGCATGACCGGCTACGCAAATGCGTCCGCCGGTAGCGCCGAAAGCCCCGCCGCACAAGGCCCGGCGGTGCACGTCGAGCTGCGCTCGGTCAACAGCCGGTTTCTGGATGTTGCATTTCGCATGCCTGACGAAATGCGCACCCTCGAGCCGGCGCTGCGCGAGCTGATCGCCGCGCGGGTGCGGCGCGGCAAGGTCGAGTTGCGGCTCGCCACGCGCGACGAAGCCGCCAGCGCCTGGCCCCAACCCCAGCCGGCCCAGCTGGCCGAGCTGGCGCGTCTGCAGGACAGCGTGCGGGCCCAGCTGCCCCAGGCCACCCCGCTGTCGGTGCAGGAGGCGCTGCAGTGGTGTCGCGGCGCGACCGGCGCCGGCCCGGCCGACGAGTCCGTGCTCGCGGCGGCGCGCGAGGCGGTCGCGGCCCTGCTGGAGGCCCGTGCCCGCGAGGGCGCGCGGCTGGTCGAGGTGCTGATGCAGCGCGTGAGGCGCTTGCGCGAGCTCGCGGCCGAGGCCCAGCCGCTGCTGCCGCGCGTCGTCGAGCGCCAGCGGCAGCGCTTCCTCGAGCGCTGGCAGGAAGCGCTCGAGGGCGGCAACGCCGCCGGCTCGATCCCGCCCCAGACGCTGCAGGAGCGCGCACTCGCCGAGGCGACCGCCTACGCGATCCGCATCGACGTGGCCGAGGAGCTGGCCCGCCTGGGCTCGCACCTCGACGAGATCGAGCGCCTGCTCGGCGCCGGCGGCGAGATCGGCAAGCGACTGGACTTCCTGATCCAGGAGCTGCAGCGCGAGGCGAACACGCTCGGATCGAAGTCGGCCGCGCTGGAGTTGACACAGCTGTCGGTCGAGATGAAGGTCGCGATCGAGCAGATGCGCGAACAGGTGCAGAACATCGAATGAGTCATTCCATGCCGTCCGAGGCGCACCGGGGGCCCGTGTGCGCCCAGACCAGCTCGCCGCCCAGCGCGGCGCGGCGCCCGTCCACGCCCGAGGGACGCTCATGACCTCCGTCGCCGCCACGCCCCCGCCGCTGGACCTGCCGGGCAATCTGTTCGTCGTCGCCGCGCCCAGCGGCGCCGGCAAGTCCAGCCTCGTCAAGGCGCTGCTGACGCGCGAGCCGGGGCTGGCGGTGTCGGTCTCGCACACCACGCGCGCGCCGCGCGGCGCCGAGGTCGACGGTCGCGAGTACCACTTCGTCAGCGAGGCGACCTTCCGCGACATGGTGATGCACGGTGCCTTCTTCGAGTGGGCCGAGGTGCACGGCAACCTCTACGGCACCTCGCGCCCGGCGATCGAGCAGCGCCTGGGCGCCGGCCAGGACGTGGTGCTCGAGATCGACTGGCAGGGCGCGCTGCAGATCAAGCGCCTGTTCCCGGGCGCGGTGCTGGTGTTCATCCTGCCGCCGAGCTGGGCCGAACTGCAGCGCCGCCTGCGCGGCCGCGGCGAGGACGCCGAGGACGTGATCGCCACGCGGCTCGAGAACGCGCGCGAGGAGGTGGCCCAGGCGCCGCGCTTCGACTATGTCGTGATCAATGCCGTGTTCGACACCGCGGTGGACGACCTGCAGGCGGTCGTCCAGGCCCAGCGGCTAAAATACGCCAGCCAGCGCCGCAGCAAGGCGGCCGTCTTCCAGGCCCTGCACCTGGACTGAAACGCATCCCCCCGGAAGGACCCCCTGCCCATGGCCCGCATCACCGTCGAAGATTGCCTCGAAAAGATCCCGAACCGCTTCCAGCTCGTGCTGGCGGCAACCTACCGGGCCCGCATGCTCAGCCAGGGCCACGCGCCCCGGGTCGAGAGCAAGAACAAGCCCGGCGTGACCGCGCTGCGCGAGATCGCCGAGGGCCATGTCGGCCTGGAGATGCTGAAGAAGGTCCCGATCTGAGCCCTCGCGCTCACGGCCCGACGGCCCGCTTCGGCGGGCCGTCGGCATTTACGGGTGCCGCGCTACCATGACCGCATGCCTTCCCGCGCCGTCCAAGCCGTCCGCAAAAAGCTGAGCCAGGCCCTGCCGGCCTTCATGCTCGGCGGCCCGGCCGCGCCCGAGGCGGGGGCGGTCGCCACGTCCGAGGCCGACGCCGCCTCGTTCGCCTCGCTGACCAAGAAGCTCGACTACCTCGACGCGGCCGACTTCAAGCGCGTGCGCGAGGCCTACAAGTTCGCCGACGAGGCTCACCTCGGCCAGTTCCGCGCCAGCGGCCTGCCCTACATCACGCATCCGCTGGCGGTCGCGGGCCTGTGCGCCGACTGGAAGCTCGACGCGCAGGCCATCATGGCCGCGCTGATGC
>CAYOXW010000300.1:0-2650 GCA_964408005.1 uncultured Methylibium sp.
AGCTGGTGCTGGCGGCGCTGCGCCGATTCGGCCGCGCCGGCGCCGAGCAGATTGCAGCGGCGACGAAGCTCGACGCCTATCAGGTCCGCAAGCGCCTCGCCGAGTGCGCGCGCGCCGGCCTGGCCGAGCCCACCGAGGACGACCGCATGACCGTGAGCGGTCGGCACGAACGGGTGTGGAGGGCGGTTGCTTGACCCCCTACGAACCCCGCGGCAAGGCCCTGGAGGCCCTGGCCTATCTAGCCCAGCTCCGCTCCGATGAGTGGGTCGCCGCCGCTGTTCTGGCCGAAGCGATCGAGTGCGATGCGACATGCCTGCCCGCGATCATGGCCATGCCTCTGAAGCTGGACCTGGCGCGATGCGTGCGCCGCGTCTTTGGCTGCACCTACTGGAGCGCCGGCGACGGCAGTCTGGTCGAGCCGGCCGATGACCGGCTGCTGCCGACGAAACAGTCAGTCGTCGAGATCCGCCCAGCGGCCGACGAAGAACCCAAGCCCGCGGCGCGGACCGTCGAGCTGCCCGTCGACCACGCCATCCCGATCGACCAGCGCCGCAGCGTGCGCGTGTCGCTGTGGCCCGGCGGCGGCCTGGTGATCGAGGGCGACGACGTTCGCCCGCTCAACCTCGCGCAGCAGGGCGGCCTGCTCGATGCGATCGACAGGATGAGGGCGCTGGCGTGAGCACGTATCAAGACTCCCCTGCAGTGCTTGAGATCAAGGCGAGCCTGGCAAGCCCGCTGCTCAATGACGGCAGCGACTGGGCCGACCATCACAAGAAGATCCTGCGCAAGCGTATCCGCGCCCAGCGACTGCAAGAGGCGCGAGGCCGGGGCACGCACAGCGATGGCGAGTGGCTGGCCATCGTTGCGCACTTCGACTCCCGCTGTGTTCGATGCGGCTGCAGGCCAGATCCTCGGCCGTGCAAAGACCACATCGTCCCGATCTATCAGGGCGGATCTGATGCGGCCGAAAACTTGCAGCCGCTGTGCCGCGAGTGCAACACGGCGAAGGGGCCGTGCAGCTTCAACTGGGCCGCCTACCGCGACGAACACGGTTTTGATGACGGAGGGGAAGATGCCTAACCGCATCCTCCGCGAAGGAATCCTGACGAGCCCGCGCATGGCTCGCCTGGACTGGGCCGCCGAGGTCTTCTATCGCCGGCTCATGTCGGTGGTGGACGACTTCGGCCGGTACTACGCCGACGCGGGCATGCTGCGCGCGGCCTGCTACCCGCGGCAGTTGAGCAAGGTGTCCGACTCGGACGTAGGCAAGTGGCTTCATGGAATCGAAGCTGCGGGTCTCGTAAGGGTGTACCCGGCAAAGGACGGGGAGCGATACCTTGAACTGCTTGACTTCGGCCAGCAGGTGCGCGCGAAAAAGAGCAAGTTCCCGGACGCGCACATCACTTGCGCAGCAGATGCTACGCAAGCGCGCAGCGGTGGCGAAGCGAATGCACCCGTATTCGTATTCGTAGACGAATCCGAATCCGTTACTTCGCCACCGGCCAAGCCGGCGGCAGGTGGGTTCGATGCCTTCTACGCTGCCTACCCGCGCAAGGTGAAGCCGAAGGACGCCCGCAAGGCCTGGGACAAGCTCAAGCCCGACGCGGCGCTGCAGGCGCGCATCCTGGCCGCGGTCGCGGCGCAGAAGCTCACCCCGCAGTGGCTCAAGGAAGGCGGCCAGTTCATCCCGTACCCCGCCACCTGGCTCAACGACGGCGAGTGGGACAACGAGGTTCCGGTGCCAGGGCAGGGCGCCGGTGAGCCCTGGCACGAGTCGCGCGTCGGCATCGAGGCCAAGGGCGCCGAGCTGGGCCTGGGTCGCTGGGACCAAGACGCCTTCGAGCACGGCCGCGGGATGCCCTGGCCGACCTACAGGGCGCGCGTGCTGCGCGCGGCAGGCGTCGAGCTTGAGGTGCAGGCTTGATGTGGCACACCAGCTATCGCGCCGACCCGCAGGCTCGAGTCCTCGCGGATCGGCACTACAACCGGCAGTCCATCGGCGCCGCGCAATTCGTTCCGCCGGGTCAATGCGTAGTGCTGCGCACGGCCTGCGGTCGTGCGGTATGGGTGACGCTTTCTCAGCAGGCCGAGTACGTCGATCACGCCTGGCCGAACGCCTGGGTCAACAGCCTGTTCAGGAACGAGGGCGCTGGGCTGTCGAGCGAGTTGATCATCGAGGCCATCGCGGCGACGCTTGCCGAATGGCCCGTTCCGCCAGTGCGCGGCCTGGTCACCTTCGTAGACCCGACCAAGGTTCGCCACAAGCGCGACCCGGGTCGCTGCTACCTTCGGGCTGGCTTCCGCCATGCGGGCTTCACCAAGGGCGGGCTGCGCGTTCTGCAGTTGATGCCGCAGGACATGCCCCCACCGCGCGCGGCGGTCGGCGCACAGCAGCGCCTGGCAATCCATGCGGTCGGTGTTGGGAGCGCGGCATGAGCCAGTCCCTCACCCGCATCGTGCTCAACCCCCAGGCTGCCCACGCCGCGGTCAGCGAGGGCTACCAGCTCGCCAAGCTGCTGCTGGCCGACGGCAAGCGCGTGCGCGTCACGGTGGCCGAGGACGAGGACGACATCACGATCCGGCAGCGCGGGTTCTTGCACAAGGCCGTGTTCCCGCAGATCGAGGAGCAGTACCGCCACCCCGACGGCAC
>CAYOXW010000301.1:0-2617 GCA_964408005.1 uncultured Methylibium sp.
GCCGTGCAGCGCGGCGTGCGCGGCCGCCAGGATGGCCGCACGGACGGCAGGCGGCGGCGCGAGCGCGCGATCCGGCGCGTGGCGCAGCGCCGCGCGCAGGTGCGCATCGCGGGGCAGGTCGGTCTCGTTCATGACGCGGTGCCGGCCGGCAGGTAGGCGCCCATGCAGCCGCGCAGCTTCACCATCGCGTAGCGCAGCCGGCTCTTGGCGGTCTCGAAGCCGACGCCGAGCGCGGCGGCCAGCTCGGCCAGCGCGAGCCCGTCCTCGTGGTGCAGCAGGAACACCGCCTTCTGCGCCGCCGGCAGGCCCTCGAGGCAGTCGAGCAGGCGCTGGCCGGCGACGCGCCAGAAGCGCCGGTCCGCGGCGCTGTCCCCCTCGGCCGCCGGCCATTGCGCCCAGGGCGTGCCCTCGGGCTGCCAGGGCTCGCCGTCCCTGTCCTCGCGCTCGATCGAGAGCTCGCGGCCGCTCTTGCGCAGGCAGTCGATCGCGCGGTGGTGGGCCAGCGTGAACAGCCAGGTGCGAAAGCTCGCGCCCTGCGGCGACCAGCGCTCGCGGGCCTGGATCACGCGCAGCCAGGTGTCCTGGAACACCTCGTCGGCCTGGGTCGCGGCCGCCGCGCCGAGCAGCCGCCGCACGAAGCGGTAGAGCGCGCCCTGGTGGCGCGCGTACAACGCCTCGAAGGCCGTGACGTCGCCGCGCGCGTAGGCGCGCATCAGGGCATCGTCGTCGGGCGGTGGGGTCGCGTCCATCGGTCGGTCCAGTCTGCCATCGGCACGGGTTGATACGTGCGAGGGGAGCGAACGGGGTTGGCCCCGGCGCGCGCGCATCCCGCACCGGCCGGCGTAGCATCGCCGCATGAGGTGCGGGCATCGATCCGGGGGCATGGCGGCGCTGGCGCTGGCGCTGGCCGGCTGCTACGGCAACGTGTCGATCGGCGTGGGCGACGACGACGAGCCGCCGAGCGTCTCGCTCGCGGTGTCGCCGGCCAGCGCGCCGGCCGGTGCCGTCGTGCGGCTCGTGGCCGCGGCCAGCGACGACTTCGGCATCGACCGCGTCGAGTTCTTCCGCGTCGACGGCGCGCTGTCCACGCGCCTCGCGATCGACGGCAGCGCCCCCTACCAGTTCGATACCGCGCTGCCGGGCGGCGCGGTGTCGGCGGTGCAGTACTTCGCCCGTGCCGTCGACGACGTCGGGCAGTCGCGCGACAGCGACCTGGCGACGGTCAGCATCGCGCCCTGAACGCGCGGCGCCGGGCGGGGGAGTCCTAGCCGATGCGCTCGACCGGCGGCAGCGCGGCCAGCTCGGCGTCGCTGAACAGCCGCGAGCGCGTCAGGAAGCGCAGCCCGGTCGGCCGCTCGAGCGAGAACATGCCGCCGTTGCCCGGGATCGCGTCGATCAGCAGGTGGGTGTGCTCCCAGTACGCGAACTGCGAGGCGCTCATGTAGAAGGGCACGCCGCCGATCTCGCCGAGCTTCACGTCGGCCCCGCCGACCAGGAACTCGCCGCGCGCAAAGCACATCGGCGCGCTGCCGTCGCAACAGCCGCCTGACTGGTGGAACAGCAGCTCGCCGTGCTGCGCCTTGAGGCGCTCGATCAGCTCGAGCGCCTCGGGCGTCGCCGAAACGCGAGTCGGTGCCGTCATTCGAACCCTCCTCCGCTCAACGATGACCCACCCGGCGCACGCGGCGGATCCGGCTTCGCCGGTCCGCGGGCGTGGCCCCCTGGAGGGGGAGCGGCGAAGCCGCAACGGGGGTGGGCGTCAGTTCAGAAGAAGCCCAAGGCGTTCTGGCTGTACGAGACCAGCAGGTTCTTGGTCTGCTGGTAGTGCTCCAGCATCATCTTGTGGTTCTCGCGGCCGATGCCCGACTGCTTGTAGCCCCCGAAGGCGGCGTGCGCCGGGTAGGCGTGGTAGCAGTTGGTCCAGACTCGGCCCGCCTGGATGCCGCGGCCCATGCGGAAGGCGCGGCTGCCGTCACGCGTCCACACGCCGGCGCCCAGGCCGTAGAGCGTGTCGTTGGCGATCGCCAGCGCCTCGTCCTCGTCCTTGAAGGTCGTGACCGACAGCACCGGGCCGAAGATCTCCTCCTGGAAGATGCGCATCTTGTTGTGGCCCCGGAAGACCGTCGGCTGGATGTAATAGCCGCCGGCCAGGTCGCCGTCCATCATCGCGGCCTCGCCGCCGGTCAGCAGCTTCGCGCCCTCCTCGCGACCGAGCTTCATGTAGGAGAGGATCTTCTCGCGCTGCTCCTCCGAGGCCTGCGCGCCGATCATCGTGCTGGCGGCCAGCGGGTTGCCCTGCCGGATGGCGCGCACGCGCTTGATCGCGCGCTCGATGAACTTCTCGTAGATCGACTCCTGCACCAGCGCGCGGCTCGGGCAGGTGCAGATCTCGCCCTGGTTCAGGCCGAACATCGTGAAGCCTTCGAGGGCCTTGTCGAAGTAGGCGTCGTCGGCGGCCATCACGTCCTCGAAGAAGACGTTCGGGCTCTTGCCGCCGAGCTCCAGCGTCACCGGGATCAGGTTCTGGCTGGCGTACTGCATGATCAGCCGGCCGGTCGTGGTCTCGCCGGTGAAGGCGATCTTGGCGATGCGCGGGCTCGAGGCCAGCGGCTTGCCG
>CAYOXW010000302.1:0-2608 GCA_964408005.1 uncultured Methylibium sp.
GCTGTGCGACATCTTCGTGCACGACGCCTTCGGCACCGCGCACCGCGCCGAGGCCTCGACCTACGGCATCGCGCAGTACGCGCCGGTCGCCTGCGCCGGCCCGCTGCTGGCGGCCGAAATCGACGCGATCACCAAGGCGCTGAAGAACCCGAAGCGGCCGCTGGTCGCGATCGTCGCCGGCTCTAAGGTCAGCACCAAGCTCAGCATCCTGAAGTCGCTGGCCGAGAAGGTCGATCAGCTGATCGTCGGCGGCGGCATCGCCAACACCTTCATGCTCGCCAGCGGGCTGCCGATCGGCAAGTCGCTCGCCGAGCCCGACCTGGTCGGCGAGGCGCGGGCGATCATCGAGATGATGCGCTCGCGCGGCGCCGCGGTGCCGATCCCGAGCGACGTGGTGGTCGCCAACGAGTTCTCGGCGCTGGCGCGCGCCAACAAGGTCGCCGCCACCGAGGTGCAGCCCGACGACCTGATCCTCGACATCGGCCCGCGCACCGCGGCCGAGCTGGCCGGCATCATCGCGCGCGCCGGCACGGTGGTCTGGAACGGCCCGATGGGCGTGTTCGAGTACGACCAGTTCGCCGGCGGCACGCGCACGCTGGCCGCGGCGATCGCGCATTCGCCGGCCTTCAGCATCGCCGGCGGCGGCGACACGCTGGCGGCGATCGCCAAGTACGGCATCGAGAAGGACATCGGCTACATCTCGACCGGCGGCGGCGCCTTCCTCGAGGTGCTCGAGGGCAAGACCCTGCCGGCCTTCGAGATCCTGCAGGCGCGTGCCACTGGCTGAGCCATCGCAGGACGATACTGGTCGCTCTCCGGAGGAACTCTGATGCAGCGTGCCACCAAGATCGTCGCCACCCTCGGCCCGGCCTCATCGACGCCGGAGGTGCTCGAGCGCATGATCCGCGCCGGCGTCGACGTCGTGCGGCTCAATTTTTCGCACGGCAAGGCGCAGGACCACATCGACCGCGCCGCGCTGGTGCGCGAGGTGGCGCGCCAGGCCGGCCGGGAGGTCGCGATCATGGCCGACCTGCAGGGCCCGAAGATCCGCGTCGGCCGTTTCGCCCAGGGCAAGGTGATGCTCGAGGCGGGCGCGCCCTTCGTGCTCGACGCGACGCGCAGCGAGCCCGGCGACGAGAGTGCCGTCGGCCTCGACAACAACGCGCTGCCGCGCGATGTGAAGGCCGGCGACACGCTGCTGCTCAATGACGGGCTGATCGTGCTGACCGTCGACAAAGTGGCCGGCGAGGCGGTGCACACGACGGTCAATGTCGGCGGCGAGCTGTCCAACAACAAGGGCATCAACAAGCAGGGCGGCGGCCTGACCGCGCCGGCGCTGACCGCCAAGGACATGGAGGACATCAAGACCGCGATGGCCTTCCAGTGCGAATACCTCGCGGTCAGCTTCCCGAAGAACGCCACCGACATGGAGATGGCGCGCCAGCTGGCCAACGTCGCCGGCGAGCCCTGGGGCCACCGGCCGGCACTGATCGCCAAGATCGAGCGCAGCGAGGCGGTGCCGGTGCTCGAGCAGATCCTGCGCGCCAGCGACGGCATCATGGTCGCGCGCGGCGACCTTGCGGTCGAGGTCGGCAACGCCGCGGTGCCGGCGCTGCAGAAGAAGATGATCCGCATGGCGCGCGAGATGGACAGGGTCGTCATCACCGCGACGCAGATGATGGAGTCGATGATCGTCAACCCGGTGCCCACGCGCGCCGAGGTCAGCGACGTGGCCAACGCGGTGCTCGACGGCACCGACGCGGTGATGCTCAGCGCCGAGACCGCGGCCGGCAAGTACCCGGTCGAGACGATCGCGCAGATGGCCGCGATCGCCGAGGCTGCCGAGGCCGCCGAGGACGTGACGCTCGACGCCGACTTCACGCACCGCTCGTTCACCCGCATCGACCAGAGCATCGCGATGGGCGCGCTGTTCACCGCCCACCACCTGGGCTGCAAGGCGATCGTCGCGCTGACCGAGTCCGGCTCGACCGCGCTGTGGATGAGCCGCCACAAGATCCACGTGCCGATCTACGCGCTGACCTCGCAGGTCGTGAGCCAGCGCCGGATGGCCTTGTACCGCAACGTGCGCCCGCTGCTGATGCCGGCCTACGCCGACCGCGACCAGGCGCTCGCCAAGGCCGAGGCGCTGTTGGTCGAGCGCGGCGTGCTGCAGCCGGGCGACACCTACGCGATCACGGTCGGCGAGCCGATGGGCCACCCGGGCGGCACCAACATGCTCAAGGTCTGCCGGGTGCACTGAACGCCCGGTCCAGGGGGCGCGCCCCTGGGGTGTGGCGGGCCGGCGCCTAAAATCATGGCCATCGCGGCACGCTCGTGTCCGCAGACCGCCACCGCTCTCCCGGAGACCCCCATGCCCCTCGTTTCCATGCGCCAGCTGCTCGACCACGCCGCCGAGCAGGGCTACGGCATTCCCGCCTTCAACGTCAATAACCTCGAGCAGGTGCAGGCGGTGATGGAAGCCGCCAAGGAGACCGGCGCGCCGGTGATCCTGCAGGCCAGCGCCGGGGCGCGCAAGTACGCCGGCGAGTCCTTCATCAAGCACCTGATCCAGGCCGCGATCGAGGCCTACCCGCACGTCCCGGTCGTG
>CAYOXW010000303.1:0-2602 GCA_964408005.1 uncultured Methylibium sp.
AGCTGATGTTCATCCCGCGCAGCGCGTCGATCTTGTCGTACTCGATCTCGGGGAAAATGATCTGTTCCTTGACCCCGATGTTGTAGTTGCCACGGCCGTCGAAGGCACGACCCGAGATGCCGCGGAAGTCGCGCACACGCGGCAGCGCGATCGTGACGAAGCGGTCCAGGAATTCGTACATGCGCACGCCACGCAGCGTGACCATGCAGCCGATGGGCACGCCATCACGGATCTTGAAGCCGGCGATCGCCTTCTTCGACTTGGTGACGACGGGCTTCTGGCCGGCGATCTTGGTCAGGTCGCCGACGGCGTGCTCCATGACCTTCTTGTCCGACACCGCCTCGCTCACGCCCATGTTGAGCGTGATCTTGGAGAGGCGCGGAACCTCCATCACCGACTTGTAGCCGAACTTCTTGACCAGCTCGGGCACCACCGTCTGGCGGTAAACCTGTTGCAGGCGCGCAGTAGTCTGTTGTTGAGCCATTGCTTACCTCGGCCTCAGGCCTTGATCTCGTCGCCGCTGGACTTGTAAACGCGCACCTTCTTGCCGTCGTCAAGCAGCTTGATGCCGACACGGTCGGCCTTGCCAGTTGCGGCGTTGTAGATCGCAACGTTCGACTGATGGATCGGCATGGTCTTGTCGACGATGCCGCCGGTCGCACCCTTCAGCGGGTTCGGCTTGACGTGCTTCTTGACGACATTGACGCCCTCGACCAGCAGATGGTCAGTGTCAGTGCGCGAGGCCACGACGCCACGCTTGCCCTTGTCGCGGCCGGTCAGCACGATGACCTGGTCGCCCTTGCGGATCTTGTTCATGTCAGAGCACCTCGGGAGCGAGGGAGACGATCTTCATGAAGCGCTCGGTGCGCAGTTCACGCGTCACCGGGCCGAAGATGCGGGTGCCGATCGGCTCGAGCTTGGCGTTCAGCAGCACGGCGGCGTTGCCGTCGAACTTGACCAGCGAGCCGTCCTGGCGACGCACGCCCTTGGCGGTGCGCACGACCACAGCGCTGTAGACCTCGCCCTTCTTGACGCGGCCACGCGGCGCAGCCTCCTTGATGGAGACCTTGATCACGTCGCCGATGCCGGCGTAGCGGCGCTTGGAGCCGCCCAGCACCTTGATGCACATGACGCTCTTCGCGCCCGTGTTGTCCGCGACGTCGAGTCGCGACTGCATTTGAATCATTGTCTGTCCCCAACTTGTCCCGCGAACCGCCCACCATGGGCAACCCTCGGTCAGTCTTGGGCCCGTCATCGGGCGCCTTGGCAAGCGCCTTCTGCTTAGGGCGAAACCGGGATCCTCAGGAGCGTTCGGCCCACCAGCGCCACCCACGAGGGGCCAGCTGGCAGCACCGCGATCTCAAGCAGACCTTCGGCGAAGCCGCGCAGTATCCATGATCTGCGCGGCGCTGTCAATCGTTGCTCAGAGGCTGCGCGCCTGGGTCAGCAGCGTCGCCGCATCGCTGACCTCGAACTTGCCCGGCCCCTCGACGTTCAGCGTCCTGACGACGCCGTCCTTGACGAGCATCGAATAGCGCTGTGACCGCAGGCCCAGGCCGCGCGCCGTCAGGTCCAGCGTCAGCCCGGCCGCCTTGGCGAAGTCGGCGCTGCCGTCGGCCATCATGCGCACCTTGCCCGCCGTCTGCTGCTCGCGCCCCCAGGCCCCCATCACGAAGGCGTCATTGACCGAGATACACCAGATCTCGTCGACGCCGGCCGCCCTGAAGTCGGCCGCGTGCTGCACATAGCCCGGCACATGCTGGGCCGAGCAGGTCGGCGTGAAGGCCCCCGGCAGCGCGAACACCGCGATCGTCTTGCCGGCGGTCAGCTCGCCGATGTCGAAGCTGTTCGGGCCCAGCGCGCAGCCATTGCCCTCGACCTCGATGTACTCCTGCAGCGTGCCCGCGGGCAGCTTGTCTCCGACCTTCAGCATCGTTGTCTCCTTGGATAGGTGGACGCGAAAGCAAAAACGACCGGCCGCCAGCAAGCCAGCGAACCGGTCGTCGATGCCGGCAGCTCTTGCAAGCCCCCGACGGTGAGAGGTCTCAGACGACCTGGGCCTTCTGGACCAGGCGCGTCACGACCCAGGCCTTGGTCTTGGAGACCGGGCGGCCTTCAGAGATCTCGACCATGTCGCCGATCTTGTACTCGTTGTTCTCGTCGTGCGCGTGGTACTTGCGCGAACGGGCGACGATCTTGCCGTACAGCTCGTGCTTGACGCGACGCTCGACCAGCACCGTGATGGTCTTGGCGCGCTGGTCACTGACGACGCGACCGACCAGGGTGCGCGTGTTCTTGACGGTCTCTTGGGTCGTCATTGAGCGGCTCCCTTCTTCTTCTCGGCCAGGATGGTCTTGGCGCGGGCAATGTCACGGCGGGTACGCCCGAGGCTGGCGGTATTGCCCAGCTGCTGGGTGCCCTTCTGCATGCGCAGGCCGAAGTGCGCCTTGAGCAGGGCCTTGACCTCCTGCTCGAGCGCGGCGACGTCCTTGGCGCGGAGTTCGGATGCTTTCATCGTGTTCTCCTCAAGCGCCGATCTGGCGCGCCACGAAGGTGCAGCGCAGCGGCAGCTTGGCAGCGGCCAGCGTGAAGGCCTCGCGGG
>CAYOXW010000304.1:0-2601 GCA_964408005.1 uncultured Methylibium sp.
CGGGCGCATCGCGCGCAACGTCAAGCTCGCGATGGTCGTCCCCGGCTCGGGCCTGGTGAAGGCCCAGGCCGAGCGCGAAGGCCTGGACCAGGTGTTCAAGGCCGCCGGCTTCGAGTGGCGCGAGCCCGGCTGCTCCATGTGCCTGGCGATGAACGCCGACCGCCTCGAGCCCGGCGAGCGCTGCGCCTCGACGAGCAATCGCAACTTCGAGGGGCGCCAGGGCACCGGCGGGCGGACGCACCTCGTGAGTCCGGCGATGGCCGCCGCAGCCGCGCTGCAGGGGCATTTCGTCGACGTGCGCCGACTGGTCTGAGACCGAGACAATCAGGGAACCCGCGATGAAGCGTCTGATGCTGCTGATCGTGGCCGCACTCGTGCTGGCCGGGTGCAACACCTTCGAAGGGCTGGGCAAGGACGTCCAGAAGGCCGGAGAGACCCTCGAGAACGCTGCCAAGAAGAAGTGAGGCGGGCACAGCCATGGAATCCTTTCGCATCCACACCGGCCTGGTCGCGCCGCTCGACCGCGAGAACGTCGACACCGACGCGATCATCCCGAAGCAGTTCCTGAAGTCGATCAAGCGCTCGGGCTTCGGCCCGAACCTGTTCGACGAATGGCGCTACCTCGACCACGGCGAGCCGGGGCAGGATCCGACCACGCGCAAGCCCAACCCGGACTTCGTGCTGAACCAGCCGCGTTACCAGGGCGCCTCGGTGCTGCTGGTGCGCCAGAACTTCGGCTGCGGCTCGAGCCGCGAACACGCGCCCTGGGCGATCCAGCAGTACGGCTTCCGCGCGCTGATCGCGCCGAGCTACGCCGACATCTTCTTCAACAACTGCTTCAAGAACGGCCTGCTGCCGATCGCGCTGCCGGCAGCCCAGGTCGACCGGCTGTTCGACGAGGTCGCGGCCTTCCCCGGCTACCGGCTCACCGTCGACCTCGAGCGGCAGGTCGTGGTCAAGCCCGACGGCAGTGAACTGCCCTTCGAGGTCGAGGCTTTCCGCCGCCACTGCCTGCTCGGCGGGCTCGACGAGATCGGATTGACACTGCAGCACGCCGACGCGATCCGCAGCTACGAGGCCGAGCGGCTGCTGCGCCGGCCGTGGCTGGCGCACCGGCTGTAGGCGCGGTCGTGGGCGAGACGCGGCTGTACCGGACGCTGTCGCGCCGCTGGGGGCTGGCGCTGCTGCTGATGGGCCTCAGCTTCGTGGCCTTCGGCGTCGCCTCGCTGAACCTGCTGCAGGTCCTGCAGGCCAATCTGCGCTTCCTGGCCGAGCACGGCCTCGATGCCGTGCGTGACGGCGGATTGGTGCAACTGATCGAACTGGTGGTCTATGGCTACATGGCCGCCACTTTCTACCTGGTGTTCAAGCTGTGCGAGAAGGTGCTGGTGCAGCGCCTGTCGCACGTAGAAGAGGACGGACGAGCATGAAGATTGCCGTGCTGCCGGGCGACGGCATTGGCCCCGAGATCGTCGATGAGGCGGTCAAGGTTTTGCAGGCGCTGGACCTGCCTTTCGAGCTGGAGAGCGCGCCCGTCGGCGGCGCCGCCTACGAGGTCGCGGGCCACCCGCTGCCCGAGGCCACCTTGGCGCTCGCCAAGGCGGCCGATGCGGTCCTGTTCGGCGCGGTCGGTGACTGGAAATATGACAAGCTCGACCGCCCGCTGCGGCCCGAGCAGGCCATCCTCGGGCTGCGCAAGCAGCTGGGCCTGTTCGCCAACTTCCGCCCGGCGATCTGCTACCCACAGCTCACCCATGCCTCGAGCCTGAAGCCCGAGCTGGTGGCGGGGCTGGACATCCTGATCATCCGCGAGCTGACCGGCGACATCTACTTCGGCCAGCCGCGTGGCCGCCGCACCGCGGTCGACGGGCCCTTTCCCGGCGCCGAGGAGGCCTACGACACGATGCGCTACTCGCGCCCGGAGATCGAGCGCATCGCCCATGTCGCCTTCCAGGCGGCGCGCAAGCGTGGCGGCAAGCTGACCAGCGTCGACAAGGCCAACGTGCTCGAGACCTTCCAGTTCTGGAAGGACGTCGTGACCGAAGTCGGCGCGCAGTACCCAGACGTCAAGCTCGACCACCTCTACGTCGACAACGCGGCGATGCAGCTGGTCAAGGCGCCGAAGGCCTTCGACGTGATCGTCACCGGCAACATGTTCGGCGACATCCTGTCCGACGAGGCGGCGATGCTGACCGGCTCGATCGGCATGCTGCCCAGCGCCTCGCTGAACGCGGCCAACCAGGGCCTGTACGAGCCCAGCCACGGCAGCGCGCCCGACATCGCGGGCAAGGGCGTGGCGAATCCGCTCGCTACAATCCTGTCCGCTGCCATGATGCTTCGTTTCTCCCTCAACCAGCCCGAAGCTGCCGCTCGCATCGAGCGCGGCGTGGATGCCGTGCTCGCGGCGGGCCTGCGCACGTCCGACATCTGGTCCGAGGGCACCACCAAGGTGGGTACGCGCGAGATGGGTGATGCAGTCGTGGCCGCCATCACCGGCAAAACCATTACCAAGAGCTAGCAGGCTCCGGTTCGTCTCGCCCCACCTTCTGGACCCCGGCGACACGAGCCGGGCAAGTGGGGTCTGGACTCTCGAACTGGAAA
>CAYOXW010000305.1:0-2582 GCA_964408005.1 uncultured Methylibium sp.
GATCCCCGGCTCGTCGATCTTCGGCAGCCACGACAGTTTCGCGATGATCCGCGGCGGCAAGATCAACCTGAGCATCCTCGGGGCGATGCAGATCAGCGAGCACGGGGACCTGGCCAACTGGATGATTCCCGGCAAGATGGTCAAGGGCATGGGCGGCGCGATGGACCTTGTGGCCGGCGTCGAGCGCTGCATCGTGCTGATGGAACACGTGGCCAGGAAGAAGGACGGCACGACGGATCTGAAGATCCTGCCCAAGTGCACGCTGCCGCTGACCGGGGTCGGCGTGGTCGACCGCATCATCACGGACCTCGGCGTGATCGACGTGACGCCCGAAGGGCTCAAGCTCGTCGAGCTGGCGCCGGGCGTGACGCGCGAGGAGATCCAGTCGAAGACCGGGGCGCCGCTGCGCTGAAGGTTTCGGGGACGCCGCCTCAGGGCGCCTTCTTCAGCCGGATGTGCGCGACCAGCCCGCCGTCCGGCGCGTTGGCGACGTCGAAGCTGCCGTCCATGCGCTGCACGGCCTTCTCGACGATCGCCAGCCCGAGGCCGGCACCGGTGGCGGCGGTGCGCGCCGCGTCGCCGCGGAAGAAGGGCGTGGTGAGCTGCTTGAGCTTCTCCGGCGGCACGCCGGGGCCGTGGTCGCGCACGCTGACGATCACCCAGGGGCCGGTGCGCGCATAGCTGACCACGACGTGCGCGATGCCGGTCTCGGGGCTGCGGCCGTAGCGGCGCGCGTTCTCGAACAGGTTGGCGAGCACGCGGCCGAGCTCGGTGTCGTCGGCCATCACCTTGGTGTCGATCGCGACGCGGCTCTCGATCACGATCTGCGTCGGGTCGCGGAAGGCCGCGATCTCGCGGTCGACCACGCCCGACAGGTGCACCGGCGAGAGCTTGACCTCGCCGGGGCGCGCGTAGTCCATGAACTTGTCGATGATCGCATCGAGCTGGTCGATGTCGGCGGCCATGTAGCGCTTGGCCTCCTCGTCGACGATGCTCATCTCGGCCTCCAGCCGCATGCGCGCCAGCGGCGTGCGCAGGTCGTGGCTGATGCCGGCGAGCATCACCGCGCGGTCCTCGTCGACCTTGGCGAGCTCGCGCGCCATGCGGTTGAAGCCCATGTTGACCTCGCGGATCTCGGCGGTCATGGTCTCCTCGTCGAGGCGCGACTCGTACTCACCGTCGCGGATGCGGCTGGCCGCGAAGGACAGCTGCTTGAGCGGCCGGTTGATCAGGCCGGCGATGGCGGCCGAGCCCAGCAGCGTCGCCAGCAGCGCGATCGTGGTCCAGACGAAATAGGTGCTGCCGGCCACCGCCTCGAGGCGTTTCGGGTCGGCCTGCAGCCAGTAGGGGTCGTTCTCGATGTTGAAGCCGACCCACAGGCCGGGCACGCCGTTGACGCTGCTGGCCACCATGGTGTTCGGGCCGAGCCGCGAGCGCAGCGCCTGTCCCACGGCGCGGCTGAAGCGGTCGACCTCGAAGGGCTCGAAATGGTCGCGCGGTTCGCGCGGCACGACGCGCACCGATTCCTGGTCGGTCATGGTCTTGACCACGGTGACGCGGTTGATCGCGTCGGCGTAGCGCAGCGCCGCGCGCGACAGGTTCACCAGGCTCGCGATCTGCTGCGCCGCCTGCACCGCGCGCGGCTCGAACTCCAGCGCGCGAAAGGTCTGCACCCAGGCGAACACCCCACCGCCGAGCAGCAGCGCCAGCAGGATGAAGGTGCGCCAGAACAGGCTCAGCGCGACGCGCGGCAGCCGCGGGCGCCACCAGGGCCTTGGGTTCAGGCTCCGGGCGATGCGCTCGGCACGGCGGCTGCGGGCGGCATGGGCGGCGGTTTCGGCCATCGGCGCTCGGCGTCCTCGGCGGGGCGTCCGTTTAGGCCGCGCCGTCCGGCACGAACACGTAGCCGACGCCCCACACCGTCTGGATGTAGCGCGGCTGCGCCGGGTCGGGCTCGATCATCTTGCGCAGCCGCGAGATCTGCACGTCGAGGCTGCGGTCGAAGGGCTCGAACTCGCGGCCGCGCGCGAGCTGGGCGAGCTTGTCGCGCGACAGCGGCTGGCGCGGGTGGCGCACTAGCGCCTTGAGCATCGAGAACTCGCCGGTCGTCAGCGCGATCTGCTCGCCGTCCTTGCTGAGGCGGCGCAGCGCCAGGTCGAACTCGAAGGGGCCGAAGGTGACGGTCTGCGGTTCCTTGGCCGGCGCGCCCGGGGCTTCCAGCGTCGGGCGGCGGCGCAGCACGGCGTGGATGCGCGCCAGCAGCTCGCGCGGGTTGAAGGGCTTGGGCAGGTAGTCGTCGGCGCCGACCTCGAGGCCGACGATGCGGTCCACGTCCTCGACCTTGGCGGTCAGCATGATGATCGGCGTGGTGTCGTTGTTGGCGCGCAGCCGGCGGCAGATCGACAGGCCGTCCTCGCCGGGCAGCATCAGGTCGAGCACGATCAGGTCGATGGTCTCGCGCGTCAGGACGCGGTTGAGCGCCTTGGCGTCCTCGGCGAGCAGCACCTCGAAGCCCTCCTGGGTCAGATAGCGGCGCAGCAGGTCGCGGATGCGCGCGTCGTCATCGACGACGACGATGCGGT
>CAYOXW010000306.1:0-2531 GCA_964408005.1 uncultured Methylibium sp.
ACCCGTCAAAGGCCAGCAGGCCGTTGCTCAGGCGGTGCTGAACCGCCTGCGGCAGGGTGGGTGGAAGGAGCGGATCCTCTCGGGGCCTCCGTTCACGACGGCCCGCAGCGAGGCGCTGAGCCTCGCGGCCAGCCTGCAGGCCGGCAGCGAGCACCCGCTGGCGCGCGCCGTGCGCCAGGCCGCCGACGGCCTGATGGCGCGGCCGGCCAGCGAGGTCCAGGCGGTCGCCGGCCGCGGCATCGCCGGCCGGGTGGCGGGGCATGCGCTGGCGCTCGGCAGCACGCGCTGGATGCACGAGCTCGGCGTGGACCTGACGGCACTGCAGGCCGCGGCCGACCGCCACGCCGAGCAGGGCCGCACCGTCTCCTGGCTCGCCGAGACCGGCGCGGCGCCGCGGCTGCTCGCGCTGCTGGCTTTCGGCGACGAGCTCAAGCCCGACGCGCGCGCGGCGATCGACCGGCTGCACGCGCTCGGCCTGCGCACCGTGCTGGTCAGCGGCGACCACCGCGGCGCGGCCGCCGCGGTGGCGGCGCGCCTGGGCATCGACGACGTGCGCGCCGAGGTGCTGCCGGCCGACAAGGCCGCGGTCGTCGCCGGCCTGCGCCACAGCGCCGCGGGCCCGGTCGCGATGGTCGGCGACGGGCTGAACGACGCGCCGGCGCTGGCCGCCGCCGATGTCGGCATCGCGATGGGCAGCGGCACCGATGTGGCCATGCACGCCGCCGGCATCACGCTGATGCGCGGCGAGCCGAGCCTGGTGGCCGATGCGATCGCGATCTCGCGGCGCACCACGCGCAAGATCCACCAGAACCTGTTCTGGGCCTTCGTCTACAACGTCGTCGGTATCCCGCTCGCGGCCTTCGGGCTGCTGAACCCGGTGGTCGCGGGTGCGGCGATGGCGCTGTCGAGCGTCAGCGTGCTCGGCAACGCGCTGCTGCTCAAGCGCTGGAAGGCGCGGGGCTGATGGACATGAACATCGGCGCGGCCGCGCAACGCTCCGGCGTCTCGGCCAAGATGGTGCGCCACTACGAGAGCCTGGGGCTGCTGCCGCCGGTGCCGCGCACCGAGGCGGGCTACCGCCGCTATGGCGAGCGCGAGGTGCACACGCTGCGCTTCATCCGCCGCGCGCGCGACCTCGGCTTCGGCATCGAGGAGATCCGCAACCTGCTCGCGCTGTGGCAGGACGGCGCCCGGCCGAGCCGCGAGGTCAAGCGCGTCGCGCTCGCGCACGCGGCCGACCTGCAGCGCCGCATCGACGCGCTGGAGGCCATGCGGCGCACGCTGACCGCGCTGGCCGCGCACTGCCACGGCGACCAGCGCGCCGACTGCCCGATCCTCGACGACCTCGAGGCCGGCCCGCGCTCGGCCTAGGCGATGCCGGCGAGGAAGCGGCGCAGCGCCGCTTCGAAGGCGGCCGGCTGCTCGAGCACGCTCAGGTGCGCGGCCGCCTCGAGCCGCTCGAGCCGCGCCCCCGGAATGCCCTGCGCGAGCGCCTGCGCCATCGCCACCGGCGTGCCCTCGTCGAGCACCCCGGCGATCACCAGCGTCGGCAGCGCGATGCGCTCGAGCCGCGCCGCCGTGTCCATGTGCATCACCGCGTGGCAGGCGCCGAGGTAGCCGGCCTTCGGCGTCGTCGCGACGCGGCGCCGCCAACGCGCCACCACGGCCGGCCGTTCGGCGTGGAAGGCCGGGCTGAACCAGCGCTGCACCGCGCCGTCGGCGACCGCCTCGACGCCGCCGGCCTCGACCGCGGCGATGCACTGCGCCCACAGCGCGCGACCCGCCTCGCCGTAGCCCGACGTCGTGTTCGCCAGCACCAGCGCGCGCAGCCGCTGCGGGTGGCGCAGCGCCAGCTCCTGGCCGACCATGCCGCCCAGCGACAGGCCGACCCACACCGCCGGCCCGGTGCCGAACCGCGCCTCGAGTTCGGCGAGCAGCTGCTCGGCGTCCTCGGTCAGCGCGGTCATCGTGTAGGGGCCCGGTGGCGCCTCGGAGTCGCCGTGGCCGCGGTGGTCGTAGCAGACCACGCGGTGCTCGGCGGCCAGCGCATTGGCCAGCGTGTCCCAGGTGCTGACGTCGCCGCCGAGCGCATGGCTCATCACCAGCGTCGGCCGGCCGGCCGCACGGCGCGGCTCGCGCACCGTGTAGTGCAGCGCCGGCGTGCCGCCGCTGCGCTGGACGCGGCCGACGCCGGTATGGCTGGCCTCGGTGGCGGCCTGCGGCGGCGGCGGCTCGCCAAGCTCGCGCAGCAGCTTCGCGGCGATCGCCATGCCGGTGTTCGCGGCCGGCACGCCGGCGTAGATCGCGGCCTGCATCAGCACCTCCTTGACCTCGTCGGGCGTGAGCCGGGTGTCGGCCTGGCCCTCGGGCAGCACCGCGCCCAGCGCCAGCCGGCCGGGCGACTGCGGGCCGACCGCGTTGCCGCCGGTGAGGCTGGCGCGCAGGTGCAGCTCGAACTCCTCCCAGCGTCCCAGCGCGCAGGTGATCGCGAGCACGATCACGCGGCGCGTCTTCGCCTCCAGCCCCGGCCG
>CAYOXW010000307.1:0-2531 GCA_964408005.1 uncultured Methylibium sp.
GAGACGCGCGCGCTGGCGCCGGCCACCGAGCGCGCGCGGCGGCGCGTCGCCGCCGAGGCGCGGCTGCGCCACCACGGCCGCGCGACCGGCAGCTGCGTGACGCTGCTGCGCATCCCGGGCATCTACGCGCTCGACCGCGTGGGCGGTGACCCGCGCGAGCGCGTCGCGCGCGGCGCACCGGTGCTGCGCGCCGCGGAGGACGTCTACACCAACCACATCCACGCCGACGACCTGGCGCGCGCCTGCGTCGCGGCGCTGCTGCGCGGCCGGCCACAGCGCGCGGTGCACGTGTGCGACGACAGCGAGCTGAAGATGGGCGACTACTACGAGCTGGTGGCCGCGCTCGCCGGCCTGCCGGCGCCGCCGCGGATCGCGCGGGCCGACGCCGCCGCACGGCTGGGCGCGGCGACGCTGAGCTTCATGAGCGAGTCGCGCCGCTTGTCCAACCGGCGGCTCAAGGCCGAGCTGCGCGTCGCGCTGCGCTACCCCGACGTGCGCGCCGGGCTGGCCACCGGGCGCTGAGGCCGGCTCAGATGCCGGCGGCGTGCCGCAGCGCGCGGGTGCGGTCGGTGCTGCGGATCGTCAGGTCGACCGCGCGGCCCTCACGCAGCACTTCGAGCCGCACCTCGCGCTCGACCGGTCCGCTCCACAGTCGGCGGTAGAAGGAGGCCAGGTCGCCGACCGGCAGCGTGTCGATGCGGCGGATCAAGTCGCCCGGCTCGGCGCCGGCCAGCTCGGCCGGGCTGTCCGGCACGACGCGCAGCACCTGCACGCCCTCGGGGCGCTGCACGCAGTCGACGCCCAGCCAGGCGCGCAGGCTGGCGCTCGAGCGGCCGCGGCTGCGCAGCTCGGCGTAGATCGGTCGCAGCAGGTCGACCGGCACGAACAGCGTGCCCGGGCCGCGCTCGTACTCGTCCGGCGTCTCGAGCGCCAGCAGCGAGCCGATGCCGATCAGCTCGCCGCGCGCGTTGAAGAGGCCGGCGCCGCCGTGGTCGGTGCGCAGCGGCCGGGTGAACAGCGCCTGATCGATGTGGTACTCCCAGAAGCCGGAGTAGGGCTGGCGCGCGGAGAGCCGCGCGGGGCTCAGCGTGCCGTCGGGGCCGCCGGTGACCAGCAGCAGCGGCTCGTCGGGAGCGACCGCGCTGCTGCGTGCCAGCGGCGCCGCCGGCAGCTTCAGCGGCAGCAGCGCCTGCACCAGCCCGAAGCCCGAGGCGAGATCCAGGGCGCGCACGCGCGCCGGCACGCGCCGGCCGTTGTCGAGCTGCAGGTCGACCTCCTCGGCCTCGAGCAGCAGGTAGCCGATCGTCAGGACCAGCCCGTCCCTGCCGATCACGACGCCCGAGCCGCTGCGCAGCGCCCCCAGCGTCTCGCGGCTGGGCGCGTCGGGCAGCGCCCTGACCTCGACGCCGACGACCGCCGCGCTCGCGCGCTGCAGCGCGCCGGCGTCGGCCGCCAGCGCGGCCGATGCGACCACGCCCAGCAGCGCCGCCAGCGCCCCGCGCGCCAGCAGGACCGCGCTCCGCAGCGCTTCGCCCATCGCCGTCTCCAAGGCACGCCGACAACGCGCGCCCAGCCTCAGCATGCACCGATCTCGGCGCCGACAGAAGCCTGGGGTTACCGCCCGCCGGCGCGGGGCGCCGGCGGCAGCCTGGCGGACTTACTCGTCGTTGCCGAGCTGCGCCAGTGCCGCGCCGCCGCCGAGCGAGAGCAGGCCGGCGCGGCTGTAGACGCCGAGCTTGTCGCGCGTGTCGGCGATGTCGAGGTTGCGCATCGTCAGCTGGCCGATGCGGTCGATCGGCGCGAAGGGTGCGTTCTCGACCTTCTCCATGCTCAGCCGCTCGGGCGCGTAGGTCAGGTTGGGCGACTCGGTGTTCAGGATCGAGTAGTCGTTGCCGCGGCGCAGCTCCAGCGTCACGGTGCCGGTGACCGCGCGCGCGACCCAGCGCTGCGCCGCCTCGCGCAGCATGATGGCCTGCGGGTCGAACCAGCGGCCCTGGTAGAGCAGGCGGCCGAGCTTGCGGCCGTTGTCGCGGTACTGCTCGATCGTGTCCTCGTTGTGGATGCCGCTCAGCAGCCGCTCGTAGGCGATGAACAGCAGCGCCAGGCCCGGGGCCTCGTAGATGCCGCGGCTCTTGGCCTCGATGATGCGGTTCTCGATCTGGTCGCTCATGCCCAGGCCGTGGCGCCCGCCGATGCGGTTGGCCTCGAGCAGCAGTTCGACCGGGTCGGCGATCTCGACGCCGTTGAGCGCGACCGGGCGGCCCTCCTCGAAGCGCACCGAGACCTCCTCGCGCTTCACGTCCACCTCGTCGCGCCAGAAGGCCACGCCCATGATCGGGTTGACGATGCGGATGCCGCTGGACAGATGCTCCAGGTCCTTGGCCTCGTGCGTGGCGCCCAGCAGGTTGGAGTCGGTCGAGTAGGCCTTCTCGGCGCTCATCTTGTAGCCGAAGCCGGCCTTCGTCATGAAGGCGCTCATCTCGGCGCGCCCGCCGAGCTCGTCGATGAAGGTCTGGTCGAGCCAGGGCTTG
>CAYOXW010000308.1:0-2526 GCA_964408005.1 uncultured Methylibium sp.
CGGCCCAGCCGACCGGCACGCCCGAGTTCGCCTTCGAGGGCAGCGTGTTCATCGGCGGCGCGGTGGTGCAGTGGCTGCGCGACGGGCTGCACGCGATCCGCAGCTCGGCCGAGGTCGAGGCGCTGGCCACCAGCGTGCCCGACGCCGGCGGCGTGATGTTCGTGCCGGCCTTCACCGGTCTGGGCGCGCCCTACTGGCGGCCCGACGCCACCGGCGCGATCGTCGGGCTGACGCGCGGCTCGAGCGCGGCGCACATCGCGCGCGCCGCGCTCGAGAGCATCGCCTTCCAGAGCGCCGCGCTGCTGCAGGCGATGGCGCGCGACGCCGGCGCGATCGCCGAGCTGCGCGTCGACGGCGGCGCCTGCGTCAACGACCTGCTGATGCAGTTCCAGGCCGACCTGCTCGGCATCCCGGTGCTGCGCCCGGTCGTCACCGAGACCACCGCGCTCGGCGCCGCCTCGCTCGCCGGCCTGGGCTGCGGGCTCTACGCCGGCCCCGAGGAGCTGGCGGCGCGCTGGCGGGTCGAGCGCCGCTTCGAGCCGCGCTGGCCGCGCGCACGCGCCGAGGCGGCGATGGCGCGCTGGGAGCACGCGGTGCGGCAGGCGACGGCTCAGTAGCGCAGCGTCAGCGTCAGGCGCAGGCTGCGCCCCTCGAGCGGATGGAAGTGCACGTCCTGCACCGGCGCGGCCTCGCCCGGCAGGCGCGAGGCATAGAAGTAGTCGATCGCCGAGTCCTTGCGGTCGGTGAGGTTGAAGCCCTCGAGCTCGACGCTCGCCGCGGGCGTGAGCCGCCAGCCGATGCGGCCGTTGAGCGTGGCGCTCGGGCGCGAGCGCACCGAGTCGTCCTCGACCAGCGGGCGCGGACCGAACCAGCGCCACTGCAGCGCGCCGAAGCCCGGCCCGCGCTCGATGGCCGCGGCCAGCGTCGCGACGCCCTCGACCGCGCCCGGGATGCGCCGGCCGGCGCCCGCGCGGTCGCGAAACCGTGCCCGCGCATAGGCCAGGTCGGCATCCAGGGTCAGGCAGTCGTTGGGCTTCCAGTCGCCGGTCCACTCGACGCCGCTGCGCCGGCTCGGCCGGCTCGCCTCGGTGGCGCCGGCATCGCCGACGAAGAGCAGCTCGGAGTCGAGGTCGAGCCGGTAGACGACGAAGGCGGTCTGCAGCCCCGGCCACGGCGTGCTGCGCAGCCCCAGCTCCCAGCCCTTCGAGCGCGCCAGCGGCGTGACGCGCGCGACCGGCGCGCCCGAGGCCGGGTCGACGCGGATCACGGTGCCGCGCGCATCGTTGCTGTGGAAGCCGCCGCCGGCGTTGAAGTAGAACTCGGTCGGCCCGTGGGGTCCGAACACCAGGCCGAACTTCGGGTTCACGATCGTGTCGCTGGCGCGGCCCGAATTCAGCGGCTCGTCGCTGTCGACCTCGAAGCGGTAGTGGTCGGCGCGCAGGCCCACCAGCGTGCGCAGGGTCGGCGTCCAGCGCAGCACGGTCTGGACGTGCAGGCCGAGGCTGCTCTCGTCGATGCGGTCGCGCCGCGTGCTCGAGAGCGTGCGGCGCTGGCGCGTCTTCAGCAGCGCGTTGCGGATGTCGTCGTGCTGCAGCTGCAGGCCGAACGTGGTCTCGGCCTCGCGGCCGAGCAGCGTGCCCGAGCGCGCCTGGCTCGCGTCCAGGCCCAGCGTCGTGCGCCGGTCGGGCTGGGCGAACTGGTCGCCGTTGAGCGGGTCGTCGAGCGCATAGGTGAAGTTCGAGTACAGCGCCAGCTCGGACGCGATGACATAGGCGCCGAGCCTCGTCGCGCTCGCCGCGCCGGTGCCGCGCCACTCGCCCGACAGGCTGTAGCGCTGCGCGCGGCCGCCGACGCTCGCATCGACCGTGTCGAGCCGGCCCAGCGTGCCGGCCGCGACGGCGCGCCGCGGGATCTGGTCGGTCGCGTTCCAGCGCGCGTCGTAGGCCATCAGCGTCGCGTGCCAGCCCTCGCTGCGGCTGCCCTCGGACCAGCGCAGCACGCCGTTGAGCTTGCGGTGGCGCTCCGGGTGGACCCAGGGGCCGTCGTTGCGCAGGCCCTCGAGCGCGTACAGCAGCCGACCGCGGCCGAGCGCCGGCGCATCGGCCAGCAGCACGCGCCGCCAGCCCTGCCCGCCGAGGCCGACGCTGGCGATGCCGCGCTCGAGCGCGTCGACGTAGTCGATCTCGACCGCACCGGCCGAGGCGAAGTCGCCGTCGCTCGCGTCGTAGGGGCCCTTGCGGTAGCGCAGGCCGGCGGCCAGCTCGGGGATGACGAAGTTCAGGTCGCTCCAGCCCTGGCCGTGGGCATGGCTGCGCTGGTTGACCGGCATGCCGTCGACCGTGCTGCGCAGGTCGCTGCCGTGGTCGAGGTTGAAGCCGCGCAGGAAGAACTGCGTGGCCTTGCCCTCGCCGCTGTGCTGGGTGACGAGCAGCCCCGGCACGGACTCGAGCAGTTCGCTCGGGCGGTAGACGGTGCGCGCCTCGAGCTGGGCGCGGGGGACGCTGCCGACGCTGGCGGCCTCGGCGA
>CAYOXW010000309.1:0-2525 GCA_964408005.1 uncultured Methylibium sp.
TGTTGACGCTCGCCGTGAACTGACCCGGTCTGCTCGTTCAATACTGACCCACCCCTGAAGGCTACCCGAGGGTGCCCTGGTCTGTGGATATCTCTGCGGTTTTGGGGTCTGGGTTCGATCCTTTCCTGCGTTGCGTCGTTGACCGGGTTCTGGCCGCGGCCGTAGTCGTGCTGCTGTGCTTGAAGCGCCAGGAGTCGTTGCCGCTCTCGACGATGTGGCAGTGGTGCGTCAGCCGGTCCAGCAGGGCCGTGGTCATCTTCGCGTCGCCGAAGACGCTCGCCCACTCCCCGAAGCTCAGGTTGGTCGTGATGACCACGCTGGTGTGCTCGTAGAGCTTGCTCAGCAGGTGGAACAGCAAGGCACCTCCAGCCTGGCTGAACGGCAGGTAGCCCAGCTCGTCGAGGACGAGCATGTCCACGTACATCAGCCGGTGCGCGATCTGCCCAGCCCGGCCCGCGGCCTTCTCGGCCTCCAGCGCGTTGACCAGCTCCACCGTCGAGTGGAAGCGCACCCGCTTGCCGTGTCTCTGTATGGCCTCGATGCCCAGCGCCGTCGCCAGGTGCGTCTTGCCCGTGCCCGGCCCGCCGATGAGCACCACGTTGTGGGCCGCTTCGGTGAAGGCGGTGGTGTGCAGCTTGCGCAACAGTGCCTCGTCGACCGCACTGGCGCCGAAGTCGAAGCCTGCCAGGTCGCGGTGCGCCGGGAACCGGGCTGCGCTCATCTGGTACGCGATGGAGCGCACGTTGCGCTCGGCCCCTTCGGCATCGAGCAACTGCTCGACGAGCTGCTCGGGCTCCAGCGCCGCATGCCGGCAGCGCGCCACCAGCTCCGGCCAGTTCGAGGCCATGCCGTGCAGCTTGAGCGCCTTCAGGCGCGTGACGATCTCGGTGCTCATGGCTGGGCCTCCTGGGGGCTTCTCGGGTTGTCGCGCAGCGCGTCGTAGCGCTGCACGTCGGCGCGGGGCTCTTCCCGCAAGGCAGGCGCCGGCTGCGTCAGCTCGCGCAGCGCCGGCGCCCCGTCCTTCAGCCGCGCCAGCACGTTGAGCACATGCTCGGCACTGGGCCGCCCGGCTTCCAGCGCGATCTCGGCGGCCACCAGCACGGCCTCCAGCCCGTGCACCGGCACGGCGGCCAGCACCTGCGCCATCACCCGGTCTCCGCCTGCATGGCGCAGCAGGTGGCGCTGCAGCGTCTGCAGGACCTCGGGCATCGCCTTGAAGGGCGCGCCGTTGCGCAGCGCCCCCGGCTTGGTCTGCACCAGCGGGATGTAGTGCTGCCAGTCGTAGAAGGTGAGGTAGCGCTCGAAGCTCCTGGCATGCCGGGCCACCTCGACGCTGTCGGCTACGAGCACCAGGGTGTCGGGGTACACGCGCAGGCTCAGCACCTCGTTCACGTGGCGGGTCGGCACGCTGTAGCGGTTGCGCTGGAAGTGCACCAGCGCCGTCGCCGACACGCGCACGGTCTGCTCCACGTAGCCGTCGAAGGGCCGGGGGCAAGGCATCAGCCGGGTCTGCTCGTCCTGCAGCACTTCGGCCACGGTCAGCGCCGGCCACTCGGGATGCGCCGTCTCGGCCCAGCAGGCGCGGCAGCGCTCGCCCAGCCAGGCGTTCAGGCTGGCCAGGTCGGGCCAGCGGCGCTCGCTGGCCTCCCGCCACACCTGGCGCCGTCGATCCTGCACGTTCTTCTCGACGATGCCCTTCTCCCAACCCGAAGCCGGGTTGCAGAACTCGGGCTCGAACAGGTAGTGCGAGCACATGGCTTGGAAGCGGGCGTTGACCGAGCGCAGCTTGCCCACGCCCACCCGGTCCACGGCGGTCTTCATGTTGTCGTACAGGCCGCGCCTGGGGATGCCGCCCAGTGCCGCGAAGGCGCGCGCGTGCGCATCGAACAGCATCTCGTGGCTCTGGCCCGGGTAGGCCGTCAGCCAGAAGGCCCTGGAGCTGGCCAGCTTGGTGTGCGCGACCTCGAGCCGGCGGCGCAGGCCGCCGACGAAGACGTACTCGCAGCTCCAGTCGAACTGGAAGGCATCCCCCAGCTCGAAGCTCATCGGCACGAAGGCCGCGCGCCTGGGCGCTGCGTCCTGCTCGGCGCGCCAGGCGCGAACCCACCGGGTGACGCGGGCGTAGCTGCCCGCGTAGCCGAGCGCGCGGATCTGCTCGTAGAGCATCTTGACCGTACGGCGCTCGCGCACCGGGCGATACCCATCGGCCTTGAGCGCCGAGGCCAGGTGCTCGGCCCAGGCATCGACCGCGCTCGCTGCCTCGCGCCTGGGGTACTTCGGTTCGGTCACGCCCTCCTGGCGCAACCACTGTCGCACGGTGTTCCTCGACAGCCCCGTGCGCCGGCTCACCTCGCGGATGGACAGGCCGTCGCGCAAGTGCATCCGTCTGATCTTGGCCAACATCGCCACGCTGATCACTCCTGGCTCTCCCCGCTCGTTCATCGAGCAGGGCAGTGTGTTTGCGTGGGTCAGTTTTGCGCGAGCAGGCGCCCCGTAGGTGGGTCAGTTTTCAGCGAGCGTCAACA
>CAYOXW010000310.1:0-2506 GCA_964408005.1 uncultured Methylibium sp.
GTCGGCGCCCGCGGCGGGATCGGGGACGCCGCGCAGCCGCTGCCGCCGCGGCCGAGGGCGAGTTGCACCGGGTCGGGTGCCTGGCCGCGGCCGGCGGGCGCCGCGCTGGGCACGCAGCCGGGCGCGGGGCCCTCGACGCTGCGGCGGTAGAGCGCCAGATTGGCCTGGATGCGCGCGTCCTGCGGCGCCAGCTCGGCGGCGGTGAGCAGCGGGCGGCGCGCCTGCTCGGGCCGCCCGCTGAGCAGCAGCGCGTAGCCGAGGTCCGACAGCAGGACCGCGTGCGTCGGGTCGCGCGCCGCGGCGCGATCGAGCAGCAGGGCCGCGGTCGCGAAGTCCTGGCGCGCGCCGGCGATGAGGCCGAGGCCGTGATAGGCCCGCGCCGCCAGGGGCGTGTCCAGCAGCGCGCCGTAGAGGGTGGCGGCCGTCTGGGTGTCGCCGCTGGCGCGCAGCGCATCGGCCTTGAGCAGGGTCACCTCGGGGCTGCCGCCATGGCGGGCCTCGAGCGCCTGCAGGTGGGCGTAGGCCGCGTAGTGCTGGCCATCGCGGCTGAGCTGCTCGATCACGGCCAGGTAGGTCTGGCGGTTGTCGGGGCTCGCCGTGGCGGGCGCCGGCTCGGGGGCGGCCGGCCGGGCGGCCGCGGCGGCCAGGCGCGCCGACGGCGTGGCGCGTTCCGTCGCGCTCGTGCCCGCGCTCGCAGGCCACACCGTCGCGCAGCCCTGCAGCAGCAGGCCGAGGCTCAGCAGGGCGACACGGGCGGGCCAGGGGGAAGGGTTCATGGGGAGCCTCGTGGGGTCACATGCGGCCGAGCGAACGGACGACGGCGAGGAAGCCGGGGCCGGCGACGACGATCAGCAGCGCGGGCAGCAGCGTCAGCACCATCACGCCGGTCATCTTCACGTTGAGCTTGCCGACCTGCTCGCGCAGCGCGGCGCGGCGCTTCTCGCGCAGCCGCTGGCCGAACTGCTTGAGCGGCTCCTGCACGGCGCCGCCGTGGCGGTCGATCTGGCGCAGCAGCGCGACGAGGTTCGAGAGGTCCTCGCTGCCATAGACCTGGCCGAGCCGCTGCAGCGAGGCCTGGCGCGGCCGGCCGGCGGCGAACTGGCGGTTCGCGCTCTCGAGCTCGGGGCCGAGCACCGGCAGCACCTCGCGGAAGCCGTCGGCGACGACCTGGAGCGACTGGTCCAGGCTCATGCCGCTGCCCTGCAGCAGGCGCAGCAGGTCCACCAGCAGCGGCGTCTCCTCGTGCGCCTGGGCCCGGCGGGCCGCGGCGCGCGCGCGCAGCCACCATTTCGGCAGCAGCAGCCCGCCGACGCCGGCCGCGCACCACAGCAGCAGGCGCTTGTTGGCGGGCATCGACTCCGGGGCGAGCAGCGCCAGCGCCAGCAGCAGCGCCGGCGTGAGCAGCCGCGCGCCGAGGTAGAGCGCGCGGTGGCGCGGCGTGTTCAGGCCGCATTGGTCGAGCAGCTCGCGGTCCTCCTGGGCGACCAGCGCGCGGCCGACGCCGTGGTCGAGCCAGCGCGCCAGATGGCCCAGCGGCCCGGTGGCGGGCGGGCTGCCCAGGGCCAGGGCGTCGAGCTCGGCGGTGGCCTCGGCATCGGGGCGGCGCAGCGCGACCGCGCGATCGAGGTGTTGCTGGGCGCGCCGCTGCGCGCGGCGGCGCCCGAGGGCGCTCCAGGCGAGCAGGGTGGCGGCCAGCAGCACCGCGATCGCGCTCAGGGCCGCGACGGCGCGCGGGTCGATCAGCAGGCGGGTCAGCCAGTCCATCGGGGCGCCTCCGTCAGCGCAGCCGCGCGAGGCGGTAGAGCAGGAAGCCGCCGAGCAGCTGCAGGCCGAAGGCCAGCATCAGCAGCTTGCGGCCGCTCGCATCGGCCCACATGCGGGCCAGGTATTGGGCCTGCACGAACAGGATGAACAGGCCCATCGACATCGGCAGCAGGCCGAGGATCCAGGCCGACATGCGGGTCTCCGCCGACAGCGCGACCAGCTCCTGCTGGGCCTCCTCGCGATCGCGCATGAACTGCGCCATGCGCTCGAGCACCTGGTCGACGCGGCCGCCGTACTGCACGCTCATGCGCACCACCGCGGCGAACAGCATCAGCGGCTGCGCGCCGTGCAGGCGCGCGGCGTGCTCGAGGGCCTTGTCGAGGTCGACGCCGGCGCGCACGCGCAAGGCCACGCCGTCGAGGCACTCGCGCAAGGGGCCGTGCACCGCGGCAACCGCGGCGAGGAAGGCCGAGGGCACGCTGTGGCCGACCGCCAGCAGCCGCACCAGGCTGTCGATGAAGCCCGGCAGGGCCCGCGTGAGCGCGTCGCGGCGTCGCTGGATGCGCAGCCCGACCGCCAGGGACGTGGCCGCCAGGCCGATCGCGCCGGCCAGCGCCGCCACCGGCGCCGCCGCGACCGCGGCGGTCAGCGCCAGCGGCACGAGCGTCGGGCCGATCAGCAGGGCCGCGCTGCGCACGCCGGGCACCAGGCCGGCGCGCTGCAGCAGGCGGCGCACGGCGCT
>CAYOXW010000311.1:0-2504 GCA_964408005.1 uncultured Methylibium sp.
CCCAGTGGCGCATGTTCGACATGTTGATCGCGAACTCCTTGGTGTCCTCCGGGATGCTGACCGTGTCGGCCGTGAGCACCCAGCTGCCCTGCTCGCGGTCGAGCGTGAACATCGCGACACCGTCGCCCACCGTCAGCACCAGCGTGCTCTGCGGGCCATAGACGCAGTAGCCGGCGGCGACCTGCGCGCGCCCGGGCTGCAGGAAGTCCTGCACGCTGACGCCGGGGTGGTCGCTCGGCTTCTTCAGCACCGAGAAGATCGTGCCGATGCTGACGTTGACGTCGATGTTCGAGGAGCCGTCGAGCGGGTCGAACAGCAGCAGGTACTCGCCCTGGGGGTAGCGGTTGGGCACGACGTAGATGCTGTCCATCTCCTCGCTGGCCATCGCGGCGAGCGCGCCGCCCCATTCGTTGGCCTCGATCAGCACCTCGTTGGCGATGATGTCGAGCTTCTTCTGCACCTCGCCCTGCACGTTCTCGCTGCCGGCACTGCCGAGCACGCCGCCGAGCGCGCCCTTGTTGACGCTGATCGCGATGCCCTTGCAGGCGCGGGCGACCACCTCGATCAGCAGGCGCAGCTCGGCCGGGATGCGGCCGTGCAGGCGCTGTTGTTCGATCAGGTACTGGGTCAGGCTGGTGCGGCGGCTCATGCGGAGGTCTCAGTCTTGGAGGGCGCGGGTCACGATCTCGGTGGTGTCGGGCGAGAGGTCGCTGCGCGCGGCGACGCGCGCGATCGCCTCGCGCGCGGCGCTGCGGTAGGGCTCGGCCAGCGCGCGCCAGCGGTCCAGCGCGCGCGCCAGGCGCGCGGCCAGCGAGGGGTTGATCGCGTCGGCCTCGATCACGCGCTCGGCCCAGAACACGTAGCCGGCGGCGTCGGCGCGGTGGAAGGCGGCCGGGTTGGCGAGGCACAGCGTCGCGAGCACGCTGCGCGCGCGGTTCGGGTTGCGCAGCGAGAAGTCCGGGTGCTGCAGCAGCGACCTGGCGCGCGCGAACACGCGGCCGTCGCGCTCGCTGGCGCCGGCTTGCAGCGCGAACCACTTGTCGATCACCAGCGCCTCGCCGCGGAACATCGTGTGGAAGCGCTGCAGCGCCGGTTGCGCCAGCTCGGCGTGCGCATGGACCAGCGCCGCCAGCGCGCCGAAGCGGTCGCTCATGTTCGAGGCGTCCTTGAAGCGCTGGTAGGCGCGGCCGGGCCAGACCGCATCGCCCGAGGCGGTGGCGTCGAGCACCAGCATCGCGAGCGCGAGATTGGCCAGCGCGCGCTGGCCGCTGCTGCGCGCGTCGGGCGAATAACCGCCCGCCGGCTGGTGGGCCTCGAAGGCCCAGGCCCAGTCCTCGCGCAGCGCCTGGGCGAGCTGCAGCCGCATCGATTCGCGCAGCGCGTGCACGCGCTGCGGGTCGATGTCGCGGCCGAGCTGCTCGCTGATGTAGGTCTCGCTCGGCGGGGTCAGCGCCAGCTCCTTGAACGCGGCGTCGAGGCCGGGCTCGCGCAGCAGGCGGCGCATTGCCTCGACATAGGGCGCATCCAGCCGCAGCTCGGCGCCGTCGCGGACGGCGGCGAGCAGGCGCCGCAGCGCGAGCTGCTGGGCGGCCTCCCAGCGGTTGAAGGCATCGCTGTCGTGGGCGAGCAGCGTGAGCCACTGGGCGTCGCCCAGTCCGGCGTCGAGCAGCACCGGCGCCGAGAAGCCGCGCAGCAGCGAGGGCACCGGCTCGGCGTCGATGTCGACGAAGGTCCAGCGCGCCTGCGGCGCGTCGAGCACCAGCACGCGCTCGCTGCCGACGGCCGCGGCCTCCGTCTCGAGGCGCAGCGGCAGCGCGCGGCCGTCGTCGGTCACCAGGCCCATCGCGACCGGGATGACGACCGGCAGCTTGTCCGGCTGGCCGGGCGTCGGGCTGCCCTGCTGGGCCAGCTCGAGCGTGTAGCGCCGGCCCGGTGCGTCCCAGTGCCCCCGTGCCGTCACGCGCGGCGTGCCGGCCTGCGCGTACCAGCGCTTGAAGACCTCGAGCCCGGCGGCCAGCGCGCTGCCGGGGTTGGCGTCGGCGATCGCCTGGGCGAAGTCGTCGCAGGTCACGGCCTGGCCGTCGTGGCGCTCGAAGTACAGCTTCATGCCGGCCGCGAAGCCGGCGCGGCCGACCAGCGTCTGCATCATGCGCACGACCTCGGCGCCCTTCTCGTAGACGGTGGCGGTGTAGAAGTTGTCGATCGCCTGGTAGGCGTCGGGGCGCACCGGGTGGGCCATCGGGCCGGCGTCCTCGGGGAACTGCACCTGGCGCAGCAGGCGCACGTCCTCGATGCGCTTGACGGCGCGGGCCGACGCGCTGCCGGCCATGTCCATGCTGAAGTCCTGGTCGCGGAAGACCGTCAGGCCCTCCTTCAGCGAGAGCTGGAACCAGTCGCGGCAGGTGATGCGGTTGCCCGTCCAGTTGTGGAAATACTCGTGGGCGATCACCGTCTCGGCGCCGGCGAAGTCGGCATCGGTGGCGGTGTCGGAATCGGCCAGGACG
>CAYOXW010000312.1:0-2468 GCA_964408005.1 uncultured Methylibium sp.
GCGAGATCCTCGTGCCCGAGCCGACGCGTGCGCAGGCGCTGGGCTGCATCGAGCGGATGCTGGACTTCGTGAAGGCGAACCCGGGCGCGATCTCGCAACCGGCGCGCGGCTTCGTGCCGAACATCGGGGCCGCATGAGCGCGATGGAGGGGCGTCGCGCAGCGAGGCTCGCAGCGCGGATGCGACCAGGCTGCCAACGCCGCGCCCCCTCGATGAACACCGACATGACGGAGACCGCCGCGACATGCTGAGCTTCGAGACCAACGAGACGCTCGACGAGGCCCGCGCCCGCAACGTGCGCGATGCGCTGTTCGAGGACCTTGGCCGCGCCGACTGGACCGGGCGGCTGGTGCCCGAGGGGCGGCGCGTGAAGGCCCGCGTGCTGGTGCGCGAGGCCGCGGTGCTGTGCGGCCGCCACTGGTTCAACGACTGCCTCCACGCGCTCGACCCGCAGGCCGACGTGCAGTGGCGCTACGGCGAGGGCGCGCGCATGGCCGCCGACACGCTGGTGTGCGAGATCGAGGCCGAGGCGCGCGCGCTGCTCGCCGCCGAACGGCCGGCGCTGAACTTCCTGCAGCTGATGTCGGCCACCGCCACCCTCGCCCGCCGCTACGTCGACGCGATCGAGGGTGCCTCGCCCAACCCGCGCGGCTGCGCCATCCTCGACACCCGCAAGACCCTGCCCGGCCTGCGCCAGGCGCAGAAGTACGCGGTACGCACCGGCGGCGGGCAGAACCAGCGGCTGGCGCTGTGGCACGGCATCCTGATCAAGGAGAACCACATCGCGGCGGCCGGCGGCATTGCCCAGGTGCTGGCGGCGGCGCGCGCGCTCGACGCCGGCGTGGACATCCAGATCGAGGTCGAGACCCTCGCGCAGCTGCGCGAGGCGCTGGCCCAGGGCGCGTCGAGCGTGCTGCTCGACAACTTCACGCTCGAGCAGATGCGCGAGGCGGTCGCGCTGACGGCCGGGCGGGCGCTGCTGGAGGTGTCGGGCGGGGTCGGGCTGGAGCAGGTGCGCGCGATCGCCGCGACCGGGGTGGACCGCATCTCGATCGGCCGGCTCACCAAGGATGTGCAGGCGGTCGACTACTCGATGCGGGTGCTGGGCGCCGCCTGAGCGCGACGAAGCGCCGAACTGCCGGCCGGGGAGCGGGCATTTCCCCGCTTCGAGCCGGGGAGTCGGCTTCGATACTGCCACGGCGCGGGCCCGCCGGATGCCTCCGGGACGGGCCGCGCGCCGCACGAAGGCATCCCGATGAGCATCGACTTCTCCTCGATCCAGAACCACTACGAGCGCCCGGTCTTCGAGGCGGTGCTCGCGCAGCAGGAAAACCACCTGCTCGGCCCGGACGCGCTGCCCGACGTGGCCTGCGTCGCCTTGAACCGGCTGCCGCCGCGCTACATCCGCCACGCGGTCGACCTGGCCTTCTACCAGAGCGACAAGGAGCGCAGCGACACGGAGCGCGCGATCGCCGACGCGGTCCAGTACGCCTTCGAGTTCGTGCAGGCGCGCATCGCGATGCGCGCGCGCTGAGTCCCACCGGGCCACCGGCACGGCCGGCGCACGTCCGCGCGCCGGCGGCCTGCTCGCAGGCCCGTGGTCCCGCTCAGTGCAGCTTCGACGGGGGCTGGCTGAACAGCTTGGCCGCCCGCCCCTTCAGCTCGAGCAGCTCGCTGGGCGTGACGGCGTAGCGCCCGCCCACGGCGTCGGCCTCGATGCGGAACTCCACCTCGCGCGTGCCGTTGCGCAGCACACCGACGGTGAACTCGTAGTCCTTGCGCGCCGCGGGCGAACCGAGGGTGGCGACGTCGTAATCCTCGTAGCGCACGTTGCGGATCTCGCCGCTGGCGAGGTCGAGCTCGCCCTCGGCGCGGACCTCGTCGTCGCTCAGTTCGTCGATGATGGTGATGGGGAGCTTCAGGTCCATGATGGGATCACCGCAGAGGGCGGGTGCGGGTTGGCAGGGGCAGCGATTGTCGACGCTCAGGCCCAGGGCGCGGCCTTGCGCCGGCCCTGACGCACCAGCACGGTCGGGAAGCTGACCGGCAGTGCGGCGGGATAGTCGCGGCTGTAGTGCAGTCCGCGGCTTTCGTGGCGGCTCAGCGCCGAACGCACGATCAGCTCGGCACAGTCGACCAGGTTGCGCAGTTCCAGCAGGTCGCGGCTGACGCGGAAGTTGGCGTAGTAGTCGTCGATCTCGCGCTTGAGCAGCTCGATGCGGTGCAGCGCCCGCTCCAGCCGCTTGGTCGTGCGCACGATGCCGACGTAGTTCCACATCAGCAGGCGCAGCTCGTCCCAGTTGTGGGAGATCACGACCTGCTCGTCAGCGTTCTCGACCTGGCTCTCGTCCCAGGCCGGCAGCGCGGGGCAGGCGCCGCTGCGGTTGGCCAGGATGTGCTCGGCGCAGCTCTGCCCCAGCACCACGCATTCGAGCAGCGAGTTGCTGGCCAGCCGGTTGGCGCCGTGCA
>CAYOXW010000313.1:0-2445 GCA_964408005.1 uncultured Methylibium sp.
TCCCGAAGACCGGCGGCGTGCTGTTCTTCGACGTGATGGTGATCCCGGCCGACGCGCCCCATCCCGACAACGCGCACAAGTTCATCGACTTCATCATGCGCCCCGAGGTGCACGCGGCGCTGACCAACAAGGTCTTCTACGCCAACCCCAACAAGGAGTCGAAGAAGTTCATCAAGCCCGAGGTCGCGAACAACCCGACGGTGTTCCCCAGCGACGCCGACATGGCCAAGATGGCCGCGCCGGACGCGATCAACAACGACCTGCGCCGCACGATGACGCGCATGTACACCTCGTTCAAGACCGGTCTGTGATGACGTCCCCCCCCGTTGCGGCTGCGCCGCTCCCCCCCAGGGGGGCGCCGCTGGCGGACCGGCGCAGCCGGATCCGCGGCGGCGGCTGGAAAGGCCGTGCCGTGCGCGCCGTCTGTGCTTCTGCCATCGGGTTCGACACCCTATGACCGCTGCTTATCTGCAGATCCAGGACGTGGTGAAGGACTTCGGCGGCGGCGCCGTCGCGGTCAACCACGTCTCGATCGACATCGCCCAGGGCGAGATCTTCGCGCTGCTCGGCTCCTCGGGCTGCGGCAAGACGACGCTGCTGCGCATGCTCGCCGGTTTCGAGACGCCGAGCTCGGGGCGCATCGTGCTGGCCGGCCAGGACCTCGCCGGGCTCGCGCCCTACGAGCGGCCGATCAACATGATGTTCCAGTCCTACGCGCTGTTCCCGCACCTGAGCGTGTGGGACAACATCGCCTTCGGCCTGCGGCGCGACGGCATGGGCAAGGACGAGATCGCGCAGCGCGTCGAGGCCATGCTCAGGCTGGTGCAGCTCGGCCCCTACGCCCGGCGCAAGCCGCACCAGCTGTCGGGCGGCCAGCAGCAGCGCGTCGCGCTGGCGCGCAGCCTCGCGAAGCAACCGCAGCTGCTGTTGCTCGACGAGCCGCTGGGCGCGCTCGACAAGAAGCTGCGCGAGGAAACCCAGCTCGAGCTCGTCAACATCGTCGAGGAGGTCGGCGTGACCTGCGTGATGGTCACGCACGACCAGGAGGAGGCGATGACGATGACCTCGCGCATCGCGGTGATGAGCGAGGGCCGCGTGTTGCAGGTCGGCACGCCCGGCGACATCTACGAGACCCCGGCCAACCGCTTCGTCGCCGACTTCATCGGCAACGTCAACCTGATGGACGGCACGCTGGTCGAGGACCAGGCCGACCACGTGGTGGTGCGCTGCGCCGACTGCAGCCACTGGGTCGGCCACGGCATCACCGGCACCGAGGGCATGGCCGTCTGCGTCGCGGTGCGGCCCGAGAAGATCCGCCTGAGCCGCGCCGCGCCACCCGCCGAGCACGAGCCGCACAACCGCGTGCAAGGCACCGTCAAGGAGCTGTC
This sequence comes from uncultured Methylibium sp., assembly GCA_964408005.1. Classification (GTDB taxonomy): domain Bacteria; phylum Pseudomonadota; class Gammaproteobacteria; order Burkholderiales; family Burkholderiaceae_C; genus Methylibium. The sequence goes on from CAYOXW010000313.1 coordinate 1,389, forward strand.
CTACTTTGGCAGCTTCACCGTCTACCACCTGGCGCTGCCGAGCGGCCAGGTCCTCAAGGTCAGCCAGAGCAATGTCGAGCGCCACCGCGACGACACGCTGAGCTGGGGCGACCGCGCCTGGGCGAGCTGGGCGCCGTCGTCGCAGGTCGTGCTGACGCAATGAAGCGGCCCGGATGAGTCCGACACGCCCCCGCCCGAGCGCCACCCTCGTGCCGCAGCGCGCAGCCGCGGCCCCGCGACCGCCCTCGTGGTGGCGCGGGCGCAGCGCGGTGATCGGCCTGCCCTACCTCTGGCTGCTGCTGTTCTTCCTCGTGCCCTTCCTGATCGTCTTCAGGATCAGCGTCTCCGAGATGGAGACCGTGCACTTCAAGGACCTCCTGAGCTACACCGACGGGGTGCTGCAGCTCAGCATCAGGCTCGGCAACTACCTCTACATCCTCAACGACGAGCTCTACTTCGCCACCTACGTCGCGAGCCTGAAATACGCCGCCGCCACGACGCTGCTGTGCCTGGCGATCGGCTACCCCTTCGCCTACTTCATGGCGCGCGCGCCCAAGACGCTGCAGCCGGCGCTGCTGATGGCGGTGATGCTGCCGTTCTGGACCTCCTTCCTGCTGCGCGTCTACGCCTGGAAGGGCCTGCTCGGCGAGGGGGGCTGGGTGGCCCGCGCGCTCGAGGCGCTGGACGTCGACCAGCTGCTGCTCGCGGCCGGCCTGATCGCCACCGAGGGCAAGTTCATGAACACGCCCTTCTCGCTGCTGCTGGGCATGACCTACACCTACCTGCCCTTCATGATCCTGCCGCTGTACGCGAACCTCGCGAAGCTGGACCTGCGCCTGCTCGAGGCGGCCCAGGACCTCGGTGCGACGCCGGCGGTGGCGTTCTGGCGCGTCACGGTGCCGCTGTCCAAGGCCGGCGTCATCGCCGGCTCGATGCTGGTGTTCATCCCCTGCATCGGCGAGTTCGTGATCCCCGAACTGCTCGGCGGGCCGCAGACGCTGATGATCGGCCGCGTGCTGTGGGACGAGTTCTTCAGCAACAACGACTGGCCGATGGC
>CAYOXW010000314.1:0-2383 GCA_964408005.1 uncultured Methylibium sp.
CCCTTCCTGATCATCGACATGATCGTCGCCAGCGTGCTGATGAGCCTGGGCATGATGATGCTCAGCCCGGTGCTGGTGGCGCTGCCCTTCAAGCTGATGCTGTTCGTGCTGGCCGACGGCTGGAACCTGCTGCTGGGCTCGCTGGCCGCGTCCTTCGTCACCTGAAAGAGAGTTCCCGATGGATCCGCAACAGGTCTTCACCCTCGGCCAGCAGGGCCTGGTCATGCTGCTGATGATCAGCGCGCCGCTGCTGCTCACCGTGCTGGCGGTCGGCCTGGTCGTCAGCGTGTTCCAGGCGGCCACGCAGATCCACGAGGCGACGCTGTCCTTCGTGCCCAAGCTGATCGCCGCGGTCGCGGTGCTGGCGATCGCCGGGCCGTGGATGATCACCTCGATCGTCGAGTACCTGCAGCGCACGCTCCAGTCGATCCCGAGCGTGGTCGGCTGAGGCCGATCGCCGGCCGGCGCACCATGCTGACCTTCTCCGAGGCCCAGCTCACCGCTTGGCTGAGCCCGCTGATCTGGCCCTTCGTGCGCATCCTGGCGCTGTTCACCAGCGCCCCGGTGCTGGGCCTGCGCAGCGTGCCGGTGCGGGTCAAGATCGGGCTGGCGCTGTTGATCACCGTCGCGGCCCAGGCCTCGCTGCCGCCGGCGCCGACGATCGCGCTGGACGGCGCCGCCGCGCTCGAGGCGCTCGTGCACAACCTGCTGGTCGGCCTGACGCTGGGTTTCGCGGCACGCGTCGTGTTCGCGGCGATCGAGTACGCCGGCGAGCTGATCGGCTTGCAGATGGGCCTGAACTTCGCCGCCTTCTTCGACCCGATCAGCGCCAGCCAGTCCACCGCGGTGAGCCGCTTCTTCGGCACCGTCGCGACGCTGCTGTTCGTCGTGATGAACGGCCACCTGCTGCTGACGGCGGCGGTGATCGAGAGCTTCACCGCCTTTCCGGTCGGCGGCTCGTCGGGCGGCTTCCTGTCGGCGCTGCAGCCGCAGGTCTGGGGGGCCGAGGTGTTTCGCCTCGGGCTGTGGATCGCGCTGCCGATCGTCACCATGCTGTTGTTCGTCAACCTGGTGCTGGGCGTGATCTCGCGCGTGGCGAGCCAGATGAACGTGTTCGCGATCGGCTTTCCGATCACGCTGGCGGTCGGGCTGGTCGGCATCACGCTGACGCTGCCGATGATGGAGACGCCGTTCACGATGGCGCTCGAGCAGATGCTGGCGCAGTTCCAGCGCTGAGCCGGGGCCGTCCGCCGCGGGGCCGCGGCGCGGGGGCTGCCGGCGGCCTGTCCGAATGTGGCACGGCCCTGGGACGGTCCTGGTAGAAACCCTGGATCGCGTGTTTTAACGGGCTACCGACAGCCCGTCGGGCGCTCGGAAACGGCCTGGCATGTATGGCCGCAACGCGCCGGCCGGAGCGCTAGCGCCGGAGTCCGGCCCGGTGGGCGCCGCCTTTGTGCGAATCTGGCACGGCTAATGCATGGATATTGGTGGTAACCCGAATCCTTCGGGCGAGCGTGAGGTGCCCCATGCGTGCAACCCTGATGGCCCTGGCGATGAGCTGCTGTGCACCGGCTTGGTGTGCCGAAGACATCCTCGATGTCCTGCAGCGGTCGCAGCAGATGCAGCTCGACGCGCTGGCGGCCCAGGAGGTCGACCCGGCCAGCGAGGCCTCGCAGGTGGTGCAGCGCAGCTTCGATCGGGTGGTCGAGGCGCTGAACCTGCGCCAGCCCGGGATGCGGCTGATCGTGGTGCGCAGTCCGCTGCTGGCGGTGTGCCTGATGGGACGGGTGATCGCCGCCAACGTCTCGCTCGCCGACCTGACCGAGAGCGAGCGCCTGTTCATCCTCGCCCACGAGCTCGGTCACATCGAACACCGCCACTGGGCGCAGCTCGGGGCGCTGTACAAGCGCCACATCCCGGGCGAGGTCGTCGCGTCGACGACCGACCCGGTCGCCGGCGTCCTGGGCCGCGAGGCCTCGGAGCTGTCGCACCGGCACGAGTACGAGGCCGATGCCTTCGCGCTGCGGCTGCTGCGCCGGCTCGGCGAGCCCGAGGAGACGCCGGTGGTGCTGTTCACCGAGCACCTGCCGATGGTCAAGACGACCGCGACCCACCCGGGCACGCACCAGCGCCTGGCGCACCTGCGGCAGACGGACTGAGCCGGACTCAGCCGCCGCGGCCGGGCTCGATGCCGGGGTGCTGCGGCAGCGTGTCGGTGATCGTCCACCACGGCGCCTGGGACGCGACGTGGATATGGCCGGCCGGCCGCAGCGCCGCGTCCGCCCGGTCGTCGAGGCTGCCGACGCGCAGCCGCAGCACGCCGGGCAGGCTGTCGCGGCGGCTGTGGATCGGCGATCCGCAGTGGCGGCAGAAGCTGCGCCAC
>CAYOXW010000315.1:0-2382 GCA_964408005.1 uncultured Methylibium sp.
AGCCGCACCGCTACACCCGCACGCGCGACTGCTTCGAGGACTTCGTCAAGGTGATGGGTGGCGCCGACGCGGTGCTGCTGGGCGAGGTCTACGCCGCCGGCGAAGCGCCGATCGTGGCCGCCGACGGGCGCGCGCTGACGCGCGCTCTGCGGGTCGGCGGCAAGCTCGAACCGGTGTTCGTGGACGAGATCGCGGCGATGCCGCAGGCCATCGCCGACAACGTGCAGGACGGCGATGTGGTGATCACCATGGGGGCGGGCTCGATCGGCGCCGTGCCCGGCCAGGTGGTCGAGCTGTTGGGAGCCCATGCATGAGTGCCACCCCCGATCCCAGGTCCTTCGGCAAGGTCGCCGTGCTGATGGGCGGCACCTCGGCCGAACGCGACATCTCGCTGATGTCCGGCGGTGGCGTGCTGAAGGCGCTGCAGGACGCCGGCGTCGACGCCCACGCCTTCGATCCAAAGGATCACGACCTGGTCGAGCTGCGGCGTCAGGGCTTCCAGCGCTGCTTCATCGCGCTGCACGGCCGGCACGGCGAGGACGGCACGGTGCAGGGCGCGCTGGAGCTGCTGCGCATTCCGTACACCGGTTCGGGCGTGATGGCGAGCGCGATCGCGATGGACAAGATCATGACCAAGCGCGTGTGGCTCGCCGAAGGGCTGCCGACGCCGCGCTACGTGCGGCTCGCGCCTGACGAGCAGACACTCGAGCGGGTGCGCGGCGTGCCCGACGATCTGGGCCTGCCGCTGATCGTGAAGCCGCCGCGCGAGGGCTCGTCGATCGGCGTGACCAAGGTGCTGGGCTACTCGCAGATGCAGGACGCGGTGGCGCTGTCGGCCCGCCACGACCCCGACGTGCTGTGCGAGGAGTTCATCGACGGCGCCGAGGTGACCTGCCCGGTGCTGGGCGAGGGCGCGAATGCGCGCGCGCTGCCGGTGATCCGCATCGTGCCGCCCGAGGCCGGCTACGACTACCAGAACAAGTACTTCACCGATGCGGTGCAGTACCTGTGCCCGAGCGGCCTCGCGCCCGAGGAGGAGGCCGAGGTCCAGCGCCTGACGCTGGCCGCCTACCGCGCGCTCGGCTGCCGCGGTTGGGGCCGCGCCGACCTGATGCTGCGCGCGAGCGACCGCAAGCCCTTCCTGCTCGAGATGAACACCTCGCCGGGCATGACCGGGCATTCGCTGGTGCCGATGTCGGCACGCGCCGCCGGCATCAGCTACGAGCAGCTGTGCATCGACCTGCTGCGCGCCGCGCGGCTGGACGGCTGAGGACGCGCGACCGATGGCCCGCAAGCGCCCCACCCCCACCAGCATGACGCCCGCGTCGCTGCCGCTCGACGTGCGGCTGATGAACGCCGCCGCGGCGCTGCTGCTGCTGGTGGCGCTCGGCGCGTTCGCGCTCGAGGCGCTGCGCTGGGCGACGCGCTCGCCGCGGTTCACGTTCGCCGGCGTGCGCGTCGAGGGCGACGTCGGTCGCAACAGCGCCGCGACGATCCGCGCCAACGCGATGCCGCGGCTCGCCGGCAACTTCTTCAGCCTCGACCTGGGCGCCGCCAAGCAGGCCTTCGAGTCGGTGCCCTGGGTGCGGCGCGCGGTGGTGCAGCGCGTCTGGCCGAACCGCCTCGCGGTGCGGCTCGAGGAGCACCGCGCCGCGGCCTGGTGGCATGTGGACGATCGCGACGACCAGCTCGTCAACCTGCAGGGCGAGGTGTTCGAGGCCAACCCCGGCGACGTCGAGGACGAGGGCCTGCCGGTGCTGCAGGGCCCCGAGGGCAGTTCGGCCGCGCTGCTGGCCATGCACGGCCGGCTCGCGCCGCTGTTCGAGCCGCTCGAGCTGCGCGTGGCGCGGCTGCAGCTCAGCGCGCGCGGCTCCTGGCGCGCCGAGCTCGACAGCGGCGCCGAGGTCGAACTCGGCCGCGGCAGCGAGGACGAGGTGCTCGCCCGCGCGGCGGCCTTCACCGGCACCGTGACCCAGCTGACCGCGCGCTACCAGCGCCCGCTCGAATCCGCCGATCTGCGCCATGCCGGCGGCTATGCGCTGAAGCTGCGCGGCATCGGCACCGTCGCGCCCGTCACGCCGACAAGGAACTAGAACATGGCCAAGGAATACAAGGATCTCGTCGTCGGCCTGGACATCGGCACCGCCAAGGTGATGGCGGTGGTGGCCGAGGTGCTGCCGGGCGGCGAGCTGCGCGTGGCCGGCATCGGCACCGCGAGCTCGCACGGCCTCAAGCGCGGCGTGGTCGTGAACATCGACGCGACGGTGCAGAGCATCCAGCAGGCCTTGAAGGAGGCCGAGATGATGGCCGACTGCAAGATCACCCGCGTCTACACCGGCATCACCGGCAGCCACATCCGCGGCCAGAACTCCACCGGCATGG
>CAYOXW010000316.1:0-2363 GCA_964408005.1 uncultured Methylibium sp.
ACGCCAGCTGGAAGGCCTCGCGTGCGAGCTGTTCGGGCACGCCGTTCAGTTCGTACAGCACCTTGCCGGGCTGGATCTCGGCCACGTAGTACTCGGGGTTGCCCTTGCCGTTGCCCATGCGGACTTCGGCCGGCTTCTGCGAGATCGGCTTGTCGGGGAAAATGCGGATCCAGATGCGGCCACCGCGCTTGACGTGACGCGAGATCGCGCGACGCGCGGCCTCGATCTGGCGAGCGGTGATGCGGCCGCGCTCGGTGGCCTTCAGGCCGAAGTCGCCGAACGACACATTGGCGCCGCGCGTGGCGATGCCGGTGTTGCGACCCTTCTGTTCCTTGCGGAACTTGCGACGGGCGGGTTGCAGCATGCTTATTCTCCTTTCGACTCGCCACCAGGCGCGGCGACCTTGCGCACGCGCTTGACGGCAGCCGTCTTCGGCGCCTCGGCAGCACCGGCCTCGGCCGGCTTGTCGGCGCCCTCGGTCGGGTTGACGACGTCGGTGCGACGCGCCGCAGCACGCGGCGCGCCATCGCGCGGACCACCGCGGCGATCGCCGCCCGGACGGTCACCACGCGGGCCACGGCGATCGCGACGCTCTTCGCGCTCGTCGGTCTTGATCACCGGCGCCTCGCCATTGGCCAGACGGTCACCGCGGTAGACCCAGACCTTGACGCCGATGACGCCGTAGGTGGTCTTGGCCTCCGAGAAGCCGTAATCGATGTCGGCGCGCAGCGTGTGCAGCGGCACCCGACCTTCGCGGTACCACTCGGTACGCGCGATCTCGATGCCGTTCAGGCGACCGGCGCTCATGATCTTGATGCCCTGGGCGCCCAGGCGCATCGCGTTCTGCATCGCGCGTTTCATCGCGCGGCGGAACATGATGCGCTTCTCGAGCTGCTGGGTGATCGAGTCGGCGATCAACTGGGCATCGATCTCGGGCTTGCGCACCTCCTCGATGTTGACCGCGACCGGCACGCCGAGACGCTTGGTCAGCTCGGCCTTCAGGTTCTCGATGTCCTCGCCCTTCTTGCCGATCACCACACCCGGACGAGCCGAGTAGATCGTGATGCGGGCGTTCTTGGCGGGGCGCTCGATCAGGATGCGCGAGACCGCGGCGTTCTTCAGCTTGGTCTTCAGGTACTCGCGCACCTGCAGATCCTCGGCCAGCATGCCGGCGAAGTTGCGGCTCGACGCGTACCAGCGCGACGACCAGTTGCGCGTGACGGGAAGGCGGAAGCCGACCGGATGAATCTTCTGTCCCATGGCTTTCCTCAGTTCCCGACGGTCACGAAGATGTGGCAGGTCGGCTTGCTGATGCTGTTGCCGCGGCCCTTGGCGCGCGCAGCGAAACGCCGCAGCGTCGCGCCCTGCTCGACATAGATGGCCTTGACCTTCAACTCGTCGATGTCGGCGCCGTCGTTGTGTTCGGCGTTCGCGATCGCCGATTCCAGCGCCTTCTTGATGATCAGCGCGGCCTTCTTCTGCGTGAAGTTCAGGATGTTCAGCGCCTGGTCGACCTTCTTGCCGCGGATCAGGTCGGCCACGAGGCGACCCTTGTCCACCGACAGACGGACGCCGCGCACGATTGCTCGGGTTTCCATCGCCATCCCCTTACTTCTTGGCCTTCTTGTCCGCCGGGTGACCCTTGAACGTGCGGGTCAGGGCGAACTCGCCGAGCTTGTGGCCGACCATCTGGTCGGTCACGTACACCGGCACGTGCTGCTTGCCGTTGTGCACGGCGATCGTCAGTCCGATGAAATCCGGCAGGATCGTCGAGCGACGCGACCAGGTCTTGATCGGCTTCTTGTCCTTGATCGCCACGGCCTTTTCGACCTTGGCAACCAGGTGGTGGTCCACGAAGGGACCCTTCTTCAGTGAGCGAGCCATCTTCGGGGCCCCTTACTTCTTGCGACGCGAGACGATGAACGTCTGCGTACGCTTGTTGCTGCGAGTGCGGTAACCCTTGGTCATCGTGTTCCAAGGCGATACCGGCACCTGGCCCTCGCCGGTACGGCCTTCGCCGCCGCCGTGCGGGTGGTCGATCGGGTTCATGGCGACGCCGCGCACCGTCGGGCGGATGCCCTTCCAGCGAATGGCGCCAGCCTTGCCGTACTGACGCAGGTTGTGCTCTTCGTTCGCGACCTCACCGATCGTCGCGCGGCACTCGATGTGGATGCGCCGCACCTCACCCGAGCGCATGCGCACCTGGGCATAGGTGCCCTCGCGTGCCAGCAGCGTCACCGAAGTGCCGGCCGAACGTGCGATCTGAGCCCCCTTGCCGGCCAGCAACTCGACGCAGTGGATCGTCGAGCCCACCGGGATGTTGCGGATCGGCAGCGTGTTGCCCGCCTTGATCGGCGCCTCGG
>CAYOXW010000317.1:0-2357 GCA_964408005.1 uncultured Methylibium sp.
CGCTCGGCGCGCTGGTCGTCACCGCCGCGCCGATGGCCGCGGTGCTCTACCCGCTGGTGCTGGGCGGCGTGTCGATCATCGCGTCGATCATCGGCTGCTACTTCGTCAAGGCCAGCCCGGGCATGAAGAACGTGATGCCGGCGCTGTACAAGGGCCTGGCGGTGGCGGGCGTGCTGTCGCTGATCGCGTTCTACTTCGTCACCACCGCGGTGATGCCGGCCGACGCGCTCGGCGCCGGTACGCACCTGCGGCTCTTCGGCGCCTGCGCCGTCGGCCTGGTGCTGACCGCGGCGATGGTCTGGATCACCGAGTTCTACACCGGCACGCAGTACAGCCCGGTGCGGCACATCGCGGCGGCCTCGACCACCGGCCACGGCACCAACATCATCGCGGGCCTGGGCGTGTCGATGCGCTCGACGGCCTGGCCGGTGATCTTCGTCTGCGTCGCGATCCTGTCGGCCTACCACCTGGCCGGGCTCTACGGCATCGCGGTGGCCGCCACCTCGATGCTGAGCATGGCCGGCATCGTGGTCGCGCTCGACGCCTACGGCCCGATCACCGACAACGCCGGCGGCATCGCCGAGATGTCGGAGCTGCCCAAGAGCGTGCGCGACGTGACCGACCCGCTCGACGCGGTCGGCAACACCACCAAGGCGGTGACCAAGGGCTACGCGATCGGCTCGGCCGGCCTCGCCGCGCTGGTGCTGTTCGCCGACTACACCCACACGCTCGAGGCCGCCGGCAAGCTGGTGAGCTTCGACCTCAGCAACCCGTAGGTGATCGTCGGCCTCTTCATCGGCGGCCTGATCCCCTACCTGTTCGGCGCGATGGCGATGGAAGCCGTCGGCCGGGCAGCGGGCTCGGTGGTGGTCGAGGTGCGGCGCCAGTTCAGCACCATCAAGGGCATCATGGAAGGCACCGGCAAGCCCGAGTACGGCACCGCGGTCGACATGCTGACCAAGGCAGCCATCAAGGAAATGATGATCCCCTCGCTGCTGCCGGTCATCGTGCCGGTGGTGGTGGGCCTGCTGCTCGGCCCGGCCGCGCTCGGCGGCCTGCTGATGGGCACGATCGTCACGGGCCTGTTCGTCGCGATCAGCATGTGCACCGGCGGCGGCGCCTGGGACAACGCCAAGAAGTACATCGAGGACGGCAACCACGGCGGCAAGGGCAGCGAAGCCCACAAGGCCGCGGTGACCGGCGACACGGTGGGCGATCCCTACAAGGACACCGCCGGCCCGGCCGTCAACCCGCTGATCAAGATCATCAACATCGTCGCGCTGCTGATCGTGCCGCTGCTGCCCGCCATCGGCGGCTGAGCGGCGCGCCCGGCGCGCGCAGGCGGGGCCCGCTTCGGCGGGCCCTTTTTCTTTTTGGTCCTTGATCTCCGCCGTCGCGGCCGCGGCCGCTGCGCTCGGGCGGCTCATCGCGCGCTGCGCGCCGAGCACGGTCAAGAAAAAGGCCTCCGCCCTGACGGGCGGAGGCCTCGGAACATCCATGACGGACGGAGACGTACGAACCGTGGGAGGCCTTCACAGGCCTCCCACTGCCGCATCATCGGCGACGTATCGCGCTTCTCCTAGGGAATGCTTCCCGCCTTGGCTCAGCGCCGCGCCGGCGGCAGGTCGGTGCACGAACCGTGCGCGACCTCGGCGGCCATGCCGATGCTCTCGCCGAGCGTCGGGTGAGGGTGGATGGTCTTGCCGATATCCACCGCGTCGGCGCCCATCTCGATGGCCAGCGCCACCTCGCCGATCATGTCGCCCGCATGCGTGCCGACGATGCCGCCGCCGACGATGCGGTGCGTGGCCTCGTCGAACAGCAGCTTGGTGAAGCCCTCGTCGCGGCCGTTGGCGATCGCGCGGCCCGAGGCGGTCCAGGGGAACAGGCCCTTGGTGACCTTGATGCCCTTGGCCTTGGCCTCGTCCTCGGTCAGGCCGACCCACGCGACCTCGGGGTCGGTGTAGGCGACGCTCGGGATCACGCGTGCCTCGAAGGCCGCCTTCTGACCCGCGGCGACCTCGGCGGCGACATGCGCCTCGTGCACCGCCTTGTGCGCCAGCATCGGCTGGCCGACGATGTCGCCGATCGCGAAGATGTGCGGCACGTTGGTGCGCATCTGGATGTCGACCGGGATGAAGCCGCGCTCGCCGACGACGACGCCCGCCTTCTCGGCACCGATCTTCTTGCCGTTGGGGGTGCGGCCCACGGCCTGCAGCACCAGGTCGTAGACGCCCTCGCTCTTCGTGCCGTCGAGGCCCTCGAACTGCACGCGGATGCCCTCGGCCGTCGCGCTGTCGCCGACGGTCTTGGTCTTGAGCATCAGCTTGTCGAAGCGGTGCGCGTTCATCTTTTGC
>CAYOXW010000318.1:0-2333 GCA_964408005.1 uncultured Methylibium sp.
TGGCCTCGGCGCGGTGCGCGGTGCCGAAGGCGTCGTGCACGAAGATGTCGCACAGTGCGGCCATCTTCTTCGCCAGCGCCTCGTCGTTCTTCTTCTCGCCCTTGTTGACGCGGCAGTTCTCCAGCAGCACCAGCTCGCCCGGCGCGACCTCGACACCGCCGGTCCAGTCGCTCAGCAGCGGCACCTTGCGGCCGAGCAGCTCGGCCAGCCGGCGCGCCACCGGCGCGAGCGAGTCCTCGGGCTTGAACTCGCCCTCGCTCGGACGGCCCAGGTGCGAGGTCACCATCACCGCGGCGCCGGCCTTCAGCGCCAGCTCGATGCAGGGCACCGAGGCGCGGATGCGGGTGTCCTCGGTGATGCGGCCGGCGTCGTCCTGCGGCACGTTGAGGTCGGCACGGATGAAGACGCGCTTGCCGGCCACCTGGCCCTGCTCGACGAGATCGGTGAAACGAAGAACCTTCAAGGACAGACTCCGAAACGAGGAAAAAGAGGGGCGGCGGGCGCGGCGGCTAACCGCCGAAGCCGAGCCGCGACACGAGCAGCACGGCCATGCCGGTGAGGATGGTGCCGAGGATGCCGCGGCGCCAGAAGTAATACAGCGTCGCCACGGCGGCGGCATGGATGCGGGCGTCGAGCCAGGGTTCGGCCACCAGCCGGCCCTGGCTCATCAGGATCTCGGGCACGACCACCGCGGCCAGCGCGGCCAGCGGCGCGTAGCGCAGGCCGCGCCGCGCCCAGTCGGGCAGCGCCAGCTCGCGCTCGGACAGGAAGAAGAACGAGCGCGTCACCACCGTGATGACGGTCAGCCCGGCGATCGTCAGCAGCAACTCGCCGTCCCCCAGGTTCATGCGCCGCACCTCGCCGGGCCGAGCCGGCCGATCTCGCGGCGGCGCCGCAGCCCGGCATCGCCGCCGCCGTCGACCAGCAGGCCGACACACACCGCCGCGGCGATCGCGACCACGATGTAGAGCTTGAGCGGGAGCGCGAAGGCCGCGACCGCGGCCGCACCGGCCACCCCGGCGGCGAGCAGCGTCGCGCGGTCGGACACCAGCGCATAGGTCAGGCCGAGCAGGGCCAGCGTGCCGGCAAAACCCAGCCCCCACTGGGTCGGCACCACCTCGGCCAGCAGGATGCCCAGCACCGACGGCAGCTGCCAGGCCAGGTAGTTGGCACTCACCGATCCCAGGAAATATTCGATCTGCCCGGCCGGCTCCTCGCCCGGCACCGGCGGCTCGGCGTAGCGCTTCATGAACAGCACGTAGTTGAGGTCGCCCGCCAGGTAGCCGAAGACCAGCCGCAGGCGGCGCGGAAAGCGCATGAAGTAGGGTCGCCACTGCGCGCTAAAGATCACGAAGCGCAGGTTGACGCAGAAGGCCGTGGCCCAGATCACCCACACCGGCGCGCCCAGCACCATCAGCGGCACCACCGCGAGCTGGGCGCTGCCGGCGAACACCGTGAAGGTCATCAGCAGCGCCATGCCGACCGGCAGCCCGCCCTTGACCATCGCGACGCCGGTGACCAGCCCCCAGGCGGCGATGCCCAGCGACACGCCGGCCATGTCGCGCAAGCCGGCGCGGTAGGAGGGATGGGACAGGGTGGCGCGCAGGGACCGTGCCGGCATGCGGCGATTGTCCCACCGGCCGCCAGCGGCCGGCAGCGCTTCAGGAGCTCCGGGGCTTGCCCTTGTCCGACGGCTTGGGCTCGACCGCCGGCCCCGGCTCGGTGGCCGCCGCCACGTCCGGCTCGGCACCGCGGCCGACCGGCTTGCCGAGCACCGGCGCCACCGCGTCGATCTTGTTCTCGCGCATGTATTCGTCCATCTCGCGCCAGCCGGCGAACACCGCGGCGCGCTGCGCCTTCGGGTTCAGCAGATAGCAGTCCTCGATGGCCCGCCCGGCATGCCGACAGGCACTGCCGACCGCCTTGCCGTCGGCCTCCTTGGCCAGCGCGAGCTTCTCGGGCGAGTCGCCGAGCAGCTCACAGCCGGACAGCGCGATGGCGGCGAGGATCAGGGGCAGGATGACGGCGGGACGCATGGCAGTCGGAGCAGGGGTTCGCCTGCTTATCGGCCGCCGCCGCGGCGACTTGAGTCCGCCCGGCTCAGCGGCCGACCATCGCCAGCAGGCGCGCGACCCGCTCCTCGGTCGACGGGTGGGTGCTGAACAGACCGCGCAGACCGCCGCCGGACAGCGGGTTCATGATCATCATCTGCGCCGTCTCGGGGTGGCGTTCGGCCGCCTCGAGGTGGGTGCCGCGGGCGTAGTGGTGGATCTTCTGCAGCGCGCTGGCCAGGGCCTGCGGGTCGCCGGAGATCTCGGCGCCGCCGCGGTCGG
>CAYOXW010000319.1:0-2328 GCA_964408005.1 uncultured Methylibium sp.
TCTCTTCCGGCGTCAGCTGGGTTTCGCCCTTGGGCGTGACCTTGCCGACCAGCACGTCGCCCGGGTTGACCTCGGCGCCGATGTAGACGATGCCCGACTCGTCGAGGCGCGCCAGCTGCTGCTCCGACAGGTTCGGGATGTCGCGGGTGATTTCCTCGCTGCCCAGCTTGGTGTCGCGGGCCATCACCACCAGCTCCTCGATGTGGATCGAGGTGTAGCGGTCGTCGGCGACGACGCGCTCGCTGATGAGGATCGAGTCCTCGAAGTTGTAGCCGTTCCAGGGCATGAAGGCGACCAGCATGTTCTGGCCGAGCGCGAGCTCGCCCAGGTCGGTGCTGGCGCCGTCGGCCACCACGTCGCCGGCGGCGACCTGGTCACCGCGCTTGACGATCGCGCGCTGGTGGATGTTGGTGTTCTGGTTGCTGCGCTGGTACTTGATCAGGTTGTAGATGTCGACACCGACCTCGCCCGCCACCGTCTCCGCGTCGTTGACACGGATCACGACGCGGTTGGTGTCGACATAGTCGACGACGCCACCGCGCTTGGCGGTGACGACGGTGCCCGAGTCGACCGCCGAGACGCGCTCGACGCCGGTGCCGACGAAGGCCTTCTCGGGACGCAGCGTCGGCACGGCCTGGCGCTGCATGTTCGCGCCCATCAGCGCTCGGTTCGCATCGTCGTGCTCCAGGAAGGGCACGAGCGAGGCAGCGACCGAGACGATCTGCGTCGGCGCGACGTCCATGTACTGGATGCGCTCCGGCGAAGTCAGCACCGACTCGCCCTTCTCGCGCGCCGACACGAGCTCGTCGATCAGCTTGCCCTGCGGGTCGAGCCCGGCGTTGGCCTGGGCGATGACGTACTTGCCTTCCTCGATGGCCGACAGGTAGTCGATCTGGTCGGTCACCGTGCCATCGACGACGCGGCGGTACGGCGTCTCGAGGAAGCCGTACTCGTTGAGTCGCGCGTACAGCGCCAGCGAGTTGATCAGGCCGATGTTCGGACCTTCCGGCGTCTCGATCGGGCAGACGCGGCCGTAGTGCGTCGGGTGCACGTCGCGCACCTCGAAGCCGGCGCGCTCGCGCGTCAGGCCGCCCGGGCCCAGGGCCGAGACGCGGCGCTTGTGCGTGATCTCGGACAGCGGGTTGGTCTGGTCCATGAACTGCGAGAGCTGGCTCGCCCCGAAGAACTCCTTGAGCGCCGCGGAGATCGGCTTGGAGTTGATCAGGTCGTGCGGCATCAGCGCCTCGGTCTCGGCCTGGCCGAGACGTTCCTTGACCGCCTTCTCGATGCGCGCGAGGCCCGAGCGGTACTGGTTCTCGGCCAGCTCGCCGACGCAGCGCACGCGGCGGTTGCCGAGGTGGTCGATGTCGTCGACCTCGCCGCGGCCGTTGCGCAGCTCGACCAGGATCTTGACGACGTCGAGGATGTCGTCGTTGCTCAGCACCATGCGGCCTTCGGCCGTGTCACGCCCGACGCGGGCGTTGAACTTCATGCGCCCGACGCGCGACAGGTCGTAGGTGTCCTCGCTGTAGAACAGCCGGTGGAACAGCGCCTGCACCGCGTCCTCGGTCGGCGGCTCGCCGGGGCGCATCATGCGGTAGATCGCCACGCGGGCGGCCAGCTCGTCGGCGGTCTCGTCGGAGGCCAGCGTCTGCGAGATGTAGGCCCCCTGGTCGAGCTCGTTGGTGAACAGGCACTGGATGTCGGTCAGGCCGGCGGCACGCAGCTTCTTGAGCAGCGCGTCGGTCAGCTCGTCGTTCGCCTTCGCGACGATCTCGCCGGTGTCCGCGTCCACCATGTTCTTCGCCAGCACGCGCCCGAGGAGGAAGTCCTCGGGCACCGAGACGTGCGTCGTGCCCGACTGCTCGAGCGCGCGGGTGTGGCGCGCGGTGATGCGCTTGTCCTTCTCGACCACGACGGCGCCCGACTTGTCGGTGATGTCGAAACGCGCGATCTCGCCACGCAGGCGGTCAGCGACGAAGGCCATCTGCGCGCCCGAGTCCATCAGGCGGAAGTTGTCGAACACGAAGAAGTTCGCGAGGATCTGCTCCGGGTTCAGGCCGATCGCCTTGAGCAGGATCGTCACCGGCATCTTGCGGCGGCGGTCGACGCGGAAGTACAGGATGTCCTTCGGGTCGAACTCGAAGTCCAGCCAGGAGCCGCGGTAGGGGATGATGCGCGCGCTGAACAGCAGCTTGCCCGAGCTGTGGGTCTTGCCCTTGTCGTGCTCGAAGAACACGCCCGGCGAGCGGTGCAGCTGCGAGACGATCACGCGCTCGGTGCCGTTGACGATGAAGGAGCCGTAGTCGGTCATCAGGGGCACTTCGC
>CAYOXW010000320.1:0-2303 GCA_964408005.1 uncultured Methylibium sp.
GCGCGGTGACGAACACGATCGCCGGCGGACACGGCAGCGACTGCAGCTTGGCGGCCAGACCGACGCCATCGAGTCCCGGCATCTGCACGTCGAGGAACACGATCTCGGCCTCGTGCTGACGCAGCCAGGCCAGCGCGGCGGCGGCGTCCGCCGCCTCACCGACCGCGCGGGCGAGCGGCGCGCCACCGGCGCCCGAGGCCTCGCCGATCAGCTGGCCGAGCCGCAGCCGCGCCAGCGGCTCGTCGTCGACGATCAGCGCCCTCAGCACGCGAGCCTCCTCGGAGCGGCAGCGCCACGACGGCCTGCGCCCATGCCATGCCGAGCAGTGGGCGGCTCCCACGCCGGCTGGGCCTGGCTTCGATCCCCGCTGCGCGGAGCCCCTCTCGACCGTCTCACAGCGGCACCACGATCTCGACGCGGTACAGCGCACCGTCACGCCCGGCGCGGAAGTCGGCCGCAACGTCGTGCATCAGCCGCAGCCGCTCGCGCACATTGCGCAGCGCAATGCCGTGGCCGGGCGCCGAGGCCTGTTCCGGCACGGTGTTGACGACCGCGATCTCGACCTGGCCACGCCGCACCCGTGTGCGCACCCGCAGCGTGCCCCCCGTCGCCGACGGCTCGATGCCGTGGCGCACCGCGTTCTCGACCAGCGGCTGCAGGATCAGTGGCGGCAGCTTGGCGCGCTCGGCGGCGGGATCGAGGTCCCAGCGCAGCTGCAGCCGCTCGCCGAAGCGCAGCTGCTCGATCGCGAGATAACGGCGCGCGAGCTCGACCTCCTCGTGCACGGTCGCCGCCGCCTGGCTGCCGCCGTCGGCCAGCGCGACGCGGAACAGCTCGGCCAAGTCCTCGAGCACCGCCTCGGCGCGTGCCGGGTCGACGCGCACCAGCGCGATCGCGGTGTTCAGCGTGTTGAACAGGAAGTGCGGTCGGATGCGGGATTGCAGCTCCGCGAGCCGGGCGGTCGTCGCGGCCGGCAGTCGCAGCCGCGCGCGCTGGCGCAGCCACAGCCAGAACACGGCCGCCAGCGCCGCGCCGGTCGCACCGACATGCAGCCAGCGCATCGCACCGGCCGCGGCAGATTGCAACTGCTCCCAGCCCCACCACGGCAGCCACGCGCAGGCCGCGCCCCAGGCGACGGCGGCCAGCGCCTGTGCGGGCACCGCCCGGCGCTCGAGCCAGCGGCTCGTGAGGCAGGCCCCCGCCAGCCACAGCAGCAGCCCCGGCAGTGCCACGGCCGACGCGCTCGCGAACAGCATCCACCAGGCGTCGGCGCCCGTCGCGACATAGCCCACGCCGAGCGCCAGCACGCCGTGCACGAACAGCAGCGCACGCAGCATCACGCCGGGCTGGCAGAGGTCGGGCGGCACCTTGGCGAGCGGCGCCGGCGGCAGCCCGGCCAGCGCGTCGAGCCCCGTCGTGCCGAAGCCCGTCATCGACGGCACCGCGGTGGCGGCCGCATCGGTCGGCAGGGGGGCGCGGGACGAAGGGTTCACTGAGGGCGGCTCCTACAATCGATTGTCCACAACCGCGCCTCTCGCCAGCAAGGCCGGCGCGCTGCCCCCATGACCTCCTCCAATCCCCTTGCCAACAAATCCCAGGCTTGGTCGGCGCTGTTCTCCGAGCCGATGAGCGAGCTGGTACAGCGTTACACCGCCAGCGTCTTCTTCGACCAGCGGCTGTGGCGCGCCGACATCGAGGGCTCGCTCGCGCACGCCGAGATGCTGGCCGCACAGGGCATCCTGGGTGCCGAGGACCATGCGGCCATCCAGCGCGGCATGGCGCAGATCATCGCGGAGATCGAGGCCGGGCGCTTCGTATGGAAGCTCGAGCTCGAGGACGTGCACCTCAACATCGAGGCGCGCCTGACCCAGCTCGTCGGCGACGCCGGCAAGCGCCTGCACACCGGCCGCTCGCGCAACGACCAGGTCGCCACCGACGTGCGGCTGTGGCTGCGCAGCGAGATCGACGCCATCGCCGCGCTGCTGACCGAGCTGCAGCGCGCGCTGGTCGGCGTGGCGGATCGGCATGCCGAAGTGATCCTGCCCGGCTTCACCCACCTGCAGGTCGCGCAGCCGGTCAGCTTCGGGCACCACCTGCTCGCCTATGTGGAGATGTTCGCGCGCGATGCCGAGCGACTGGGCGACGTGCGCCGGCGCGTGAACCGCCTGCCGCTGGGCGCCGCCGCGCTGGCCGGCACCAGCTACCCGCTGGACCGCGAGCGCGTCGCGCGCACGTTGGGTTTCGAGGCCGTGTGCCAGAACTCGCTCGACGCGGTCAGCGACCGCGACTTCGCGATCGAATTC
>CAYOXW010000321.1:0-2294 GCA_964408005.1 uncultured Methylibium sp.
TGACGGAAGTCCATCTGGTGCGCCTTGCCGTTGCGCCAGATGCGCAGGCGCAGCCAGACCGACAGCGCATTGACCACCGATACGCCGACGCCGTGCAGGCCGCCGGAGACCTTGTAGCTGTTCTGGTTGAACTTGCCGCCGGCATGCAGCTCGGTCAGCGCGATCTCGGCGGCGCTGCGCTTGGGCTCGTGCTTGTCATCCATCTTCACGCCGGTCGGGATGCCGCGGCCGTTGTCGATGACGGAGATCGAGTTGTCGGTGTGGATCGTGACGACGATGTCGTCGCAGTGGCCGGCGAGCGCCTCGTCGATCGAGTTGTCGACCACCTCGAACACCAGGTGGTGCAGACCGGTGCCGTCGGAGGTGTCGCCGATGTACATGCCCGGGCGCTTGCGCACCGCTTCCAGGCCTTCGAGGATCTGGATGCTGCCCTCGCCATAGGCGTTCGGGTCGGGCTGCTCGCTCGGGGTGGGAGTGGTCGCTTCGCTCATGGTGTCTCGCTGCTCGGGCCCGCGCGGGGCCCATCAAAAACGCTGAAGCGGGCCCGCAGCCCGCTTGCTCGGTCGGGGCTGGCCCGCTTCAGATCCGCATCGGCATGACCACGTACTTGAAGCCGCTGTGCTCGGGCACGGTCAGCAGCGCGGAGCTGTTGGCGTCCTGCAGCGACAGCGTGACCATCTCCTGGCCCATGTTGGCCAGCGCATCCATCAGATAGGTGACGTTGAAGCCGATCTCGATCGCGTCGCCGCCGTAGTCGATCTCGAGCTCCTCCTTGGCCTCCTCCTGCTCGGCGTTGCTCGAGGCGATGCGCAGCGCGCCCGGCTCGATGTTCAGGCGCACGCCCTTGAACTTCTCGGAGGTCAGGATCGCGGCGCGCTGCAGGCTGGCCAGCAGCGGCGCGCGGCCGAGCGTCACGTGGTTCTTGTGGTTCTTCGGGATCACGCGGTTGTAGTCGGGGAACTTGCCCTCGACCAGCTTGGTGACGAACTCCATGCCCGAGAACGCGAACTTGGCCTGGTTGCCGGCGAAGCGCATCTCGATCGGGGTGTCCTCGTCCTTGAGCAGGCGTTGCAGCTCGAGCACGGTCTTGCGCGGCAGGATGACCTCCTGCTTGGGCATCTCGACCTCGAGCGTGGCCTGGGCCAGCGCCAGGCGGTGGCCGTCGGTGGCCACCAGCGTCAGGCTCTTGCCCTCGGCGACGAACAGGATGCCGTTGAGGTAGTAGCGGATGTCGTGCACCGCCATCGCGAAGTGCACCTGGGCGATCAGCGCCTTCAGGCTCTTCTGCGGCACGCTGAACATCGGGCCGAAGTCGGCCGCCTCCTGCACCAGCGGGAAGTCCTCGGCGGGCAGGGTCTGCAGCGTGAAGCGGCTCTTGCCGCCGGTCAGCGTCAGCTTGTTCTGCGCCGAGCTCAGCGTGACGTTCTGGTCGGCCGGCAGGCTGCGCAGGATGTCGATCAGCTTGCGCGCGCCGACCGTGGTCGCGAAGCTGCCGGCATCGCCGTCGAAGTCCGCGCGGGTGCGCACCTGGATCTCGAGGTCGCTGGTGGTGAACTCGATTTCACCGCCCGTCTTGCGCAACAGCACGTTGGCCAGCACCGGCAGCGTGTGGCGCCGCTCCACGATGCCGGAGACCGCCTGCAGGGCCGTCAGCAATTTTTCCTGCGGGCTCTTCAAGACAATCATGTGAACCTCTTAGAGTGGTCGTTGTAGTAGAGAGGGGCTACGCCTGTGGACAGAGCGATTTTCGCCTGATCCAGCAAGCACTTAGCCCGGATTGAACCCTGTGGCCGGCGGGCCGGTGCCGGACGGCACGATTGGGGACAAGCCGGCGATCGGGCCGCAGGCTGTGGATGACTTGCCGCTTGTTCCAGAGTTGTCCCCATGCTTGTGCCTTGACGAGACGCGGCGGACCGTGCTTCAGCCCTTGAGCGTCTGTTCCAGCACGTGCAGCTGCTGGTTCAGTTCGGTGTTCTTGCTGCGCTCGCTGCCGATCTTGCGCACCGCGTGCAGCACCGTCGTGTGGTCGCGCCCGCCGAAGAGCTCGCCGATCTCGGGCAGGCTCTTCTGCGTCAGCTCCTTGGCCAGGTACATCGCGATCTGGCGCGGCCGCGCGATCGAGGCCGGGCGCTTCTTGCTGTACATGTCGGCGACCTTGATCTTGTAGAAGTCGGCGCAGGTCTTCTGGATGTTCTCGACCGAGATCTGGCGGTTCTGGATCGACAGCAGGTCCTTCAGCGCCTCGCGGGCCAGCGCGATGCTGATGTCCTTCTGGGAAAAGCGCGCATAGGCCA
>CAYOXW010000322.1:0-2278 GCA_964408005.1 uncultured Methylibium sp.
TGCTGGGCCGCGACGGCCGCTTGCTGGGCCGGCTGCACCTCGACGAGACCGGCGCCTGGTGGCAGGACGCCGACGGGCGCTGGTGGCGCGCCCCGCTCGCCGCCACGGCGCTGCAGCGCCTGCGCGTCCCACCGCCCGACGCCGTCGCGCCGCGCTGAGCGGCCCCGGGCGCGCGGGCCGCGGCCCGCATAATGGCCGGTTGCCCTGCGCCCGCCATGCCTGACGCTGCCCGCCCCGACGACCGCCCCGCGATCCGCGTGCGGGGGGCGCGCACCCATAACCTGAAGAACATCGACCTCGACATCCCGCGCCACGCGCTGGTGGTGATCACGGGGCTGTCGGGCTCGGGCAAGTCCAGCCTCGCCTTCGACACGCTGTACGCCGAGGGCCAGCGCCGCTACGTCGAGAGCCTGAGCGCCTACGCGCGCCAGTTCCTGCAGCTGATGGACAAGCCCGACGTCGACGTGATCGAGGGCCTGAGCCCGGCGATCAGCATCGAGCAGAAGGCGACCTCGCACAACCCGCGCTCGACGGTGGGCACCGTCACCGAGATCCACGATTACCTGCGCCTGCTCTACGCGCGTGCCGGCACGCCCCACTGCCCCGACCATGGCCAGCCGCTGGCGGCGCAGAGCGTCAGCCAGATGGTCGACGCGGTGCTCGCGCTGCCCGAGGACACGCGGCTGATGGTGCTGGCGCCGGTGCTGCGCGAGCGCAAGGGCGAGCACGCCGAGCTGTTCGAGGACATGCAGGCGCGCGGCTACGTGCGCTTTCGCGTCGACGGCGAGGTGCGCGAGTTCAGCGACCTGCCCAAGCTGAAGAAGAACGAGAAGCACGACATCGATGTCGTCGTCGACCGCCTGAAGGTGCGCCCCGACATGGCGCAGCGCCTGGCCGAGAGCTTCGAGGCCGCGCTGCGCTTCGCCGACGGCAAGGCGATCGCCTGGGAGATGGACAGCGGCCGCGAACACCTCTTCAGCGCCAAGTTCGCCTGCCCGGTGTGCAGCTACTCGCTGGCCGAGATGGAGCCGCGGCTGTTCTCCTTCAACTCGCCGGTCGGCGCCTGCCCCGGCTGCGACGGCCTGGGCCAGGTGACGGCCTTCGACCCCGAGCGCGTCGTCGGCTTCCCGTCGCTGAGCCTGGCCAGCGGCGCGGTCAAGGGCTGGGACCGGCGCAACGCCTACACCCACTCGATGCTCGAGAGCGTCGCCGCGCATTACGGCTTCGACCTCGACACCCCCTGGGAGCAGCTCGCCGCCGAGCACCGCCAGGTGCTGCTGCACGGCAGCGGCGAGACCGAACTGCCCTTCGTCTACACCAGCGAGGGCGCCAGCGGCCGCAAGCGCAGCGTGAAGCGCTGGCACGCCTTCGAGGGCATCGTTCCGACCTTCGA
This sequence comes from uncultured Methylibium sp., assembly GCA_964408005.1. Lineage (GTDB taxonomy): Bacteria > Pseudomonadota > Gammaproteobacteria > Burkholderiales > Burkholderiaceae_C > Methylibium. The sequence continues at coordinate 1,394 of CAYOXW010000322.1, forward strand.
GCGGCGCTTCCGCGAGACCGACTCGGTGGCGGTGCGCGAGGACCTGGCGCGCTACCAGGCCGCCAGGCCCTGCCCGGACTGCCAGGGCACGCGGCTGCGGCGCGAGGCCCGCCATGTCCTGCTGGTCGACACGGCCGGCGGCCAGGCCTGGCCGATCTACACGCTCGAGCACGCGACGCTGCGCGAGGCGCAGGCGGTGTTCGAGGGCCTGAAGCTCGGGGGCGCGAAGGCCGAGATCGCCGACAAGGTGGTGCGCGAGATCTCCTCGCGGCTGCGCTTCCTCAACGACGTCGGCCTGTCCTACCTGAGCCTGGACCGCAGCGCCGACACGCTGTCCGGCGGCGAGGCGCAGCGCATCCGTCTGGCGAGCCAGATCGGCTCGGGCCTGACCGGCGTGATGTACGTGCTCGACGAGCCCAGCATCGGCCTGCACCAGCGCGACAACGACCGCCTGATCGCGACGCTCAAGCACCTGCGCGACCTCGGCAACAGCGTGCTCGTCGTCGAGCACGACGAGGACATGATCCGCGCCTCCGACCATGTGATCGACCTCGGCCCCGGCGCCGGCGTGCACGGCGGGCGGGTGATCGCGCAGGGCACGGTCGACGAGGTCGTCGCCTCGCCCGAATCGCTGACCGGCCAGTACCTCGGCCGCGCGCTGCGCATCGCGCTGCCGGCGCGGCGCACGCCCTGGCGCCGCGCCGACGCGCCGGCGCCGGTGCTCGACGCACCCGGCCCGCCGCCACGCAAGGGCAAGGCCGAGCCGACCCCCGGCCAGCGCGCCGGGGCCGAGCGCGGCGCGCTAACCCCGCGGCGCCACGCCGGCGCGCCCGGCAACAACCAGAACAACGGAAGCGTCGAGCAGCCGGGCGGCCTGTTAACCAG
>CAYOXW010000323.1:0-2244 GCA_964408005.1 uncultured Methylibium sp.
TCGCAGCGCGACCTGGCCGAGTTCATGGAGGACTGGGAGCCCGCGATCAGCTGCATCGACGCCAGCGGCGCGTGGATGCCGGCGAAGAAGGCGATCGACGCGGTGCGCCGCATCACGATCGACACGGCCCGCAAGGCCGAGAGCACCGAGGGCCAGCTCAGCGCCGAGCGCAGTGCGCTCGAGAAGGTCGCGGCCAGCAGCGGCGGTAACCCGCTGCCGGCGACGATCACGTTCAAGTGCGAGCCGTACTTCGGGCTGTCCGGCCGGGACTTCGACCTGCGCCTGAGCGTGCGCACCGGCGACATCAACAAGCCGGCGCTGTCGCTGGCGCTGCGGTTGGTCAAGGCCGAGGAGCACGCCGAGCAGATGGCGAGCGAGCTCGCCGCGCTCGTGACGGAAGCGATCGGCGGCAAGGCGCCGGTGTACGTGGGCAGCTACAGCGCCAAGCCCTGACAACCAGCGAGACCAACCATGACCACCATCCCCGAGACCATCTCTCTCGCGGCCCTGCCCGCGCCCAAGCAGCCCTTGGCCGACGGCCTCTACGGCGGCGTCATCACGCTGGCCGGCGGCCAGAACGTGGCCGTGGTCTACCTCAACAACGCCAAGCCGCCGAAGCGCCAGGGTGTCGATGCGCAGCGCGCGTGGGCCAAGAGCATCGGCGCCCAGCTCATCACGCGGGCCATCGGCTCGCTGCTCGTCGCGACTCTGGGCGATCTGCTGCCTCAGACCTGGGTGTGGACCGAAGAGGACTACGAGCCTGATCCGTCCGCCTCCGCCTGGGGCTGCTTCCTCGGCTACGGCAGCGTCAGCTACGGCACCCGCAGCTCGCTGGGCGGCGGTGTGGCCGTCCGCTTGATTCCATTGGTTCCTTGAATCCTTCACTTCAGGAGTCCCCATGTCCGAAGTAACGATCGAACTTGTGCAGGCCAAGCAGAACGAGCTGGCATCGATGATCGAAGCGCTGCAACGCAAGCAGCAGCCGACGACGCTGCGCATTCCGGCGGTCGAGATCGAACTCTTCCCCGGTGAGTGGTACGCAGGCGCCGTGCTGAACGATGACGGCAGTGTCAAGCACCACACCGTCGTATCCAAGGAGAGCGACGAAACCCGCGACTACGACCAGACCCAGGCCTGGGCGAAGGGCTTGGGGCTGTCGGCGCCGACCATCCAGGAGGCTCGGTTGATCGTCGCGCACAAGTACGGGCGATTGGCCGACATGACCTGGTTCTGGACGTGCGAGCCGCACTCGAATTCCGCCTACGCCTGGTACTGCCACCTCAACTTCGGCAACGGCGACCTCACCCGCAGCTCGCTGGGCGGCGGTGTGGCCGTCCGCAGAGTGAATCCTTGACCCCTTCGGTCCTTTGAATTGAGCCAGCCATGGCACTGCATACCGACCTTCCGATCTACCGCACCGGCACCGACCTGCTCGCGATGGGCTACGTGATCCAGCGCGACATGCCGCGCGGCTTCAAGCGGTCTCTGGGCGAGAAGATCGTCCAGGGCTGCACCGACATGCTCGAACTGATGGCGATGGCGAACGCCACCCGCCGCGGCGAGCGGGCCGCGAACATCGAGCGGCTGTTGGTGCTGATCCGCGCGACGATGGTCACGCTGCGCGTCGGACACGACCTGAAGGCCATACCGAGGAAGCAATGGTCGGCCGCAGTGTTCCTGCTGGAGAAGATCGGCGCACAGGCCGGCGGCTGGCTCAAGTCCGCCACGAACAGGGCGCCTGCAACATGACGGCTACGGTCCTCATGTCCGCGCGCATGAATCTGGTCGCGCCCCTGGCTCACGAGGCCACGGATATGCACGTCACGGAGACCGCTGCCATTGCGCAGGCCGGGTCCGGTGCGGCTCTCACCCTGATTGGCTGCGGCCCTCGGGGCGCGAGCGTGGAAAGCGCGACTGTTCCGCCTACGCCTGGAACTGCAACCTCAACAACGGCAACGTCAACAACAACAACCGCAGCTCGCTGGGCGGCGGTGTGGCCGTCCGCAGATTCAGACCTGTTCGACCTATTGGTGCAAGCGTGGCTCGATTGCCGCCGCACCAAGCGCACTAGCGCAGCAGCGCAGGCTTTCGAGCAACGCGCTGAGCGCAACCTCTACGAGTTGCACCAAGAGTTGCTGAGCGGCTCGTACCGGCCGGGCCGCTCGGTCTGCTTCGTCGTCACCCACCCGAAGCCGCGCGAGGTGTGGGCGGCCGAGTTCCGCGACCGCATCGTCCACCACCTGC
>CAYOXW010000324.1:0-2243 GCA_964408005.1 uncultured Methylibium sp.
CGGCGGCAGGTCGCAGTACCAGTCGTAGAAGCTCATGCACACGCCGCCGATCAGCGACAGGTAGCGCGAGCCGGCGGCGTAGCTGACCATGCTCATCGCCGGGATGGGCGAGAAGCCGATGATGCGGTCCGGCCCGTGCTTCTTGATCGTGTAGACGTTGGCCGCGGCGATCAGCTGGTTGACCTCGTCCCAGTTCGAGCGCACGAAGCCGCCCATGCCGCGCACCTGCTGATAGTCGCGCCGTGCCGCGTCGTTCTCGACGATCGTGGCCCAGGCGTCGACCGGCGTCTTCGCGAGCTTCAGCGCCGCGCGCCAGCGCTCGAGCAGCCGGCCGCGCACCATCGGGTACTTCACGCGGTTGGCGCTGTAGAGGTACCAGGAGTAGCTCGCGCCGCGCGCGCAGCCGCGCGGCTCGTGGTTGGGCATGTCCCAGCGCGTGCGCGGGTAGTCGGTCTGCTGGGTCTCCCAGGTGACGATGCCGCCCTTGACGTAGATCTTCCACGAGCAGCTGCCCGTGCAGTTCACGCCGTGGGTGCTGCGCACGATCTTGTCGTGCGCCCAGCGGTTGCGGTAGCCGTCCTCCCAGGTGCGGTCTTCGCCGGTGGTGAGGCCGTGGCCGCCGGAGAAGCTCTCCTTGGGCAGGCTGAAGTGGGTCAGGCGGTCGAGGAAGTGGCTCATGGTCTTGGCCTTGTTCAGCAGGGCATCGGGGCGTTCTTGCGCGCGTAGTGCCACCAGGTCACGCCGATGCAGACCAGGTAGAACACGATGAACGTGTAGAGCGCCGCCTCCGGCCCGCCGGTCAGCGCGATCGAGCTGCCGTAGCTCTTGGGGATGAAGAAGCCGCCGTAGGCCGCCATCGCGGCGGTGAAGCCCAGCGTCGCCGCGGCCTCGGTGTTGCCTTCCTTGGTGGCCTTCGCCACCGCGCTGCGGTCGTTCGGGTCGATGCCGCGCAGCTTCATGGTCTGGAAGATCACCGGGATCATCCGGAAGGTCGAGCCGTTGCCGATGCCGGTGGTCAGGAAGAGCAGCAGGAAGCAGACGAAGAAGCCCGCGAACACGCCGCCCGAGGGCCCCGAGGGCAGGAAGTACAGCACCCCGCCGACCGCGCAGGCCATCACGATGAAGTTCCAGAAGGTCACGCGCGCGCCGCCGAGCTGGTCGGACAGCCAGCCGCCGAAGGGCCGCACCAGCGCACCGACCAGCGGGCCGAGCCAGGCGTAGGCCAGCGGGTTGACGCCTGGGAACTGGCTCTTGATCAGCAGCGGGAAGCCGGCCGCGTAGCCGATGAAGCTGCCGAAGGTGCCGAGGTAGAGCACGCACATCAGCCAGTTGTGCTTGCGCCGGAAGATCACCGCCTGGTCGGCGAAGCTGGCCTGGGCATTGGCCAGGTCGTTCATGCCGAACCAGGCCACCAGCGAGGTCAGCGCGATCCACGGCACCCAGATGAAGGCGGCGTTCTGCGTCCACACCTGCACCGTCTGCCCGGCCTTGGTGATGGTCTGCGGCTCGCCGGCGAAGATGCCGAAGATGCCCGCGGTGACGACCAGCGGGCTGAGGAACTGCACGACGCTGACGCCGAGATTGCCCAGCCCCGCGTTGACGCCGAGGGCCGAGCCCTTGCGCTCCTTCGGGAAGAAGAAGCTGATGTTGGCCATGCTCGAGCTGAAGTTGCCGCCGCCCAGGCCGCACAGCAGCGCCAGCACCAGCATCGTCGGGTCGGGTGTGGTGTGGTCCTGCACCGCGATGCCGATGCCGATCGCCGGGATCAGCAGCGTGGCGGTGGAGATCGCCGTCCAGCGCCGGCCGCCGACCAGCGGCACCATGAAGCTGTAGAAGATGCGCAGCGTCGCGCCGCTGAGTGCCGGTGCCGCGGCCAGCCAGAACAGCTGGTTGGTCGAGTAGTTGAAGCCCAGCGAGGGCAGGCTGACGGCCACCACGCTCCAGACCTGCCAGATCGCGAAGGCCAGGAACAGCGCCGGCACCGAGATCCACAGGTTGATCTTGGCGATGGCCTCGCCTTGCTGTTCCCAGAAGGCCTTGTCCTCCGGGGTCCAGATCTGCAGCGTGCGGCCGTGCCGCGCGCTCATCGTGGGGGCGTTCATGGTGCTTCCTCTGCGGGGGTCAGCGCGCCGCGGCGGGGGCGAGCGGGGAGGGCGGGGCGTTGCGCCCCATCACCTCGGTCTTGCGGACCTCGGTCCAGTACATCCAGATCAGCGAGACCCAGACCACGCCGTACATCAGCA
>CAYOXW010000325.1:0-2232 GCA_964408005.1 uncultured Methylibium sp.
CATCGGCTCGCGTCCGGTGGACCAGCACATCAAGGGCCTGCAGGCCATGGGCGCGCAGATCGTGGTCGAACACGGCAACATCGTTGCCAAGGCAGCGCGCTTGAAGGGCGCCCGCATCACGACCGACATGGTCACCGTCACCGGCACCGAAAACCTGCTGATGGCCGCGACGCTGGCCGAAGGCGAGACGGTGCTGGAAAACGCCGCCCAGGAGCCGGAGATCCCCGACCTGGCCGAGCTGCTGATCGCGATGGGTGCCCGGATCGAGGGCCACGGCACGCACCGCATCCGCATCCAGGGCGTGGAGCGCCTGCACGCGCCGGCCCAGCCGCACGCGGTGATCGCCGACCGCATCGAAACCGGCACCTTCCTGTGCGCCGTGGCGGCAGCCGGCGGTGACGTGCTGCTGCGCGGCGGCCGCGCCGACCTGCTGGACGCGGTGGTCGACAAGCTGCGCGAAGCCGGTGCGGTGATCGAGGCCGTGGACGCCGGCCTGCGTGTGCGCATGGACCGCCGGCCCAGGGCGGTGAGCTTCCGCACCAGCGAGTACCCGGCGTTCCCGACCGACATGCAGGCGCAGTTCATGGCCGTGAACTGCATCGCCGAAGGCGCGGCCAAGGTCTCGGAGACCATCTTCGAGAACCGCTTCATGCACGTGAACGAACTCGTGCGCCTGGGCGCGCACATCGAGGTCGATGGCCACACGGCCGTGGTGCAGGGCGTGTCGCGCCTGTCGGGCGCCACCGTGATGGCGACCGACCTGCGCGCATCCGCCAGCCTGGTGATCGCCGGCCTGGTCGCCGAGGGCACGACCACGGTGGACCGCATCTACCACCTGGACCGCGGGTACGACCGCATGGAAGCCAAGCTGCGCGAGCTGGGTGCCGACATCGAAAGACTGTCCGCATGATCACATTGGCGCTGTCCAAGGGCCGCATCTTCGACGACTCCTTACCGCTGCTGGCCGCGGCCGGCATCGAGGTGCTGGAGGACCCTGAAAAGTCGCGCAAGCTGATCCTGGCCACCAGCCGGCCCGATGTGCGCGTGGTGCTGGTGCGCGCCACCGACGTGCCCACCTACGTGCAGTACGGCGGTGCCGACCTGGGCGTGGCCGGCAAGGACGTGCTGCTGGAGCATGGTGAACAAGGCCTCTACCAGCCGCTGGACCTGAAGATCGCACGCTGCCGCATGAGCGTGGCCGTGCGTGCCGACTTCGACTACGCCGCCGCCGTGCGCCAGGGCTCGCGCATCCGCGTGGCCACCAAGTACACCGAGATCGCACGCCAGCACTTCAGCGACAAGGGCGTGCACGTCGACCTGATCAAGCTCTACGGCTCGATGGAGCTCGCGCCGCTGACCGGCCTGGCCGACGCGATCGTCGACCTGGTGTCGACCGGCAGCACGCTGCGCGCGAACCACCTGGTCGAGGTCGAGCGCATCATGGACATCTCGTCGCGGCTGGTCGTCAACCAGGCCGCGCTGAAGCTCAAGCGCGAGCCGATCCGCGGGCTGATCGAGGCCTTCGCGTCGGCCATTCCCAAGGAGTGATCATGGTCGCCGTGCGCCGCCTCGCCACCACCCAGCCCGACTTCGAGGCCGAGTTCGAGCGCGTGCTGCACTGGTCGGCCGAGACCGACGACGCGATCGAGCAGCGCGTCGCGGCGATCCTGGCCGACGTGCAAGCGCGCGGCGATGCGGCGGTGATCGAGTACACCGCGCGCTTCGATGCGCTGCAGGTCGGCGGCATGGCCGAGCTGGAGCTGACGGCGGCCGACTTCGCCGCCGCCTTCGAGGCCATCACGCCGGCGCAGCGCGACGCGCTGCAGCAGGCCACCCGCCGCATCCGCAGCTACCACGAGCGCCAGCTCGCCGCCACCGGCCAGAGCTGGACCTACCGTGACGAGGACGGCACGCTGCTCGGCCAGAAGCTCACGCCGCTGGACCGCGTCGGCATCTACGTGCCCGGCGGCAAGGCGGCCTATCCGTCCAGCCTGCTGATGAACGCGGTGCCGGCCCATGTGGCCGGCGTGCCCGAGATCATCATGGTGGTGCCGACGCCGCGTGGCGAACGCAACCTGCTGGTGCTGGCGGCCGCGCATGTGGCCGGCGTGAGCCGGGCCTTCACGATCGGCGGCGCGCAGGCCGTCGCGGCGCTGGCCTACGGCACGCAATCGATCCGCCCCGTGGACAAGATCACCGGCCCGGGCAATGCCTATGTCGCCGCCGCCAAGC
>CAYOXW010000326.1:0-2199 GCA_964408005.1 uncultured Methylibium sp.
ACTCCATGGTCTTGCCCTCGAACGGCGTCATGTCCTTGACCGGACGCGTGTCGAGGAGCGAACCCGGCAGGAAGGCGCGGATGCCGTTAACGAGGACGGTCAGGCCACCCTTGACCTTGCCGTTGACGGTGCCGGTGACGAAGTCGCCGGACTCGAGCGACTTCTCCAGCGACATCCACGACGCGAGGCGCTTGGCCTTGTCGCGCGACAGGATGGTGTCGCCGTAGCCGTTCTCGATCGCGTCGATCGCGACCGAGACGAAGTCACCGATCTGGACCTCGAGCTCGCCCTGGTCGTTCTTGAACTCTTCGATCGGAACGTAGGCCTCGCTCTTCAGGCCGGCGTTGACGACGACGAAGTTGTGCTCGATGCGGACCACCTCGGCGGTGATGACCTCGCCGGCGCGCATGTCCGAGCGCTTGAGCGACTCCTCGAACAGGGCGGCAAAGGATTCCATGCCTTGCGACGAGGCGATAGCGGTTTGAGTCATTGGGTTTTCCTGGTGCCGGCAGCGCCGGCGGCTGTGCCCCGCGAGGGGCGGTTAGGTTGTGAGAACCGCCGCTTCGACGACCGCTTGCGCTGCCGTCATGCCGGGGTACCGGGCGGTACCGCGGGAAACGTCGGGCCTGTTGCCGCTCAGCTTGCGCCGAAGGGCTGCACCTGTTGCCACCAATCCAGCACCTGCTCGACCGAGGCATCGATCGAGAGCGCCGAGTTGTCGAGCAACCGGGCTTCCCGCGCCGGGACCAGGGGCGCGACGCTGCGGTTGCGGTCCCGCTCGTCACGTGCCTCCAGATCGGCGCGAAGACCATCAAGGTTAGCAGAAATTCCTTTTGAAATCAACTGCTTATGACGCCTTTCCGCGCGCTCGGCGGTGCCGGCCGTGAGGAAGACCTTGAGCGCCGCGTCCGGGAAGATCACCGTGCCCATGTCGCGGCCGTCGGCGACCAGCCCGGGCAGGCGGCGGAAGGCGAGTTGCAGCTCGACCAGCGCCTGCCGCACCGCCGGCAGCGCGGCGATCTGCGAGGCCAGGCTGCCGACTGCCTCCTCGCGCAGCGCGTCGCTGACGTCCTCGCCGGCCAGCAGCGCGCGCTGCTGCTCGAAGCGCAGCGGCAGCCGGCGCGCCAGCGCGGCGACGGCCACCTCGTCGGTGGCGGCGACGCCGGCGCGCAGCGCCGCCAGGGCGGTCGCGCGGTAGAGCGCGCCGGAGTCGAGGTGGTGGTAGCCGAGCGATTCGGCCAGCGCGCTGCCCAGCGTGCCCTTGCCGGAGGCGGTGGGGCCGTCCACCGTGAGCACCGGGATCGCGCCGGGCGACGCCTCGGCGACGCCGAACAGCGCGTCGAAGTACTCGGGGAAGGTCTTGCCGACGCAGCGCGGGTCGAGCACCCGCACGGGCACGGCGCCGCCGGCCAGCGGGTTGAAGGCTGCCAGCGACGCGCACATCGCCATGCGGTGGTCGTCGTAGGTGTGGATCGCGGCCGGCTGCCAGCGCGCCGGCGGGGCGACCTCGATGAAGTCCGCACCCTCGACCACGGTGGCGCCGAACTTGCGGAGCTCGGTGGCCATCGCGGCGATGCGGTCGGTCTCCTTGACGCGCCAGCTCGCGATGTTGGTCAGTCGCGTCGGGCCATCGGCGTACAGCGCCATCACCGCCAGCGTCATCGCGGCGTCGGGGATGTGGTTGCAGTCCAGCGTAATCGCGCGCAGCGGCCAGGCGCCGCGCTTGACGAGCAGGGCATTCGGCGCCTCGAGCACCTCGGCGCCCATCGCGCGGGCCGCGTCGATGAAGCGGATGTCACCCTGGATCGACGCGCTGCCGACGCCCTCGATGCGCAGCGGCGCCTCCTGAGCGGCGATCGCGCCGGCGGCGACGAAGTAGGACGCCGACGAGGCATCGCCCTCGACATGGATCTCGCCCGGCGAGCGGTAGGCCGCGCCTCGCGGGATCGTGAAGCGCCGCCAGCCCTCGCGCCGCACCGCGATGCCGAAGCGCGCCAGCAGCGCCAGCGTGATCTCGATATAGGGTTTGGAGATCAGTTCGCCATCGACCTCGATCGTGATCGATTGGCGTGCGGCGACCAGCGGCAGCGCCATCAGCAGCGCGGTCAGGAACTGGCTGGAGACGTCGCCGCGCACGCGGATCGGCGCGTCTAGCTTCAGCGTGCCGCGCTCCAGCCGCAGCGGCGGATAACCTTCATG
>CAYOXW010000327.1:0-2196 GCA_964408005.1 uncultured Methylibium sp.
GCGCAGCCGATGCTGGGCATGAACTGGTCGTGCAGCGGGTTGTAGGGCACGTCGTTGGTGGCGATGTAGTGCCAGACGTCGCCCCAGGTCCAGTCGGCGATCGCGTTGAGTTTCAGGCGGCCGGCGTCGTCCCGGTCGTCGAAGGGCACTTCGCCGCGCGCGTCGCTCTGCTCGCGGCGCAGGCCGGTGATCCAGGCGCCGCGCTCGGCGAGCATGCGCCCCAGCGGCTCGAGCTTGCGGATGCCGCAGCAGGCCTTGCGCAGCGCGATGCTGCGGTACATCGCATCCTCGCCGTTGTTCTTGACGAAGTGCATGACCTGCTCGTTCTGCGGCCGGTAGACCTCGACCGCGAGGCCGTAGCGATGCTCGATGCGACCGATCAGCGCGACGGTCTCGGCGTGCAGCTTGCCGGTCTCGAGCGTGCCGATCGCGATCGGCAGCGCATGGCGCGCGATCAGGTCGGTGATCACCATGTCCTCGGCGCCGAGGCTGGTCGCCTGCACGACGTGGCCCGGGTGCGCCTCGGCGGCCGCGCGCAGTCGGGCGACGGCCGCGGCGACCTTGGCGTCGAAGTCGGCCGAGGGGCGGGCGTACAGCGCGATCGCCGAGCCGGCCGGCGAGGCGGCTTCCGGCAGCAGCGAGAGTTCAGAGGTGGCGGCGTTCATGACAGGCACTCGATCTCGATCGGACGGGCTTCAGGCGGTACGGGCGTAGCGCGGCCGGTGCTCGGCCACGTCGGCCTGGTAATGGCCCTGGGGGAAGAACTTCAGCGCGTAGGCGGCGGCCTCGGGGCTCTGGTCGTGGCGCAGCACCGCGACGTCGAAGCCGGTGCGCGCCAGCAGCGGCACCATGTCGACCAGCACGTCGCCGCTGGCGCGCAGCTCGCCGTGGTAGCGGTAGCGCGAGCGCAGCAGGCGCGCCTGGCTGTAGGCGCGGCCGTCGGTCCACTTCGGGAACTGCAGGGACACCATCGCGAGGCGCGGCAGGTCCGGGGCCAGCTCCTCGATGTCGTGGTCGTTCGGCACGAGCACCGCGACCGGCTTGTCGGCCGGCCAGCTGGCGCGCACGCTGTGCCATTGCGCCAGCGTCAACAGCAGGTGCGAGGCCGGCGTGATGGTCACCATCGGGCCGTCTTCGCCGCCGACCGTGTGCCAGGGGTCGCGGGGGCAGTCGTGGCGGGGATCGACGAACTTCATGCGGCCTCCTTGGCGGTGCTGCGGCGCACGGCATTCGCGGCCTGCTTGAACGGATCGAGCCCGATGCGTCGGACCGTGTCGACGAAGCGCTCGTTGGCGGCGCGCTGGCCGCGGTAGGTCTCGATCACCGCTTCGACCGCGTCGGCCACCTCGTCGGCCGCGAAGGACGGGCCGATCACCTTGCCCGGTGTCGCCGAGGCCAGGCCGCCGCTGAGCGCCGAGCCGTCCGAGCCGCCCAGCGTGACCTGGTACCACTCGCTGCCGTCCTTGTCGACGCCGAGGATGCCGATGTGGCCGCTGTGGTGGTGCCCGCAGCTGTTGATGCAGCCGCTGATGTGCAGGTCGATGTCGCCGATGTCGTAGAGCTCGTCGAGGTCGGCGTAGCGCTCGGTCAGCTGCGCCGCGATCGGCAGCGAACGCGCATTCGCCAGCGCGCAGAAGTCGCCGCCGGGGCAGGCGATCATGTCGGTCAGCAGGCCGATGTTGGGCGTCGCGAAGCTCGCGTCGCGGGCGGCCTGCCACAGCGCGTACAGGTCGGCCTCGCGCACCCAGGGCAGCAGCAGGTTCTGGTCGTGGGTGACGCGCAGCTCGCCGCTCGAATAGCGATCGGCCAGCTCGGCCGCCCGGTCCATCTGCGCGTCGGTGATGTCGCCGGGCGCCTGGGCGGCGCGCTTGAGCGACAGCGTCACCGCCTTGTAGCCGGCCAGCTGGTGGCCGTGGACATTGCGCTCGAGCCACTTGCGGTAGGCCAGCGGCGCTTCGGCCGGCGCGCCATCGCCCGTGCTGGCGCGGGCGGCGACGCCTTCGGGCAGGCGGAAACCGGCGGCGACGCGCTCGAACTCGGCCTGCGGCACGATCTGCGCGTCACCGTCGGTGTCGAGCTTGAGGATGTCCTGGAACTCCTTCTCGACCGCGTCGATGAACTTCTGACCCTCGGCCTTGACGAGGATCTTGATGCGCGCCTTGTACATGTTGTCGCGCCGGCCGTAGCGGTTGTAGA
>CAYOXW010000328.1:0-2165 GCA_964408005.1 uncultured Methylibium sp.
CGCCAGCGGCATCAACTTCGAGGAGGTCTACGGCAAGGACCACGCCGACAGCTTCCTGCTGCTCGAGAGCGGCCGCGCCGACGCCTTCGTGATGGACGGCGCGCTGCTGGCCGGCAACATCGCGAGCTCGAAGAACCCGGCCGACTTCAAGATCGTCGGCGAGGTGCTGTCGGTCGAGCCGATCGCGATCATGATGCGCAAGGACGACCCGGCGTTCAAGAAGGCGGTCGACGACAGCATCATGCGCATGATGAAGTCCGGCGACATCGCCAAGACCTGGGACAAGTGGTTCATGCAGCCGATCCCGCCGGCCAACACCCGGGTCGGCCTGCCGCCCAACGAGAACACCAAGGCGGCCTGGGCGACACCGAACGACAAGCCGATGGAGGCCTACGCGGCCAAGTGACGCGGCCGGCTTGAGTTGTCGGCGCGGTGGCGGTACAACCGTCGCGCGCCGTTTCCGCGAGCGCACGCCGAGGGTCTGGCAAGGAGGCGGCTTTGGCCAACTGGGACTGGCAGGTGTTCTGCAAGGACACCATCGACGGCGAGGTCCGACCGAGCTGCTTCGGCAGCGGCGGCGACATCACCTACCTCGACTGGATGCTCTCGGCCTGGGGCTGGACGCTGTCCGTGGCGCTGCTCGCGCTGGTCGTCGCGCTGGGGGTCGGCGCGCTGATGGGCATCCTGCGCACGGTGCCGGACCGGCGGCTGCAGTTCCTCGGCAACGCCTGGACCGAGCTGTTCCGCAACATCCCGCTGCTGGTGCAGATCTTCCTCTGGTACCACGTGCTGCCGGCGCTCATCCCGCCGCTGCGCGAGGTGCCGAGCTTCATGCTGGTGGTGCTCGGCCTGGGCTTCTTCACCTCGGCGCGCATCGCCGAGCAGGTCAAGGCCGGCATCCAGAGCCTGCCGCGCGGCCAGAGCTATGCCGGCCTGGCGATGGGCTTCACGCTGCCGCAGACCTACCGCTACGTGCTGCTGCCGATGGCGTTTCGCATCGTCATCCCGCCGCTGACGAGCGAGAGCATGAACATCATCAAGAACTCCGCGGTCGCCTTCGCGGTCAGCATCGCCGAGCTGACGATGTTCGCGATGCAGGCTCAGGAGGAGACCTCGCGCGGCGTCGAGGTCTATCTCGCGGTCACCGGGCTGTACTTCGTCTCCGCCTTCGCGGTGAACCGGTTGATGCTGTTCGTCGAGGAACGCATCCGCGTGCCCGGCACGATCGGGGGCGGCAAATGAACCTGGACTTCGGTTTCATCGACTGGGGCGTCGTTTCCGGCTTCATCCTCAAGGGGCTGATCTTCTCGGCGCAGCTGACGCTGATCGCGATGGTCGGCGGCATCGTGCTGGGCACGCTGCTCGCGCTGATGCGGCTGTCGGGCAGGCCGTGGCTGGTGATTCCGGCGGCGGCCTACGTCAACACGCTGCGCTCGATCCCGCTGGTGATGGTGATCCTGTGGTTCTTCCTGCTGATCCCGCTGCTGATCGGCCGGCCGATGGGCGCCGAGCTGTCGGCCATGATCACCTTCACGGTGTTCGAGGCGGCCTACTACTCGGAGATCATGCGCGCGGGCATCCAGAGCGTGCCGCGCGGCCAGGTCCATGCCGGCTACGCGATGGGCATGACGTACGCGCAGACGATGCAGCTGGTGGTGCTGCCGCAGGCCTTCCGCAACATGCTGCCGGTGCTGCTGACGCAGACCATCATCCTGTTCCAGGACACCTCGCTGGTCTACGCGATCGGCGCCTACGACCTGCTCAAGGGCTTCGAGGTCGCCGGCAAGAATTTCAACCGCCCGGTCGAGACCTACCTGCTCGCCGCGCTCGTCTACTTCGTCATCTGCTTCTCGCTGTCGATGCTGGTGCGGCGGCTGCAGAAGAAGATCGCGATTATTCGTTGAGGGAGCCGCGCGTGATCGACATCAAGAACGTCAGCAAGTGGTACGGCAGCTTCCAGGTGCTGACCGACTGTACGACCCACGTCAAGAAGGGCGAGGTGGTGGTGGTGTGCGGGCCCTCGGGTTCCGGCAAGAGCACGCTGATCAAGACCGTGAACGCGCTCGAACCGTTCCAGAAGGGCGACATCGTGGTCGACGGCATCAGCATCGCCGACCCCAAGACCGACCTGCCCAAGCTGCGCTCGCGCGTCGGCATGGTGTTCC
>CAYOXW010000329.1:0-2163 GCA_964408005.1 uncultured Methylibium sp.
CGCGCTGCTGCGCCAGGGCGGCATCGACGCCGACGCGCTGCGCGTCGAGTCCGAGGCCGAGTACCGCGCCGCGCTGCGCGAGCCCTGGGATGTGGTCCTGTGCGACTACAACCTGCCGGGCTTCTCGGGCCTGAAGGCGCTGGAGATCCTGCGCGAGAGCGGCCGGCTGCTGCCCTTCGTGCTGATCTCGGGCGAGATCGGCGAGCAGGTCGCGGTGCAGGCCATGCTCAACGGCGCCAACGACTACCTGCTCAAGGACAAGCTGGCGCGCCTGGTCCCGGCGGTGCTGCACGCGATGGAGAGCGTCGAGGCCCAGCGCGCCAAGCTGGAGGCCGACCTGGCGCTCGGCCAGAGCGAACAGCGCCTGCGCGAGCTGGCGCAGTACCTGCAGTCCAGCGTCGAGGCCGAGCGCGTGGCGATCTCGCGCGAGATCCACGACGACGTCGGCGGCTCGCTGACCGCGCTGAAGTTCGACCTGGAGTGGATCGCCCGGCGCAGCGGCGACCCCGCGATCGCCCAGCGCGCGCAGAGCGCGATCGAGACGGTCACCTCGGCGATCGAGGCCAGCAAGCGCATCATGCACAACCTGCGCCCGGCGATCCTCGAGCACGGCCTGATCGCCGCGCTGCAATGGATGACCCAGCGCTTCGAGCGCCGCAACGGCGTGCTCGCGCAGTTCCGCTGCAACCGCGAGGAACTGCCGCCGCTGCCCGAGGGCGTCGCGCTGGCGGCCTACCGCACCGCCCAGGAGGCGCTGACCAACATCAGCAAGCACGCCTTTGCGACCCGCATCGACGTCGACCTGACGATCGCCGGGCGGGTGCTGTCGCTCGAGGTCACCGACAACGGCCGCGGCCTGAGCCAGGAGGACCTGGCCAAGGCGCGCTCCTTCGGCATCCGCGGACTGCGCGAGCGCGCCGCCCAGGTGGGGGGCTGGATCGAGCTGGCCAGCGGCCCGGGCGGCACGACGCTGATCCTGTCGGTGCCGATCGGCGAGGGCGACACCGAGGCCGGGCTGGCCGACCTGGGCGACGACGACGCGGCCGACGACCCGACCACCTGGGACGACCTCTGATCGCCCTCCCCCCCAGGCAGAGCTTGGCCACCATGCCGGCGCACAGTAGAGTTGCCCGATGACGACCCGAGTGATCCTGTGTGACGACCATGCGCTGATCCGGCGTGGCATCCGCGACACGCTGGCCGACGCGCCGGACATCGAGGTGGTGGGCGAGGCCGGCGACTACGGCGAGCTGCGCAGCCTGCTGCGCAGCACCAGCTGCGACGTGCTGGTGCTCGACATCAACATGCCCGGGCGCAGCGGCCTGGACGTTCTGCAGGTGCTCAAGGACGAGTCCTCCGCCATGCGCGTGCTGGTCGTGTCGATGCACCCCGAGGAGCAGTATGCGATCCGGGCGCTGCGCGCCGGCGCCTATGGCTACGTCAACAAGGGCAGTGACGCGCGGGTGCTGGTCGACGCCGTGCGCATGGTGGCGCAGGGCCGCAAGTACATCACCCCCGAGATCGCGCAGATGCTCGCCGAGAGCCTGACCCAGCCGGTCGCCACGGTGGCCCACGAGAAGCTCTCGGACCGCGAGTTGCAGACCCTGGTGCTGATCGCCTCGGGCAAGCGGCTGTCGGACATCGCCACCGAGCTGACGCTCAGTCCCAAGACCGTCAGCGTCTACCGCGCCCGCGTGCTCGAGAAGCTGGGCCTGGCCAACAACTCCGAGATGACCGTCTACGCGATCCGCAACGGACTGGTGTGATGGCACCCCCCCGTTGTGGCTTCGCCGCGCCCCCTCAAGGGGGCGCCGCTGGCGGACCGGCAGAGCCGGATCCGCGGTGTCCGCTGGCTTGGTTTGGCGGCACACCGCGCCACGCGCGTTGCGGCACGCGATGGCTGGCTCCGCGCTGACCGGCGGCTGCCTGTGCGGCGCGGTGCGCTACCGCGTCGCGGCGCTCGCCGGCCCGGTGCTGCTGTGCCACTGCGGCCAGTGCCGCAAGGCCCAGGGCTCGGCCTTCGCGGCCAACGTGCCGGTGCGCGGCGAGGACTTCACGCTGCTGGCCGGCGCGGATGCGCTGACGGGCTATGAATCCTCGCCGGGCAAGTGGCGCAGCTTCTGCCGCCACTGCGGATCGCCGATCCACAGCCGCCGCGACAGC
>CAYOXW010000330.1:0-2138 GCA_964408005.1 uncultured Methylibium sp.
CCGACACGCAGCGCAACGCGGTCTGGCTGGGCGAGCGCGACTGCTCGATGCAGCGGCGTCACCAGAAGATCATCGAGGAGGCGCCGGCGCCGGGCATCCCGCGCCGGCTGATCGAGCGCATCGGCGAGCGCTGCGCCGCCGCCTGCAAGAAGATCGGCTACCGCGGCGCCGGCACCTTCGAGTTCCTCTACGAGAACGGCGAGTTCTACTTCATCGAGATGAACACGCGCGTGCAGGTCGAGCACCCGGTGACGGAGCTGGTCACCGGCATCGACATCGTGCAGATGCAGATCCGCGTGGCCGCCGGCGAGAAGCTGCCGTTCACGCAGCGCCAGATCGAGCTGCGCGGCCATGCGATCGAGTGCCGCATCAACGCCGAGGACCCCTACAAGTTCACGCCCTCGCCGGGCCGCATCTCGATGTGGCACCCGCCGGGCGGCCCGGGCGTGCGGGTCGACTCGCATGCCTACACGAACTACTTCGTGCCGCCGAACTACGACTCGATGATCGGCAAGATCATCACCCACGGCGACACCCGTGAGCAGGCGATGGCGCGCATGTGCACCGCGCTCAACGAGACGGTGATCGAGGGCATCCAGACCAACATCCCGCTGCACCGCGAGCTGATGGTCGACGCCAAGTTCGTCGAGGGCGGCACCAGCATCCACTACCTCGAAGGGTGGATGGCGCAACGGAAACGCTGATGCACGAGCTGGTGCTGCGCGCGCCGGAGGACGCCGTCGAGGCGGTGTCCGACGCGCTGATGGAGCTCGAGGCGCTGTCGGTCTCGGTCGAGGACGCCGACGCCGACACGCCGGCCGAGCAGGCGCTGTTCGGCGAGCCCGACATGCCGGCGCCGGCGCCGGGCTGGCAGCGCTCGACGCTGCGCGCGCTGTTCGCCGACGAGGCCGCCGCGACCGAGGCCGCGACGGTGCTGCTGGCGCAGGACTGGGCGGACGGCGTGGCGCTGCAAGCCCTCGAGGCGGTCCCGGAGCAGGACTGGGTGCGGCTGACGCAGTCGCAGTTCGCGCCGGTCGAGATCACGCCGACCTTCTGGATCGTGCCGAGCTGGCATGAGGCCCCGGCCGCGGCCGAACAGGTGATCCGGCTCGACCCGGGCCTGGCCTTCGGCACCGGCACCCACCCGACCACGCGCATGTGCCTGCGCTGGATCGCGCGGCACGCCGACGCGCTGCGCGGCGCGCGCGTGCTCGACTACGGCTGCGGCTCGGGCATTCTCGCGATCGGCGCGGCGCGCTTCGGCGCCGCCGAGGTCCTCGCGGTCGACATCGACCCGGCCGCGGTGCAATCGACCCGCGACAACGCCACCGCCAACGGCGTCGCGCTCGACGCCGGGCTGCCCGAGCGTGCCGGGCCGGCCGCCGGCGCCTACCCGCTGGTGCTGGCCAACATCCTCGCGACGCCGCTCAAGCTGCTCGCGCCGCTGCTGGCCGGCCATGTCGCGCCGGGCGGCCACCTGGTGCTGGCGGGCATCCTGGCGCGCCAGGCCGCCGAGTTGCAGGCCGCCTACGCGCCCACCGGGCTCACGCTCGACGTCAGCGACGCCGAGGACGGCTGGATCCTGATGACGGCGCGGCGCGCGGGCTGAGCCCGCGCGGGCCGATGGCATCATCGCGCGCATGAGCCTCGCCACCCGCTGCACCGCCTGCGGCACGGTCTTCCGGGTCGTGCAGGACCAGCTCAAGGTGTCCGAGGGCTGGGTGCGCTGTGGACGCTGCCAGGCCGTGTTCAACGCGCTCGAGGCGCTGTTCGATCTCGAGCGCGAAGCCCCGCCGCCGCGCACGACGCGCGACGCCGAGGCGGCGGTGCCGGCCGCCCAGGCGCGCGGCGAGTTCGTCGCAAGCCACCTGCCCGCCGCGCCCGACGAGGAACCGCTGCCCGCGACGCAGGAAGAGGACGCGATCGAGTCGCGCTTCTTCGCGCCGGCCGACGCCGGCGCCTCGCGCCCCGCGCAGGAGCGCCCGGACTTCGTCGACGCGCGCTTCCCGAGCGAGCTGCACCCCGACGAGGACGACGACGACGAGGACTGGGCCGCGCCGCCGGCCGACGCCCCGGTCGCGCGGGTCGAGCCCGCCGCCGCGCCCGCGCCGCTGCCGTTGCTCGCGCGCTGGCGCGCG
>CAYOXW010000331.1:0-2115 GCA_964408005.1 uncultured Methylibium sp.
CGCGCGCCGCCGGTGGCGGTGAAGCAGACGAAGGGCGTCGTCTGCTCGATCGCCGTCTCGACGCCGCGCACGAAGCGCTCACCGACCACCGAGGCCATCGAGCCGCCCATGAAGTCGAACTCGAAGGCCGCCGCGACGATCGGCAGCGTGTGCACCGCGCCGCCCATCACGACCAGCGCGTCGGTCTCGCCGGTGGCCTCCATCGCCTGCTTCAGGCGCTCGGGGTATTTCTTGCTGTCCTTGAACTTCAGCGGATCGACCGGCAGCACCTCCAGGCCGATCTCGTAGCGGCCCTCGGGGTCGAGGAAGCCGTCGAGCCGCGCGCGCGCATTGATGCGGTGGTGGTGGCTGCACTTCGGGCAGACGTTGGCGTTCTGCTCCAGGTCGGTCTTGTAGAGCACCGTCTCGCAGGACGGGCACTTGATCCACAGCCCTTCCGGGACCGAGCGGCGCTCGTTCGGGTCGGTGGGCGGGTTGGGGGGCGGCCGCTGTTTCTCGACCCCCCTCTGGCCTCCACGCCGGCGGTTTGAGCGCGGGCCGCGCGGATCGAGGCAATGAACGCGCGGCCGGCCGCGACGACCTGCTCGCGCGGCGCGGCCTCGAGCAGCTGCACGAGGCGCGAGCCGATCACGACGGCATCGCACACCGCCGCCAGCGCCTTCGCGGTCGCGGCGTCGCGGATGCCGAAGCCCACGCCGACCGGCACCTGCACATGCTGGCGGATGCGCGGCAGCATCTTCGCGACGTCGCCGACGTCGAGGTGGCCGGCACCGGTCACGCCCTTCAGCGAGACGTAGTAGACGTAGCCAGTGGCGATGCGCCCGACGTGCTTCATGCGCGCCTCGGTCGAGGTCGGCGCGAGCAGGAAGATCGGGTCCATGCCGGCGCGCGTGAGCCGCGCGGCGAAGGCCTCGCACTCCTCCGGCGGGTAGTCGACCACCAGCACGCCGTCGACGCCGGCGGCCTGCGCATCGGCGACGAAGCGCCCGCTGCCGTAGCGCTCGACCGGGTTCGCATAGCCCATCAGCACGATCGGCGTGTGCTGGTTCTTCGCGCGGAAGCCGCGGACCATCGCGAGCACCTGCGCCATGCCGATGCCCTTGGCCAGGGCGCGCTCGGAGGCCTTCTGGATCACCGGACCGTCGGCCATCGGGTCCGAGAAGGGCACGCCGAGCTCGATCACGTCGGCGCCGGCCTCGGCCATCGCCAGCATGATGTCGACGGTCGCGTCGGCGTACGGGTCGCCGGCGCAGAGGTAGGGGATCAGCGCGGTGCGGCGCTGGGCCTTCAGCGCCTCGAAGGTGGCGGCAATGCGGCTCATCGCTGCACCTCCACGGTCGCGAGGCCGCTCTTGATGGTCTGCCCACGGCACGAGGGCCGGCAGTAGAAATCGGCGCCGGAGAGGTCGGCCACGGTGCCGATGTCCTTATCGCCGCGACCGCTGAGGTTCACCAGGATGTGCTGATCGGGACGCATCGTCGGCGCGAGCTTCATCGCATAGGCCACCGCGTGGCTGGATTCGAGCGCCGGGATGATGCCCTCGGTGCGGCACAGGCGGTGGAAGGCCGACAGCGCCTCGTCGTCGGTGATGCCGACGTACTCGGCGCGGCCGATGTCCTTCAGGTAGGCATGCTCGGGGCCGACACCGGGGTAGTCCAGACCGGCCGAGATCGAATGCGTCTCGGTGATCTGGCCGTCATCGTCCTGCAGCAGGTAGGTGCGGTTGCCGTGCAGCACGCCGGGCGCGCCGCGCTGCAGCGAGGCCGAGTGCTTGCCGGAATCGAGCCCGTGGCCCGCGGCCTCGACGCCGATCAGCCGCACGCCCTCGTGGCGGATGTAGGGGTAGAAGATGCCCATCGCGTTGCTGCCGCCGCCGACGCAGGCCAGCACCGCGTCGGGCTGGCGGCCGATCATCTGCGGCATCTGCTCGACGCACTCGTCGCCGATCACGCGCTGGAAGTCGCGCACCATCTCCGGGTAGGGCGCCGGGCCGGCCACCGTGCCGATGATGTAGAAGGTGTTCTCGACGTTGGTGACCCAGTCGCGCAGCGCCTCGTTGAGTGCGTCCTTCAGGGTCTTGCTGCCGCTCTCGACCGGCACGACGGTCGCGCCGAG
>CAYOXW010000332.1:0-2105 GCA_964408005.1 uncultured Methylibium sp.
TGTCGCTGCTGCTGCGCCGCCCGCCGGGCCGCGAAGCCTATCCGGGCGACGTGTTCTATCTCCACTCCCGCCTGCTCGAGCGCGCTGCGAAACTGAACAAGGACCATGGTTCGGGCTCGCTGACGGCGCTGCCGATCATCGAGACGCAGGCCAACGACGTGTCGGCCTACATCCCGACCAACGTGATCTCGATCACGGACGGCCAGATCTTCCTCGAGACCGACCTGTTCAACGCCGGCATCCGCCCCGCGATCAACGCCGGCATCTCGGTGTCGCGCGTCGGTGGCGCGGCGCAGACCAAGCTGGTCAAGAGCCTGTCGGGCGGTATCCGTACCGACCTCGCGCAGTACCGTGAACTGGCCGCGTTCGCGCAGTTCGCCAGCGACCTGGACGAGGCCACCCGCAAGCAGCTCGACCGTGGCGCCCGCGTCACCGAGCTGCTGAAGCAGGCGCAGTACCAGCCGCTGCCGATCAGCCTGATGGGCGCGACGCTGTACGCGGTCAACAAGGGTTACCTGGACGACATCGACGTGAAGAAGGTGCTGTCCTTCGAGCACGGCCTGCACCAGCACCTGAAGACCAGCCACGCCGGCCTGCTGGACAAGCTCGAGCGCGACAAGGCGATGGACAAGGACGCCGAGAGCGAACTGGCCGGCGCGATTGCGGCGTTCAAGAAGAGCTTCGCCTGAGCCTCGCCCGCCTGACCCTCTAGAGCAAGGAGCGCTTCATGGCAGCCGGCAAGGAAATCCGCGGCAAGATCAAGAGCGTCGAGAACACCAAGAAGATCACCAAGGCCATGGAGATGGTCGCGGCGTCGAAGATGCGCAAGGCGCAGGAGCGCATGCGCTCCGCGCGCCCCTACGCTGACAAGATCCGCAACATCACCGCCAACCTGGCCCAGGCGAACCCCGAGTACACCCACCCCTTCATGGCGGTGTCCTCGGGCGCGGCCAAGTCGGCCGGCTTCGTCGTGGTGACCACCGACAAGGGCCTGTGCGGTGGCTTGAACACCAACGTGCTGCGCGCCGTGACCGCCAAGCTCAAGGAGCTTGAGGCGCAGGGCGTCAAGGCCGAGGCGGTGGCGATCGGCAACAAGGGCCTGGGCTTCCTGAACCGCATCGGCGCGAAGGTCGTCTCGCACGCGGTGCAGCTTGGCGACACGCCGCACCTCGAGAAGCTGATCGGCCCCGTCAAGGTGCTGCTCGATGCCTACGCCGAGGGCAAGCTCAACGCCGTCTACCTCTGCTACACCCGCTTCATCAACACGATGAAGCAGGAGCCGGTGGTCGAGCAGCTGCTGCCGCTGGCCGCCGACAAGGTGAAGGCCGACGCCGGCCAGCCGGGTTGGGACTACCTCTACGAGCCGGATGCCCAGACCGTCATCGACGGCCTGCTGCTGCGCTATGTCGAGGCGCTGATCTACCAGGCGGTGGCCGAGAACATGGCCTCCGAGCAGTCGGCGCGCATGGTCGCGATGAAGGCCGCGACCGACAACGCCGGCACGCTGATCGGTGAGCTCAAGCTGGTCTACAACAAGACCCGCCAGGCGGCGATCACCAAGGAACTCTCCGAGATCGTGGGCGGCGCGGCCGCGGTGGGCTGATCGGCCTCCATGACCGCAGACGCAACGCAACGAACACAGATTTAGCAAGGAACGAAAAATGGCGAACACTCAAGCAGCCGTCGGCAAGATCGTCCAGTGCATCGGCGCCGTCGTGGACGTGGAGTTCCCGCGCGACAACATGCCGCGCGTCTACGACGCGCTCAAGCTCGAGGGCACCGCCCTGACGCTGGAAGTGCAGCAGCAGCTCGGCGACGGCATCGTCCGCACGATCGCGCTGGGCTCCAGCGACGGCCTGCGCCGCGGCCTGATGGTCAGCAACACCGGCGCCGCGATCACTGTGCCGGTTGGCAAGGCCACGCTCGGCCGCATCATGGACGTGCTGGGCAGCCCGATCGACGAGCGCGGCCCGGTCAGCGCCGAGCTGAGCATGCCGATCCACCGCAAGGCGCCGAGCTACGACGAGCTGAGCCCCTCGCAGGAACTGCTCGAGACCGGCATCAAGGTCATCGACCTGATCTGCCCGTTCGCCAAGGGCGGCAAG
>CAYOXW010000333.1:0-2104 GCA_964408005.1 uncultured Methylibium sp.
CTGCGCGCCTTCACGCCGCGCGACCAGAAGGCCGTCAAGTCGGCCGCCGAGACGATGCGACCGAACCCGGGGCTGGACATCGGCGCGGCGATCACCGAGCTCGCGGTCGGCGAGGCGCTCGTCAGCCTGCTCGACGAGAAGGGCCGCCCGGGCGTGACCCAGCGCGTCTTCGTGCTGCCGCCGGGCAGCCAGATCGGGCCGATCACGCCCGAGCAGCGCAAGGCGCTGATCGCCGGCTCGCTGGTGGCCGGCGTCTACGAGAAGGTGGTCGACCGCGAGTCGGCCTACGAGAAGATCAAGGGCCGGGCCGAGACCACCGCCGATGCCGCGGAATCGATGGCCCCCGACGCGGGCCGCGCGCCCGGCGGCAAGGCCGCACCGCAGGAGGACGCCGGCGGCGGGCTGCTCGGCGGTCTGGGCGGCATCCTGTTCGGCAGCACCGGCCCGCGCGGCGGCAAGCGCGAGGGCCTGGCCGAGGCGATGGCCAAGTCGGCCGTGCGGACCATGGGCACGACGGTCGGCCGCGAGATCATCCGCGGCGTGCTCGGCAGCCTGCTGGGCGGCGGCAAGCGACGCTGAAAACGACGAACCCCGGCTTGCCGGGGTTCGCTCCAAGGACCGTGGGGGCGCTCCCTCAATCGCGCCGGTCCCACTTGTTGGGAATGCCGTCGCGGTCACGGTCGCGCCAGCGGTCGCTGTCGCCGCGCTGGGCATAGCGGCCGTCATGCCAGCGATCGCCGTCGCCACGCTGCGCATAGCGGCCGTCGCGCCAGTGGCCGCGCTGCGGCTCGTAGCGCACCGGCGGCCGGTAGACCACCGGCGGGCCGTACACGACCGGCGGCGGTGCGTAGACCACCCGCGGCGGCGGCATGTAGACCACCGGCGGCGGCACGTAGACCGGCGCCGGGTAATAGGCCGGCCCCGGGTAATAGGTCTCGACATTGCCGCCCGAGATCACCAGCGGCGGCAGGTTGATACCGACCGACCACGACGTGCCACCGGCATGGGCCGCACCGGTGGCCGCGACGCCCGCCAGCCCGAGGGCAACGATGGCGAGGCTCTTGCGGATCGTTGGCTTGTTCATCTCGACTCCTTGTCAGGGCGGCGCATCGGCGCCCGTACTGCCCACAACGATCGCCCCGGTCGGCCGGTTCACAGCCGTGCGTAAGGAGTTGTGGCGGCGGGGGTGAAGTTTTGTGAACCGGCCGGCCCCGAAACGGTGCGCACCGCTCCTTAGAATGCCCCGGACCGCTCTCCTGCCGCCATGAACGATTCCAAGAAGCCGGCCCCTGCCGACGCGCCCAAGCCCGCCCACAACTTCCTGCGCGGCATCATCGACCGCGATCTCGAGCAGGGCAGCTATGCCGGGCGCCACCATGCCGGCACGCCGGGTGACGCGACGCATCACGCCGGCGCGCCGCTCGACGCGGCCAAGATCCGCACCCGCTTCCCGCCCGAGCCCAATGGCTACCTGCACGTCGGCCACGCGAAGAGCATCTGCCTGAACTTCGGCCTGGCGCGCGACTACGGCGGCGTGTGCCACCTGCGCTTCGACGACACCAACCCCGAGAAGGAGGAGCAGGAGTACGTCGACGCGATCGTCGACGCGGTGCGCTGGCTCGGCTTCTCCTGGGACGAGGCGACACCGCAGGGTCCGCGCAGCCACCTGTACTACGCCAGCGACTACTTCGACTTCATGTACCGCGCCGCCGAGGCGCTGGTCACGGCTGGCCTGGCCTATGTCGACGAGCAGACGCCCGAGCAGATGCGCGCGAGCCGCGGCGACTTCACCACGCCCGGCACCGACAGCCCCTACCGCGCGCGCAGCGTCACGGAGAACCTCGCGCGCTTTCGCGCGATGCGCGCCGGCGAGCTGCCCGACGGCGCGGCGGTGCTGCGCGCGAAGATCGACATGGCCGCGCCCAACATCAACCTGCGCGACCCGGTGCTGTACCGCATCAAGCGCGCGACCCACCACAACACCGGCGACGCCTGGTGCATCTACCCGATGTACACCTACGCGCACCCGATCGAGGACGCGCTCGAGGGCATCACGCACAGCATCTGCACGCTCGAGTTCGAGGACCAGCGGCCGTTCTACGAC
>CAYOXW010000334.1:0-2091 GCA_964408005.1 uncultured Methylibium sp.
CAGGGCGTGAAGATCAACGACAAGCACATCGAGGTGATCGTTCGCCAGATGCTGCGCCGCGTGCAGATCGTCAACCCGGGCGACAGCTCCTACATCGCCGGCGAGCAGGTCGAGCGCTCGGAGTTGCTCAACACCAACGAGCAGCTGCGCGCCAACGGCAAGCTGACCGCCAGCCATGCGGACGTGCTGCTGGGCATCACCAAGGCTTCGCTGTCGACCGACTCCTTCATCTCGGCGGCCTCCTTCCAGGAGACCACCCGGGTGCTGACCGAGGCGGCGATCATGGGCAAGCGCGACGAGCTCCGCGGTTTGAAGGAGAACGTCATCGTCGGACGCCTGATCCCCGCGGGCACCGGCCTCGCCTTCCACCAGGCCCGCAAGGCCAAGGAAGAGATGGACGAGTCCGAGCGTCGCGCGATCGCGATGCAGGAGGCGGAGGAACTGGCGGCGCTCGCGCCGGCCGGAACCGACCTGCCGGCGGCGACGGACGAGCCGCCGCTGGCCTGAGGCCGGGCGCTTCGTTCTTGAGGGCGGCTGCGGCCGCCCTTTTTCATGTCTGCCTTTGAACGTCAGTGAGCGCCAGCATCGGGTTCTGCTTCGCCCACACGGCGGGGCTCAGGATCGCCACCCCCCAGGGCTGGGCTCGCTTCGCGAGCGCGAGCAGGGCCCGGTCGCGCGTCAGCAGCCAGGCGCAGCGCCGGTGCAGCGCGAGATCGATGAAGACCTGGTCGTCCGGGTCGCGGCACTGCAGCGGACCGGGGGGCGGGTCGCTCGCGTCAAGCGTCGCGTGGCGGTCCCAGGCGGCGCCGGCGGCCGCCGCATCGGGGCCCCACCCGGCCAGCGCCGGGCGACCGAGCACCTGCTCGAACTCCTGCCGCATCGCCGGGCTCGCGCACCAGTGCAGGCGGCCCGCCGCGATCGCCGCACCGAAGCTGGCCGACGGGTCGCGAAAGAGCAGCCAGTCGAGAGTGGCATTGGTGTCGAGGACGATGCGGGGCGGCATGGAGATCGTGGGGGAGCGCCTTGCGGCAACGTGGCCGCGCGAATATAATCGCAGGCTTTTCGGCGGATTCCGCCTCGCTCTTTGCTGCGCGGGTGACGGGTTCCTCCGGGGAAGCCATGTAACTTCAAACGGGAACAAGTTACCCCATGCCCACCATCAACCAACTCGTGCGTCACGGTCGCGAGACCGAGTCGACGAAGTCGAAGTCGCCTGCGATGCAGGGCGGCCCGCAGCGTCGGGGCGTCTGCACGCGTGTCTACACCACCACTCCGAAGAAGCCGAACTCGGCGTTGCGCAAGGTCGCCAAGGTGCGCCTGACCAACGGTTTCGAGGTCATCTCCTACATCGGCGGTGAGGGTCACAACCTGCAAGAGCACAGCGTCGTGCTGGTGCGCGGCGGCCGTGTGAAGGACCTGCCGGGCGTGCGCTACCACATCGTGCGCGGCTCGCTGGACCTGCAGGGCGTCAAGGACCGCAAGCAATCGCGTTCGAAGTACGGCGCGAAGCGGCCGAAGAAGGCCTGACGAACGCGTTCGTCATCGTTGGCGCGCGCTGCGCGCGCCGAGTAAGTGGGCGCCCCGCTGGGCGTCCGTGGCGAGGGCAAGGTGCCCGAGCCGACTGAAGACTGGAAGGAAGAGAAATGCCTCGTCGTCGCGAAGTACCCAAGCGGGAGATCCTGCCCGACCCCAAGTTCGGCTCGGTCGATCTCTCGAAGTTCATGAACGTGGTCATGGAGTCCGGCAAGAAGGCCGTGGCTGAGCGGATCATCTACGGCGCCCTCGAGACCGTCGAGAAGAAGGCGCAGCGCGATCCGCTGGAGGTGTTCATGACCGCGCTGAACAACGTCAAGCCGATGGTCGAGGTCAAGTCCCGCCGTGTCGGTGGCGCGAACTACCAAGTTCCCGTGGAAGTTCGCCCCGTCCGCCGCATGGCGCTGGCGATGCGTTGGCTGAAGGAATCGGCGCGCAAGCGTAGCGAGAAGTCGATGGCCCAGCGTCTGGCCAGCGAGCTGCTCGAGGCCTCGGAAGGCCGTGGCGGCGCGATGAAGAAGCGCGACGAAGTGCACCGCATGGCCGAGGCCAACAAGG
>CAYOXW010000335.1:0-2016 GCA_964408005.1 uncultured Methylibium sp.
CCGCGCGCGTCAGCTCGGCGGCCTTGCGCTCGATCTGGCCCTCGCGCAGCGCGCCGCGGGCACGCGCCAGCGTGTCGAGCAGGCCGCTGTAGAGCATCGCCACCAGCTGGTGCGGCGAGGCAGCGCCGACGCCGGTCTCCACGCCCACGCGGGCGTAGGCCATCGAGGAGTGCTGGTGGGCACGGGAGCTCGCGTAGGGGGTGGCGGTGAACATGGTGCAGCAGCCTGATGAGTCGGTCTGCTGTGGTTATCGGCGCCCCGCCGCGCCGGCTTGAGGCCGAAATGGCGGGTCGTCCCCCGCATTTCGGTGCGCCGGCCGCCGCCTGGCGGCCAGCGGCTCAGCTGCCGCTGTTGTTGCTGGCGGCCAGCGCCGTCATCTGCTGGCTGACGTAGCTCGACAAGCCGTTCATCTTGCCGAGCTGGGTGTCCAGCGCGGTGTACTGGCGCAGCAGCCGCTGCTGGAACAGCGCGACGCGGTCCTCGAGGCGGTCCTGGTCGTCCTCGTTGCGATCGAGCTGGGCCCGCAGGCCGTCGTTGCGGCTGGCGATCAGGCCGTCGATGCCGGTGACGCGATCGGCCAGCGCTCGAAAGCGCGTCGCGAAGCCGTCGCCGGCCGGGTTCAGCGGCGTGCTGGCCGAGAACAGCCGCGTGATCTCGGGCAGGTTGGCGAGCGCGCCGTCGAGCTGGGTCGCGTCGAGCTGGATCGAGCCGTCGCGCTGGACGTCGAAGCCGATGTCGGAGAGGCGCGTGAACACGCTCGAGGCCCCGGAGGTGCCCGACAGCAGCGTACGGAACTGGTTGCGCAGGCTGACGGCGGCGCTGTCGCCCTGCAGCGTCGCCCCCTTCTTGGCCCCGGCGTCGTACTTGGTCTGCGCGCCGAGGTAGGTGTTGAGCTCGTTGTAGGCGGTGACGAAGGCCTCGATCGCGGTCTTCATCGCCGCGCTGTCGGCCGCCACCGTGACCTCGATCGGCGCCGTGGTCGTGCGCAGCAGCGTCAGGTTGATGCCGTCGAGCACGCCATTGAGCTGGTTGCTCGCGCTTTCGATGTCGAGCCCGTTGATGTTGGCCAGCGCGTTCTGGCCGGCCTGCGTCTGCGCCATGCCACCGGCGCCGGCCGGCGGGTTGAAGGCGAGCTGGCCGAGGCCGACGCCGTTGGCCAGCGGCCCGCCGGCGTCACTGGCGGTGATGCGCAGCGCGTTCTCGGCCCCGCTGGCCGAGGAGCGCAGTGCCAGCCGCGCGCCGCTGGCGTCACGCACGATCACCGCGCTGACGCCCGCATTGGCGTTGTTGATCTGGTCGCGGATCGCCTCGAGGGTGTTGGACCCCGGCGCGATCGTGATGTCCACCGCCGTGGCCGCGCCGGGCGTGAAGGCGGTGTTGCCGCTGTCCCAGCTGCCAAACTCGATGTGCAGCGTGCCGCTGCCGACCACCGCCGTGCCGTCGGTGAAGGCGCTCGATGCGACGCTGTGCGCGCGCGCGAGCTGGCTCACCTGCACGCTGTAGCTGCCGGCGACCGCGCCGCCGCTGGTGCTCACGCCCAGCGCGGTCGCATCGGCCGAGGTGCCGGTGGTCTGTTGCCACAGCGAGGCGCCCCCGAGCTTGGCGGCCGCGTCGCGCACGCTCGACACCAGGCTCTGGATCTTGCCGTAGGCCGAGATCTTGGTTTCGATCGTCTTCGCGGTCGACTGCAGCTTCTCGATCGGCGCGCGCTCGAGCGCGACGAGCTGCGAGACGATGGCATTGACGTCCAGGCCGCTGCCGATGCCGGGGGAGGTGATGGTCGCCATGGGTGGGAAGTGCCGGTACTCGGTTCCTTATCGGCCGTGCCGCGCCGAAATGAAGCGCCCCGCCGGCCGCGCCGGCGCAAGCACCACAGCGCCGCCGGCGGGGCGGGATCGAGGGTCGCGCCGGATCAGCGACCCAGCAGCTGCAGCACCTGCTGCGGCAACTGGTTGGCCTGGGCGACCATCGCGTTGCCGGCCTGCTGCAGGATCTGCGCGCGCGACAGCGCCGCCG
>CAYOXW010000336.1:0-2015 GCA_964408005.1 uncultured Methylibium sp.
TTGAGCTTGACGTACTGGTCGAACTGCTGCGTCACGGCACGGCGCAGCGCCTCGACCTCGGGGCTCGCCTCTTGCTCGGGCGGCACCGGCAACACCTCGGCGGTGAAGTACTCGCCGCCATCGTCGATGGCGGTCGTGTTGGCGCGCTGCATGCCCTCGACCAGCACCTTCACGGTGCCGTCAGGCAGCTTGAGCATCTGCAGGATGCTCGACACGCAGCCGACCTCGAACATGTCCTCGGCGGTGGGCTCGTCCTTGCCGGCCGCCTTCTGCGCGACCAGCATGATCTGGCGACCCGCTTCCATCGCCGCCTCGAGCGCCTTGATCGACTTCGGGCGCCCGACGAACAGCGGAATCACCATGTGGGGGAACACGACCACGTCGCGCAGCGGGAGCAGCGGCAGCTTGATCGATTCGGCAGGAAGAACAGGATGTCCGGACATGGTGGCCTCTCTTTCTCAGCCGCACATGGCGACCGAGTTTGAAATTTCAAGACTGGTCATCGCCAGGGCTGGAATCGTCACGGTCAGCAGGGCCATCGGGGCCGCCGCGGCTCAGGCACTCGCCTTGTGCTCGCGGTACACCAGCAGCGGCTTGGTGTTCTCTTCGATCGTATGCTCATCGAGCACGACCTTGGTCACGCCATCCAATGTGGGCAGATCGAACATCGTGTCGGTCAGCGACTGCTCCATGATCGAGCGCAGGCCGCGCGCACCCGTCTTGCGCGCCAGCGCCTTCTTCGCGATCGCGGCCAGCGCCGACGGTCGGATCTCCAGGTCGACGCCGTCCATGGCGAACAGCCGCTGGTACTGCTTGACCAGCGCGTTCTTCGGCTCGGTGAGGATCTGGACCATGGCCTCTTCGGTCAGTTCGCCGAGCGTCGCGACCACCGGCAGACGCCCCACCAGCTCCGGGATCAGGCCGAACTTGATCAGGTCCTCGGGCTCGACCTCGCGGAACAACTCGCTGGCCTTGCGCTCGCTCTTGCTGCGCACCGAGGCGCCGAAGCCGATGCCCGATTTCTCCGAGCGGTTCTGGATCACCTTCTCGAGACCGTCGAACGCTCCCCCGCAGATGAACAGGATGTTGGTCGTGTCGATCTGCAGGAAGTCCTGGTTGGGGTGCTTGCGGCCGCCTTGCGGGGGCACCGAAGCCATCGTGCCTTCGATGAGCTTGAGCAGGGCCTGCTGCACGCCCTCGCCCGACACGTCGCGGGTGATGGACGGGTTGTCGGACTTGCGCGAGATCTTGTCGATCTCGTCGATGTAGACGATGCCGCGCTTGGCCTTGTCGACGTCGTAGTCGCAGTTCTGCAGCAGCTTCTGGATGATGTTCTCGACGTCCTCGCCGACGTAGCCCGCCTCGGTGAGCGTGGTGGCGTCGGCGATGACGAAGGGCACGTTGAGCAGCCGCGCCAGCGTCTGCGCCAGCAGCGTCTTGCCCGAGCCGGTGGGGCCGATGAGCAGGATGTTGGACTTCGCCAGCTCCACCTCGTCGTTCTTCGACAGATGCTTGAGGCGCTTGTAGTGGTTGTAGACCGCGACCGAGAGGATCTTCTTCGCCTGGTCCTGGCCGATGACGTACTGGTCGAGGATGTTGCGGATCTCGTGCGGGGTCGGCAGGTCCGACTTGGCGCCCTTGCCGCCCTTGTCGGTCGCGGTCTCCTCGCGGATGATGTCGTTGCACAGCTCGATGCACTCGTCGCAGATGAACACCGACGGGCCGGCAATGAGCTTCTTGACCTCGTGCTGGCTCTTGCCGCAGAAGCTGCAATAGAGAACCTTCTCGCCGGAGGCGCCCTTCTTTTCGGCCATGAGTGTGCTTACGCGTGACGAGCGGCTGATTCAACCGCGCTCATCATAGTCCATGAGGGCACGGCGAACCTCCGCCGAATTGATGGCCGTTTGCGGTGCTGCTGCCGTTTTCGCGCCGCATTCAGCCGCGGCGCTCGATGACCTTGTCGACCAAGCCGTAGGCCTGCGCCTCGGCAGCGGACATGAAAAAGTCGCGCTCGC
>CAYOXW010000337.1:0-2009 GCA_964408005.1 uncultured Methylibium sp.
TCGGGCTCGATGACATCGCGGAAGTTGCGTTCAATCTCCATCGCACCGCTCGCAGAGCCCAGGGCTGCCACCACTGTACGCGGCTCACTGCGAACTGGAAGGCTGTCGAAGAACTCGCGTGACCTGATACGCGACCACACCTTCGGCAGAGCTGCCGCACCGTCAATGATGTCCAGGATTCGTTGGGCCACGAATCCTGCAGCTTGCCCTATGTCGGCGCTTCCATACTGGTGAAAGCCCGCGCCGCACATCGGCAGTTGAATTCGAGGGTCATCCGGCCATCCCGCCACATTGACTGCCTGGTCGGCGGGATCCGACGTTGGCCATTGATCGGCAGCGCCGAGTGCGACCACATGCGCTGCGGCACAGAAAGGCTCGACCCAGGCCATCACTACCGGTGTTCCCGTAAGACGGCCATAGCGATGCACGGACAGCAGGGTTCGGACCGCCGATTCGGCGGTGCAGTCGACCACCAAATCGAAGGCTCCGGGCTGCACATGGGTCTGGACGTACTTTGCTGCGCGCATCGGCTCAGCCTTCACACTGACGCCGGGCACCTCCTGCAGCAGTCGAGTGCAAAGCTCCTGCACCTTGTATCTGCCGACGCTGCTGTACCCCAGCGTATGCCTACCCGTGTTCTCCGACTCCATCGTCTCGTGGTCGACGGCAGTGAGGTTGCCGACGCCCGAGCGCACCAGGTGCTCGGCGACCGGTGCCCCGAGCGAACCTGCTCCTAGCAAGAGCACTCTGGCCTTGCGACGCCGATGCAGTATGTTCAGGCTCTGGCCACGAACAAGTGCCCAGTCGGCATCTAGTCGCCTCACGCCTATGGGGAAGATGCCGGCGGGCGCCAGGCCTGGCACGACTGCAGGCGTCAACAGATAGCCGTAGGCGATCTCACCGTGCACGAAGATGATTGAGTAGGGACGAGGCTTGCGGCCCTTGTGCTTGGCCAGCCAGGCCGGCAGTTGGACCTCTCCTGCCGTCACCTGTGACACAAGTTGCCCAAGCTGCAGGAGCGACTTCGGCCAAGCCTGCGGTGTCCATGCAAACGTGTTGGGCAGCCGGACAAAGAGCGCGTGGCCAGCGACGTGGGTTCCCGCGGCTCGCCCGTGGCGCGCGGCCAGCGACTGCGGGTCCTGCGTGCCAGCGGTTGCGACAAGGGTTGCCGCATTGCGGGCGCCCTCCTTGCCCAAGGTGAAGATGCCCAGGGCGCCGTCAGCCACTTCTGCCAGGCCGCTCAGGTCAGCATCCATCAAGACGGGGACGGGCCGTGCGTCAGCAGCCCCTCGACGCTGCAGGCAGTGCGCATCCCAGTAAGAGCGCGCTTCTCGCGCGAACTCCTGCTCGCGCCAGGCCGGGTCGATGCTCTTGTCGAGCAATTCGGCGAGCGCCTGCAGCGCACGACGGACCGCGCCAATCGGATCGGCGTAGTCGTCTGGCTGCGAGGCGACACCAGTGCACACCCGGCCGTTCGACTCGACGTGGGGCACAACCAGGCAACGGTCTTCGCTGACGTACACCTCCGGCGGTTCACCAGGAAATCCCGTTGGCAGCACCAGCTTCGCGTGCCCAGCCGGCAGCAACTCATGCACGGCACGGAGTTGCCACCAGTCCAGTTCGCGGGCTGCGCGCAGAACGAGACCCGGCTCCGAGCGGAGCCAGGCATCTCCTGCCTGCGCAGCGCTTGAGAACGGGACGTCGCGGTCCATATGCTCGGTCTGTCAGCCGGCCGTGTTGCGCGAGCCGGTGGACACGGGGCCCGCCTGCGTGCTGTCCTGCAGCGCCTGCTGCAGATCACGCAGGCCCATCTCGAGCACGCGGCCATACCGCTGCACCACCTTCTGCAGCGCCGAGGCCACCTTGGCGGCGGGCAGCGAAAGTGCGTCGACGGCCTCGTTGGCGCAGCTGGCCACGGTGCGCAGCACGTCGTCGTCACCTTCGAGCGCGCGCACTGGGGTGGCGGTGGACTGGCGGCGGATCATGTGCAGCACGCTGTCGTCCAGGCC
>CAYOXW010000338.1:0-1988 GCA_964408005.1 uncultured Methylibium sp.
GCTTGAGGCCCAGCGCCAGCGCCTTCTTGGTGACGAAGCGCGTCTGCGGCATCGGGCCTTCCTGCGCGTCGATCAGCAGCAGCACGCCGTCGACCATCGACAGCGCGCGCTCGACCTCGCCGCCGAAGTCGGCGTGGCCGGGCGTGTCGACGATGTTGATGTGCGTGCCCTGCCAGCTCACCGCGCAGTTCTTCGCGAGGATGGTGATGCCGCGCTCGCGCTCGATGGCGTTGCTGTCCATCACGGTGTCGACGACCTTCTCGTGCTCGGCGAAGGAGCCGCTCTGGCGCAGCAGCTGGTCGACCATCGTGGTCTTGCCGTGGTCGACGTGGGCAATGATCGCCACGTTGCGGATCTGGCGGGCGGTCTTGTCGGTGCTCATGAGGTACTCGCTTGCTTGGATTCGTTCATCTCGGCGGCGCCGATCAGCGCCTGCACTTCGGGCGGACTCAGCAGCCGCCCCGGGATCAGTTCGCCGGCCTTGACATGCGCGCTGCCGAGGAAGGCGCGCGGCTCGGGACCATAGACGCGC
Source organism: uncultured Methylibium sp. (assembly GCA_964408005.1). Classification (GTDB taxonomy): domain Bacteria; phylum Pseudomonadota; class Gammaproteobacteria; order Burkholderiales; family Burkholderiaceae_C; genus Methylibium. The sequence continues at coordinate 533 of CAYOXW010000338.1, forward strand.
ACCGCGGCGCAGTCGCGCTCGGCGACGCGGCGGCGCAGGCCGGACAGGAAGCGGCCGGCCTCCTCGGCCGCCAGTTGCACCGCCGGCCAGCTGCCGAGCAGCACGTCCGGCGGCAGCAGGCGCGCCTCGCGCGCGGCCGGCTCGAGCGCGTTCAGCGCCTCGATCGTGATGGCATCGTCGACGCTCACCGGCCCGCTGGCGGTGCGGCGCAGCGCCGTCAGGTGCGCGCCGCAACCGAGCCGCTCGCCCAGGTCCTCGGCCAGCGTGCGGATGTAGGTGCCCTTGCTGACGCAGGTTTCGATCTCGAGCTCGTCGTGCTGCCAGCGCAGGATGTCGAGCCGGTGGACGGTGACGCGGCGCGGCGCGCGCTCGACCTCGACGCCGGCGCGGGCATATTCGTACAAGGCCTTGCCCTCGTGCTTCAGCGCGGAATGCATCGGCGGCACCTGCTCGATCTCGCCGGTCAGCGCCGCGCAGGCCGCCTGCAACGCCGCGGCGTCGAAGGCGACCGGTCGCACCGCGAGCACCTCGCCTTCGAGGTCGCCGCCGACGCGGGTGACGCCGAGCTTGAGCGTCGCGCGGTAGGTCTTGTCGGCCTCCAGGCTGGCCTGCGAGAACTTGGTCGCGGCGCCGAAGCACAACGGCAGCAGGCCGGTCGCCAGCGGGTCCAGCGTGCCGGTGTGGCCGCCCTTCTCGGCGCGCAGCAGGCCCTTGACCTTCTGCAACGCGTCGTTGCTCGACCAGCCGATCGGCTTGTCGCGCAGCAGCACGCCGTGCAGCGCACGGCGCGGCAGCTTCGGGGGACGCGCGGCAGCGATCATGGCGCTCAGTCGTCCTTGGCCCGCGTCGCGTTGGCCTGGTGGATCAGCGCGTTCAGGTCGGCGGCGCGCTCGGTCGTGCGGTCGAACTGGAAGTGCAGCGTCGGCACGGTGTGGATCTGCAGGCGCTTGAACAGGCCGTTGCGCAGCCAGCCGGCGGCCTCGTTGAGTGCCGTCTGGCACTCGGTGGGATCGCCCATCAGCACCGAGAAGAACACCTTGGCATGCGCATAGTCGGGCGTGACCTCGACCGCCTGCACCGTGACCATGCCGATGCGCGGGTCCTTCAACTCGCGGATGAGCTCCGCCACGTCGCGCTGGATCTGGTCGGCGACACGGAAGCTGCGGTTGGGGATGGCGCGCTTGTGTTTCATGGTCCGGGACTCCTCAACGACAAACCCCGCCATCTTTCGAGGGCGGGGTTTGCAACCAGGGCGAACTCCGCTTTAGAGAGTTCGTGCGACTTCCTTGATCTCGAAGATCTCGAGCTGGTCGCCTTCCTTGATTTCGTTGTAGTTCTTGAGCTTGATGCCGCACTCGAAGCCTTCCTTGACCTCGCGCACATCGTCCTTGAGGCGCCGCACCGACTCGACCTCGCCGGTGTAGACCACCACGTTGTCGCGCAGCAGGCGGAAGCG
>CAYOXW010000339.1:0-1980 GCA_964408005.1 uncultured Methylibium sp.
CGAGCCGATCAGCCAGGCCGCGGCCGACCAGCGCGCCGGGCGCTGCGGCCGCGTCGCCAACGGCGTGTGCATCCGTCTCTACGACGAGAAGGACTACGCTGCGCGGCCGCGCTTCACCGACCCGGAGATCCTGCGCAGCTCGCTCGCCGGCGTGATCCTGCGCATGAAGGCGCTGCGGCTCGGCGCGGTCGAGGACTTCCCCTTCCTCGAGCCGCCGCCGCGCAAGGCGATCGCCGACGGCTACTCGCTGCTGCAGGAGCTCGGCGCGGTCGACGAGGCCAATGAGCTGACGCCGATCGGCAACGAGCTCGCCAAGCTGCCGCTGGATCCGCGCATCGGGCGCATGATCCTCGCGGCGCGCGAGCGCCAGTCGCTCGCCGAGGTGCTGGTCATCGCCGCGGCGCTGAGCGTGCAGGACGTGCGCGACCGCCCGCTCGAGCAGCAGCAGGCGGCCGATGCGAAGCACAAGCTGTTCGACGACGAGCGCTCGGAGTTCGTCGGCTACCTGAAGCTGTGGCAGTGGATCGAGCAGGGGCGCGGCGTGCACGGTCATGCCGGGGCGGCGACCGACACGCACAAGCTCAGCAACCGCCAGCAGGAGCAGCGCCTGCGCGAGCACTTCGTCAATCCGCGCCGCGTGCGCGAGTGGCGCGACATCCACTCGCAGCTGCACACCGTCGTCGCCGAGCACGGCTGGCGGCTCAACACCAGCCCGGCGACCTACGAGCAGCTGCACCTCGCGCTGCTGTCCGGGTTGCTCGGCAACATCGGCTGCAAGAGCGACGACGAGGACTGGTACCTCGGCGCGCGGGGCATCAAGTTCTGGCGCCACCCGGGCGCGCACCTGAGCAAGCGACCGGGGCGCTGGCTGGTCGCGGCCGAGCTGGTCGAGACCACGCGGCTGTACGGCCGCGCGCTCGCGGCGATCGAGCCGCCCTGGATCGTCCAGGTCGCCGGCCGGCTGCTGAAGAAACAGCTGCTCGACCCGCATTGGGAGAAGAAGAGCGCCGAGGTGGTCGCGCTCGAGCGCGCGACGCTCTACGGCATCGTGATCTACAACAACCGCAAGGTGAACTTCGGCCAGCTCGAGCCGGCGACGGCGCGCGAGATCTTCATCCGCGAGGCGCTGGTCGCCAGCCTGCGCGAGGACGCCTGGGACACGAAGCTGCCGTTCTTCTCGCACAACCGCAAGCTGGTGCGCCAGGTCGAGGAGCTCGAGCACAAGTCGCGCCGCCAGGACGTGCTGGTCGACGACGAGCTGATCTACGCCTACTACGACCAGCAGCTGCCCAGGGACGTCTGCTCGGGCGCCAGCCTCGAGCGCTGGTACCGCGAGGAGGCCAAGCGCCAACCGCGGCTGCTGATGCTCGGCAAAGACGAGCTGATGCGCCACGAGGCCGCCGGCATCACGACCTCGGCCTACCCCAAGACCGTGCGCCTGGGCGGCATCGACTGCGCCGCCGATTACCTGCACGCGCCCGGCGACGCGAAGGACGGCCTGACCGTCACGGTGCCGATCTACGCGCTCAACCAGGTCAGCGAGGAGCGCTGCGAGTGGCTGGTGCCCGGCCTGCTGAAGGACAAGGTGCTCGCGCTGCTCAAGAGCCTGCACCAGAAGCCGCGCGCGCGGCTCGTGCCGCTGCCCGACTATGCGGCCGAGTTCTGCGAGCTCGCGACCTTCGCCCAGGGGTCGCTGCTCGAGGCGCTGCTCAAGGCGGTGCGCGAGCGCACCCAGCTCGCGGTGCAGCGCAACGACTTCAAGCTCGAGACGCTGGCGCCGCACCTGTTCATGAACTTCCGCGTCGTCGACGAGCACGGCCGCCAGCTCGGCATCGGCCGCCATCTGCCGACGCTCAAGGCCGAGCTCGGCACGCAGGCGCGCTCGGCCTTCCAGGCGCTCGCGGCGCTCAAGCTCGCGCCGGCCGAACCCGCCGCGGCGGCGCAGGCCGCGCCGGTGGCGCGCCGCGCCCCACCGGCGGC
>CAYOXW010000340.1:0-1966 GCA_964408005.1 uncultured Methylibium sp.
GGTCGCAGCTGTTGCGCACCAGGTGCGTCAGCGGGTCGGTGATCTTCTCGACCAGGCCCTTGTCCAGCTCGGTGGCTTCGCCCTGCGTGACCAGGTCGACCTTCTTGCCGAGCTTGGCCGCCAGGTCGCGCAGCATGCGCGGGAAACGGTTGAAGACCAGCGACATCGGGATCATGCGGATCGACATCACCGCTTCCTGCAGGTCGCGGGTGTTGCGGTCCAGCGCGGTCAGCCCGGCGACCAGGCTCTGGTAGAGCACCGGGTCGAGGCCGCGGCTGTTCTGCGCCAGCATGGCCTGGGTGATGACGAGCTCGCCCATCAGGTTGATCAGCTGGTCGACCTTCTCGACCGAGACGCGCAGCGTCGCGGCCTCGACGCTGGCGGCCGCCGGCGCCTTCTCGGCGCGCGCGGCCGGTCTGGCCGCGGCGGGTGCCGGCGCCGGCGCGGCGACGCTCTCGGCCCCGGCCCCCGGGGCGCCGGGGGCGCCGTCGAAGAAGCCGAAGCCCAGCTCCTCCTCCTGGATCGGCGAGCCGGGCGCACCGGGGTGGAAGCCATAGCCCGGCGCGACGCGATCGCCGGCGAAGGGACGCAGCACGGCCTGCTCGCGCGCGACGTGGAAGCCCATCAGGTCGAGCAGCTCGGCATCGCTGCTGGCGGTGATGAGCTTGAAGCGGCGCAGCCCGTCCTGCGGCATGCCGCCGTCGATCGGCTCGATCGTGCCCAGGCCCTCGATCTCGGTGAACAGCTCGACGATGCTGGTGGCCAGTTCGGGCTTGTCCAGCGGGCCCAGCGTCAGCTCGAGGATGCGCTCGCCCTTGAGCGTGACCGGCACGTCGGGCTCGCCCTCGGGCACGATGACGGCCGGCGCGGGCGCCGGCGTCGGCGCCGCCACCGGGGCGGGGGCCGCGATCTGCGGCCGCGCCGCGGCGGCGTCGCCATGGACGAAGGCGCGGATGCTGCCGAGCAGCGCGGCGGTGTCCATCGCCTCGCTGGCGCTGCCCTGGTGGACCGCGAGCTGCGAGCGCAGCGCGTCGCCGGACTGCAGCAGCACGTCGACCATCGCCGCGGTGGCCTGCAGCTCGTGGCGGCGCAGCTTGTCGAGCAGCGTCTCCATCTGGTGGGTCAGCTCGGCCACGTCGGCGAAGCCGAAGGTCGCCGCGCCGCCCTTGATCGAGTGGGCGCAGCGGAAGATCGCGTTGAGCTCCTCGTCATCGGCGGCCTCGACGTCGATCGCGAGCAGCAGCTGCTCCATGCGATCGAGGTTCTCGCCGGCCTCCTCGAAGAAGACCTGGTAGAACTGGCTGAGATCGATGCCGGCGCTGGCGCTGGCGCTGTCGGTGTTCATGTCGGCCATGACGTGTCCCGGCTCAGCGGATGACCTTGCGGATGACCTCGATCAGCTTGGCCGGATCGAAGGGCTTGACCAGCCAGCCGGTGGCGCCCGCGGCGCGGCCGGCCTGCTTCATCTGGTCGCTGGACTCGGTGGTCAGGATCAGGATCGGGGTGTTCTTGAACTGCGGGTGGCCGCGCAGCTTCTTGGTCAGGCCGATGCCGTCGAGCTGGGGCATGTTCTGATCGGTCAGCACCAGGTCGAAGTTCTTCGTCCCGGCCTTGTCCCAGGCGTCCTGGCCATCGATGGCCTCGGTCACCTGGTAGCCGGCGCTCTTGAGGGTGAAGGACACCATCTGGCGCATCGAGGCCGAATCGTCCACGGCAAGAATTGAATGCATCGCGCTCTCCGGATTACTCGGGGGGATATCGGTGAATGAGAGGGGTTCTTGAGCCTGGGCCTAGAACAGGGTGACCGAGCCGGCGTCCATCTCGTCCTGGGTCACCGGATTGGGGCGCAGCGGCGGCGGCGCGACGACGGCCTCGCCGTCCTCGTCGGCGCCGAAGGCGTCGCGGGCGAGCTGGTCGGCGCAGTTGCGCAGGCGCTGGTGGGTGTGGGCGATCAGCTGCGAGGCCA
>CAYOXW010000341.1:0-1956 GCA_964408005.1 uncultured Methylibium sp.
GCAGGTGATCGCGAGCATTGCGTTTGCTTTGCTGCTGGTGATGTTTCGCCACACGCGCTGGGACTTCTGGGGCGTGGTGCTGTGCGTGCTGATGCTGTCGATCTCCAGCCTCTTCTACATCATCGTCGGCCAGTTCCTGTTCTCGCGGGTGTTGAAACTCGCGCCGATCTCCGGCTACGCCCCGGGCCTGGACGTCGTCAAGTTCCTGGTGCTGCCGATCGGGCTGTCGCTGCTGGCACGCCTGGGCGCCGAGGCGCGGCTGTACCGCGCGATGTTCCTCGAGGAGCTGGGCAAGGACTACGTGCGCACCGCGCGCGCCAAGGGCCTCGCCGAGACGGTGGTGCTGTACCGCCACGTGCTGCGCAACGCGCTGATCCCGATCATCACCAGCGCCGGCGCCTACCTGCCCTATGTCTTCATGGGCAGCCTGGTGTTCGAGAGCTTCTTCGGCCTGCCGGGGCTGGGTGCCTACGTGATCGAGGCCATCACCAAGCAGGACTTCGCGATCGTGCGCACGATGGTCTTCGTCGGCTCGCTGCTCTACATCGCGACCTACATCCTGATCGACGTCGCCTACACCTGGGTCGATCCCCGCGTGCGGCTGGCCTGAACAAGGACGCATGCCGTGACGGCCCTGTTCGTGCTGCTCTGGACCGACGTGGTCATCTGGCTGCTCGTCGCGCTGCTGCTCGGCTATGGCGTGCTGGTCGTGCGCAACCCGCTGCAGGCGGCGACCTGGAAGCGGGTGTTCCGCGACCCGGCCGCGCTCGCCGCCGCGATCGTGCTCGGCCTGTGCCTGCTGATCACGTTGATCGACAGCCTGCACTACCGCCGCGCGCTGCCCGGCGCGCCCGGCCAGGCGCCGGCCTACGAACCCGTCACGCGGTCGGCGCTGGACGCGCTGCTGGCGCCGCTGATCAACTCGCGCGAGGCCACCTATTCGCGCCCACTGGCCTATGTCGGCTTCACGAAGGAGTCGGTCGAGGTCGATGGCGTCGTGCAGCGCGTCGCGCCGCGGCTCGTCCATGGCGGCGCGCACCTGCGGGACCCGCCACGCGACTGGCTGGGCGACGTGCTCCAGCGCGCGGCGCTCGGCCTGTTCGGAGGGCTGCTGCTCGCGGCCGCGCTCGCCGCGGCGCTGGTCGCGGCCGTCGCGCGATCGCAGCGCCTCGGCTGGCTGGGCGCGGCCGGCCGGATCTGGCGTCGCGAGACCGACACCCCCTGGCGCACCGCGATCGCGACGATCGTCGCTGCCGCGCTGCTGATCGGCCCCACGCTCGCGCTGATGAGCCACTACCACGTGCTCGGCACCGACCGCACCGGCAACGATGTGCTCTACCAGGCCCTCAAGAGCCTGCGCACCGCCTTCGTGATCGGCACCTTGTCGACGCTCGCGACGCTGCCGCTGGCGATCGGGCTGGGCATCGTGGCCGGCACCCTGCGCGGCTGGGTCGACGCGCTGATCCAGTACCTCTACACGGTGCTGTCCTCGATCCCGAACGTGCTGCTGATCGCCGCCTGCGTGCTGATGGCGCAGGTCTTCATCGACCAGCACCCGGAGCTGTTCGAGACCGGCGCCGAGCGGGCCGATTTCAAGCTTTTCCTGCTGTGCGCGATCCTCGGCCTCACGGGCTGGGCGGGCCTGTGCCGCCTGCTGCGCGCCGAGGCGCTGAAGCTGCGCGAACTCGAGTACGTGCAGGCCGCGACCGCCTTCGGCGTGAGCCGCTGGCGCATCATGGCGCGGCACATCTTCCCGAACGTCGTGCACCTGGTGCTGATCACCACGGTGCTGGAGTTTTCCGGCCTGGTCCTCTACGAGGCGATCCTGACCTACGTTGGCGTCGGCGTCGATCCGTCGCAGAACAGCTTCGGCGGCATGATCAACCTGGCGCGCTCCGAGATGAGCCGCGACCCGGTGGTGTGGTGGTCCTTCGCCGCCGCCTTCGGCTTCATGGT
>CAYOXW010000342.1:0-1952 GCA_964408005.1 uncultured Methylibium sp.
CTGGCGCCGCTGCTGTTCGAGGCCGAACGCCCCGGCACCGAGGTGCTGCACCCGGTGGCGGTGGTGATCTTCTCGGGCCTGATCAGCTCGACGCTGCTCGACACCTTCCTCACGCCCGCGATGTTCTGGCTCTTCGGCCGCAAGCCGGCCGAGGCGCTGATGGACGACAAGGACGCCGAGGCGCTGTGACCTCTTCCACCCATCCCGAAAGGACCCTCATGAAAACCCAGACCCTCGTCGCCTCGATCACCCTGGCACTGGCCGGCTCCGCCTTCGCCGCCGGCGACCACCACCACGCAGCCGATGACCACAAGCCGATGCACGGCGGCGTCGTGACCCCGACCAAGCTCATGGACTTCGAGCTCGTGGCCAAGCCGACCGCGATCCAGCTCCACCTGCGCGACCACGGCAAGCCGATGGACGCGAGCCAGGCCAAGGGCAAGCTGACGCTGCTGTCGGGCACCGACAAGCAGGAGGTCGAGCTCAAGCCGGCCGGCGACAGGCTCGAAGCCACCGGCAGCTTCAAGGTCGGACCGGGCACCAAGGCCGTGGCGGTCGTGACGGTCGGCGGCAAGACGGCGACCGCGCGCTTCACCCTCAAGTAGCCGGAGACGAGCATGCTCGCGCGCAGATCGCTGACCCTCGGCGGGCTCGCCGCCCTGGGGATGACCGCGGCAGGGTGCGCCACGCGCACGCCGGCAAGGCTCGAGGCCGACGGTTCCTACTGCCGCCGCCTCGGCCGGCGGCCTCGCCAGAAGGTGGCGTGCACGCCGGGCTCGGTACCGCCCGCCTCGGCGGACGCCGACGCCAAGCGCTTCGAACCCATCCCCGGCGCCCTGGGCTTGTACGTGCTGCGCCATCGCTGGCTGGATGCCCACCGCGTCGTCGAACTCCAGGTGGACGGCCGGCCCGTGGCAGCGACGGCCCCCGCGTCGCTGGTGCGAGTGGCCCTCGCGCCGGGCAGACACACGTTGGCGGTCGACTGGGACGGGCAACGAACCGAGCTGAGTATCGAGGGTGCGCCAGGCGACGTGCACGCCATCGAGCTGGTCGGGAGCAGTTGGTTCTGGGGCGACCGCTTCGTGTGGCAGCCATCGACCGTGGACGATCTCCGGCGTCGCGCCGCCGGCACGCGGCTGGTGGCCGACGTGAGCTTGCGCTGATCGCAGCGTGCACTTGATGCGGTGATATGCCCGCCGCACGGTGGTCTTCGCCGCGCACTTCGACCATCGGCCATGCGACGTCCTGCTTCGACCCGGCACCACGCGCGCCCCTGCACGCCTTCATTGCAGTTTCGTCACGCCGCCGACCATCGATTGACCCAGGCCGCTTCCTAGAGTCGTTCTCATGACGCGCCCTTGCGTCATCGGCATCGCCCCCGCGTTGCCGGCCACCCGCAAGAACTGGAGGCCCCCATGAGAACGACATCGACCCTTCGTGCCACGCTGCTCTCCGCCCTCGCCGCGGCAGCCTTCTCGGCCCACGCCGACACCTTCAGGAACGGCGAATCCTTCTACGGCACACCGACGGCCGCCACGGCCTACGCGCGCCAGGTGAACCTGGGTTCGCGGTCCACGCTGGACGTGGACTACGGCAGCGTCGTCACCTTCACGAACGAAGGCCGCAGCTTCACCTGGCAGTTCAACGGCATGGACAACCGCCCGGTCGATATCACGAGGATCGCTCCGGCTGGCTTTCCGACCAAGCCGTTGATCATCTACGTGGCGCCGGACCCGTGGAACCGCGGCGGTTGATCACGTCGGCACGGCGCGTGCTGTTCAGGGACAGCCGTGCCGGTCGCGCGCTGCGCAACCAGGACGACGCGCCCGAGCCACGCCGACCGCGCAACAAGCGGTACACCGCCGGCACCACGAACATCGACAGCAGCGGCGCCGTGACCATGCCGCCGACCATCGGCGCGGCGATGCGCTGCATCACCTCGGAGCCGGTGC
>CAYOXW010000343.1:0-207 GCA_964408005.1 uncultured Methylibium sp.
CTGCGGTCCGCCACCCGCCCCGGACTGCTGTGGGAGGCCACGCCGGCGCCCGCCGCGGCGGCCCCGACCGCGGCGGCGCCTCTTGCCCCAGCCGCGCCGGCCGTGGGGGCCCCGGCCCGGGGCGCCCCGCCCCGGGGCCGGGGCCGCCCCCCCCCCAACAACCACCCCCAAGCCCGCGCAGGAAACACGAAAGCGCCCCCACCCGGG
>CAYOXW010000343.1:217-1952 GCA_964408005.1 uncultured Methylibium sp.
GTGGCGGCCCCTGCCGTGGCCGCCAAGCCGCTGGCGCGGGCCGGCCGCACCGACTTCAACGACCCCTTCGCCGTCGAAGTCAACGAGATCGCGCACGATCCGGTGCTGGACGAGGCGGTGATCTCCTTCGCCAACGCCGAATTCGAGGTCTGCGAGCGCTCGATCGGCGATCTGATCGCCCCGCAGGGCGATCGCGCCAACCATGCCGAGACCTGGCTGGTGCTGTTCGACCTCTACCGCGCCACCGGGCAGCAGCAGCCCTTCGAGAACCTCGCGCTCGACTACGTGCAGCGCTTCGGCTGGTCGCCGCCGCAGTGGTTCTCGATCCCGCAGCTGGTCGCGAAGGAGGCCTCGCTGCAGGCCGCCACCAAGGCGCCCTCGGCGCTGCGCAGCGACGGCACGATCGGCTGGGTCGCGCCCGCGCGGCTCGACATCGACAGCGTGATGACGCTGCGCGCCAAGACGCTGCAGATGCCGCTGCCCTGGGTGCTGGACTGGTCGCCGATGCAGTCGATCGACGCCGAGGCGAGCGGCCAGCTCGCCCAGCTGCTGCGCCACTGGGCCACGCAGAAGCTCGAGATGCGCTGGATCGGCTTCGAGCAGCTGATGACGGTGCTGACCGAGGCCGCGCCCACCGGCGTGCGCGACGCCGATCCGGTGCACTGGCTGCTGCGCCTCGAGGCGCTGCGGCTCGCGAACCGCCCGGACCAGTTCGACGAGGTCGCGATCGACTACTGCGTCACCTACGAGGTCTCGCCGCCGTCGTGGGAGAAGACGCTGTGCACGGTCAAGATGGCCGACGCGGGCGGCCAGACGGTGGCGTCGCGCTCGATGATCACCGACGTGTCCACCGGTTTCGCCGAGTCGCAGATGGTCGAGGAGGCCGGCGTGCGCACCGCGGCGGTCGAGCTCTCGGGCCAGCTGGTCGGCGACATCGGCAAGGTGCTGGAGCAGCTCGAATCCAAGCTCGGCGTCGCCGGCGTGGTGAGCGTCAACTGCGCACGACTGATTCGCATGGACTTCGTCGCCGCCGGCGACCTGCTGAACTGGGTGCTGCAGCGCCGCAGCGAGAACCGGCTGGTCCATTTCGAGGACGCCCACCGCCTGGTCGGGCTGTTCTTCAACGCCATGGGCATCAACGAGCACGCGCGGATCAAGGTCCGCAACGTCTGAGCCCGTCGGCGCGCCGCCGGCGCGCCTGTTCCGACCCGAGAGAGTTCCCATCATGGACAGCTACCACGGCACGACCATCGTCAGCGTGCGGCGCGGCCGCGAGGTCGCGATCGGCGGCGACGGCCAGGTCACGCTCGGCAACATCGTCGTCAAGGGCAGCGCCCGCAAGGTGCGCAAGCTCCACCGGGACCAGGTGCTGGCGGGCTTCGCCGGTGCGACCGCCGATGCCTTCACGCTGTTCGAGCGCTTCGAGGCCAAGCTCGAGAAACACCAGGGCCAGCTCGCGCGCGCCGCGATCGAGCTGACCAAGGACTGGCGTACCGACCGCGTGCTGCGCCGGCTCGAGGCCATGCTGGCGGTGGCCGACCGGGACTGCTCGGTGTTCATGACCGGCAACGGCGACGTGCTCGAGCCCGAGCATGGCATCGTCGCGATTGGCTCGGGCGGTGCCTTCGCCCAAGCCGCCGCGCGCGCGCTCTACGAGCACACGACGCTGAGCGCGCAGGACATCGTCAAGAAGTCGCTCGCGATCGCCGGCGACCTGTGCATCTACACCAACCAG
>CAYOXW010000344.1:0-1950 GCA_964408005.1 uncultured Methylibium sp.
TCACCTGCGACTTCAAGAGCGGCAAGATCATCCTGCAGCAGCCGGTGGCGCGCGAGCAGATGAGCAAGCTGCTGAGCGACGGCAAGACCGAGCTGCTGGAGAACTTCGTCTCCAACAAGACGCGGCGCAAGTTCAAGGCGCGCCTCGCCTGGGACGCGAAGGAGGGCAAGGTCGGCTTCGAGTTCGAGCCGCGCGCGGCCAAGGCGCCGGCGAAGAAGGCCGCGGCCAAGAAGACCGCCAAGGCGGCCTGAGCCCACGCGGACCGCGGGTGCGGCGATGACCCCGGTCCTGTTCCTCAAGCTGCTCGCGATCTTCGTGACGATCGCGATCGGCTGGCTGGCGGGGCGCACCAGGCCCTTCGCCGGCGGCGAGGCGGCGCGCATCCTGTCGAACGCGGCCTTCTACGTGTTCGCGCCGGCGCTGCTGTTCCGCGCCACCGCGCGCATCGACCTCGCGGCGCTGCCCTGGCAGGCGCTCGCCGCCTTCTTCATGCCGGTGGTCGCATGGATGCTGCTGGTCTATGCCCAGCAGCGGCGCCATGCGCCGCCGGCGCCGGCCCGCCCCGCGGTGCGCGCCATCACCGCGGCCTTCGGCAACAACGCCCAGCTCGGCATCCCGATGGCCGCGGCGCTGTTCGGCGAGGCGGGGCTGCAGCTGCACCTGTCGGTGGTCAGCCTGCACGCGCTGATCCTGCTGACGACGCTGACGCTGCTGGTCGAGCAGGACGTCGCGCGCGCCGCGGCGCGCGCGGCCGGCGCCGGCGTGCCGCTGCGGCGCACGCTGCTGCTGACGGCGAAGAACACCGTGATCCACCCGATCGTGCTGCCGGTGCTCGCCGGCATGGCCTGGAACCTGGGCGGCGTGCCGATCCCCGGCCCCGTCGACGAGGTGCTGCAGATGCTGGGCACGGCGGTGGTGCCGCTGTGCCTGGTGGCGATAGGGCTCTCGCTCGGCCACTACGGCCTGCGCGGTGCGGCCGGCGCGGCCCTCGCGCTGGCGGCGGCCAAGCTGCTGGTGCAGCCGGCGCTGGTGCTGGCGGCCGGCTGGGGCATGGGCCTGCGCGGGCTGGCGCTGACGGTGATCGTGATGGCCGCGGCGATGCCCATCGGCGCGAACGCGCTGATGTTCGCGCAGCGCTACCGCTGCGGCGAGGCCGAGACGACCGCGGCGATCGTCGTCTCGACACTGGCCTTCGCGGCCACCGCGCCGCTGTGGCTGTTGCTGCTGCAGGCCCTGGGCTGAACGGGCACGGGCCGATTTGGGACAATCGGCGCACGATGAATCCCAACGACCTGCCTGCCTACATGGCCCACGTGGGCACGCTGGCGCGCGCTGCCGCGAGCGTGCTGGCCGCCGCGCCCTCGGCCGCCAAGGACGCCGCGCTGCGGGCGCTGGCGCGCCGGCTGCGTGAGGGCCGTGCCGCGCTGCAGGCGGCCAACGAGCGCGACCTCGCCGCCGCCCGCGAGGCCGGCTTGAGCGGGCCGCTGCTCGACCGCCTGAAGCTCACGCCCCAGGTGATCGAGACCGTGGCCGAGGGCTGCGAGCAGATCGCCGCCATGCCCGACCCGATCGGCGAGATCACCGAGCTGCGCCGCCGCCCGAGCGGCATCAGCGTCGGGCGCATGCGCGTGCCGCTGGGCGTGTTCGGCATGATCTACGAGAGCCGGCCGAACGTGACGATCGAGGCCGCCTCGCTGGCGATCAAGAGCGGCAACGCCTGCATCCTGCGCGGCGGCTCGGAGGCGATCCACAGCAACCTCGCGCTGGCCCGCGAGGTGCAGGCGGCGCTGACCGAGGCCGGGCTGCCGGGCACGGCGGTGCAGCTGGTCGAGACGACCGACCGCGCCGCGGTCGGCCGGCTGATCGCGATGCCCGAGTACGTCGACGTGATCATCCCGCGCGGCGGCAAGGGCCTGATCGAGCGCATCAGCGCCGAGGCCAAGGTGCCGG
>CAYOXW010000345.1:0-1935 GCA_964408005.1 uncultured Methylibium sp.
ACGCACCGGCCAAGTCACCCTTCATGGACATGATGCTGGTGCCGGTCTATGGCGGCGCCGGCGGCGACGACCAGGGCACGGTCACGGTGAGCCCGCGCATCCAGCAGAACCTCGGCGTGCGCACCGCGGTAGTCGAAGAGGGCGCGCTGCAAGCGATGGTCAGCGCGGTCGGCAGCATCGCCTGGAACGAGCGCGACCAGTCGGTGGTGCAGGCGCGAGCCACGGGCTACCTCGAGAAGCTGCATGTGCGGGCGACGCTCGACCGCGTGCGCGCCGGCCAGCCCTTCGCCGAGCTCTACGTGCCCGAGTGGGTCGCGGCCCAGGAGGAATACCTCGCCGTTCGCCGCATCGCGCCGGGCGACGCGGCCCTTGCCGCGGCCGCGCGCCAGCGCCTGCGGCTGGCCGGCATGAGCGAGGCCCAGGTCGCGCGTGTCGAGGCGGCCGGCGCGGTGCAACCGCGCGTCACGCTCGTCGCACCGTCGAGCGGCGTGGTGGCCGAACTCGTGGCTCGCGAGGGCATGACGGTGACGCCGGGGATGCTGCTGGCGCGCATCAACGGCCTGGCCAGCGTCTGGGCGCTGGCCGAGCTGCCCGAAAGCCAGGCCGCGCTGGTGCGCCCCGGCAGCCAGGTCGAGGCGCGCAGCCCCGGCGTCCCGGGCTCGGTGTTCCGCGGCAGCGTGCAGGCGCTGCTGCCCGAGGTGAGCCCGGCCACGCGCACGCTGAAGGCGAGGGTGCAGTTCGCCAACCCCGAAGGCCGGCTGGTGCCGGGACTGTTCGTCACGATGCAGTTCATGGACACGCGCGCCGAGAAGGCGCTGCTGGTGCCGACCGAAGCCGTGATCCAGACCGGCCGGCGCGCGGTGGTGATGGTGGCCGAGGACGGGGGGCGCTTCGCGCCGGTCGATGTGGAGACCGGCCTGGAGACCGGCGGCCGGACCGAGATCAAGCGCGGCTTGAAGGCCGGGCAGCGCGTCGTCGTCTCGTCGCAGTTCCTGATCGACTCCGAGGCGAGCCTGAAAGGGGTGGAAGCGCGGCTGAACCAGGCCCCGACCCCGAGCGCCGCCGACAAGGCCGAGCGCCACCGCGGTGAGGCGCTGATCGAGGCCCTCGACCGCGACACCGTGACGCTCAGCCACGGGCCGGTGCCGAGCATCAAGTGGGACGCGATGACGATGGAATTCAGGCTGCCGCCGCCGAACCAGCGGCCGCGCGGCCTGGAGGCCGGCGACCGGGTCGACTTCGAGTTCTACATGCACCCCGATGACGGGCCGACGGTGACGCGGCTCACGCTGCTGCCGCCAGCGGTGCCGGCAGCCGCAGGAGCCTCGCGATGATCACCGCGCTGATCCGCTGGTCGCTCGTCAACCGCTTCCTGGTGCTGCTGGCGACGCTGCTCGTCACCGCCTGGGGGCTGTGGGCCGTGCAGCGCGCGCCGCTCGACGCGTTGCCCGACCTGTCGGACGTGCAGGTCATCATCCGCACCACCTACCCGGGCCAGGCGCCACGCATCGTCGAGAACCAGGTCACCTACCCGCTGACGACGACCATGCTGTCGGTTCCGGGGGCCAAGGTCGTGCGCGGCTACTCCTTCTTCGGCGACAGCTTCGTCTACGTGCTGTTCGAGGACGGCACCGACCCCTACTGGGCGCGCTCGCGGGTGCTGGAGTACCTGAACCAGGTGCAGTCGCGCCTGCCCGCGGCGGCGAAGCCGGCGCTCGGACCGGATGCCACCGGCGTGGGCTGGATCTACCAGTACGCGCTGGTCGACCGCAGCGGCAGCATGGACGCTGGACAGCTGCGCGCGCTGCAGGACTGGTTCCTCAAGTACGAGCTGAAGACGGTGCCGAACGTCGCAGAGGTCGCTTCGGTCGGCGGCATGGTGCGCAAGTACCAAGTGCTGCTCGACCCCGACAAACTGGCGGCCTACAACATCCC
>CAYOXW010000346.1:0-1914 GCA_964408005.1 uncultured Methylibium sp.
CATCATCAGCCACACCGAGGAGGTGAGCGACCTGCTCGAGGTGCTGGTGCTGCAGAAGGAGTGCGGCCTCTTCGACGGGTTGCTCGGCGAGTCGGGCGCCGCCGGCGCGGGCTTTGCGGGCCCAGGTGCCGGTGCGCCGGCGAAAGCGGCGCTGATCGTCGTGCCGCTGTTCGAGACCATCGGCGACCTGCGCCGCAGCGAAGCCATCATGCGCGAGTTCTATGCACTGCCCGGCATCACCGAGATGGTGGTGGCCAGCGGCGGCGAGCAGGACGTCATGCTCGGCTACAGCGACAGCAACAAGGACGGCGGCTTCTTCACCAGCAACTGGGAGCTGTATCGCACCGAGAACGCGCTGGTCGAACTGTTCGATCCGCTGGAGCGCGAGCACGGGCTGACCTTGCGGCTGTTCCACGGCCGCGGCGGCACCGTCGGCCGCGGCGGCGGGCCCAGCTACCAGGCCATCCTGGCGCAGCCGCCGGGCACGGTGAACGGCCAGATCCGCCTGACCGAGCAGGGCGAGGTGATCGCCTCCAAGTACGCCAACCCCGAGATCGGCCGGCGCAACCTCGAGACCCTGGTCGCGGCAACGCTCGAGGCCACGCTGCTGCCGCCCAAGCGCCACGCACCGCGGCGCTTCCTCGAGGCCGCCGCCGAGCTGTCGTCGCTGAGCATGGCCGCCTACCGCGGCCTGGTCTACGAGACGCCGGGCTTCACCGACTACTTCTTCGACGCCACGCCGATCCGCGAGATCGCCGAGCTCAACATCGGCTCGCGCCCCGCCTCGCGCAAGGCAACGCGCGCGATCGAGGACCTGCGCGCGATCCCCTGGGGCTTCAGCTGGGGCCAGTGCCGCGTCGGCCTGACCGGCTGGTACGGCTTCGGCGCGGCGGTCGAGCAGTGGCTCGGTGCCGGCCAGGGCGCGCACGACGAGCGGCTGGCGCTGCTGCAGCGCATGCACGCGCAGTGGCCCTTCTTCCGCACGCTGGTCTCGAACATCGACATGGTGCTCGCGAAGAGCGACCTCGCGATCGCGAGCCGCTACGTCGAGCTGGTGCCGGACAAGCGGGGCGGCAAGCGCATCTTCGCGGCCATCCAGGCCGAGTGGGAGCGCACGCAGCGCGCGCTCGCGCTGATCACCGGCGAGTCGGACCGGCTGGTCGCCAACCCCGCGCTGGCGCGCTCGATCACCCACCGCATGCCCTACATCGACCCGCTGAACCACCTGCAGGTCGAGCTGATGCGGCGCTACCGCAGCCAGTCCGCCGGTGCGGCGCACGAGCGTGTGCAGCGCGGCATCCACCTGTCGATCAACGGCGTCGCGGCCGGGCTGCGCAACTCCGGCTAGCCCCGCCCCGCGCACGGCGGGCCGTGACCCGCCGTCCCGGGCTCAGTGCCCGTGTTCGGCCGCGCTGTGCGGCGGCTCCTCGTGGCCATGCTCGTGCGAGAGGCTTGCGAGCAGCGCCGTCAGCGCCAGGCCGGCGCCGAGCCACAGCAGCTGGCTCGCGGTGTCGCGCCAAGCGAGCCGACGCTGCAGCTGCGGGATCAGGTCGGCCACCGCCACGTAGACGAAGCTGCTCGCCGCCACCACCAGCAGGTAGGGCAGCACGGCATTGAACTCGCGCATCACCAGGTAGCCGAGCACGCCGCCAGCCACGCCGGCCAGCCCCGACAGCGCGTTGTAGGCCAGCGCCCGCATGCGCGAGAAGCCGGCGTTGAGCAGCACGATGTAGTCACCGACCTCCTGAGGAATCTCGTGCGCGATGACCGCGGCCGCGGTCAGGATGCCGAGCTGCACATCGACGAGGAAGGCCGTCGCGATCAGCACGCCGTCGCAGAAGTTGTGGATGCTGTCGCCGACCAGCACGCTCCAGCCGCCGCGCCCGGCCTGCTCGGCGTCGAAGCCATGGTGGT
>CAYOXW010000347.1:0-1912 GCA_964408005.1 uncultured Methylibium sp.
CGTCGTCGCTGCGCTGCGCCGCCCAGGCCGCCGGGGTCGCGGCGAGGTCCGGCGGCCGCGGCGGCTCCTGCCGCGCCGCGCAGGCGCCCAGCAGCGTGGCCACGAGGGCGAGCGGCAGGGCGCGGCGGGCGGGCAGGCGGCACATGGATCGGGCGATGCTAGCCGCGTGCCCCGCCAGCGTCGTCCCCGGGTAGACGCTGGGGCCTGCGCCAGCCTGGCGCAGGCGGCGCGCAGAATGGCGCGTCCCCCCGTGGCCCGGAGGCCCGATGTCGGCAACACCGTCCCTGACCCCGCACGCCGCCGCCCCCCGCACGATCGAGCAGCTCGGCGGTCCGCGACCCTGGCCGCTGGTCGGCAACCTGCTGCAGTTCGACCTGCCGCGGCTGCACCAGCAGATGGAGGCCTGGGCCGAGCGCTACGGGCCGGCCTACCGGTTGCGCATCGGCCGGCGCGATGCGCTGGTGCTCAGCGACCCGGCGCTGATCGCCACGGCGCTGCGCGAGCGTCCCCAGACCTGGCGGCGCATGCGGCCGATCGAGGCGGTGATCCGCGAGGCCGGCGGGCATGGGGTGTTCTCGGCCGAGGGCGCGGACTGGCAGCGCCAGCGCCGGCTGGTCACGAGCGCCTTCGACCCGACCCACCTGCGGCGCTACTTCCCGTCGCTGCAGCGCGTGACCGAGCGGCTCGGCGAGCAGTGGCTGGCGGCCGCGAGGCGCGGCGAGGCGATCGACCTGCAGGCCTCGCTGACGCGCTACACGGTCGACGTGACCGCGGGCCTGGCCTTCGGCGTCGATCTCGACACGCTGAACGCGCCGCACCCGATCCAGCAGCATCTCGACCAGATGTTCCCGATGCTGTTTCGCCGCATCAACGCGCCCTGGCCGTACTGGCACTGGCTGCGGCTGCCGGCCGACCGCGCCTACGACCGCGCGCTGCGGCAGATCCACGACGCGGTGCGCGGCTTCGTGGGCGCCGCCCGCCAGCGGCTGCAGGACGAGCCGGGGCGGCGCGAGCGGCCCACCGACTTGCTGGAGGCGATGCTCGTGGCGCGCGACGCCGAGGGCGACGCGCTCACCGAGGCCGAGGTGGTCGGCAACGTCATCACCGTGCTGCTGGCGGGCGAGGACACCACCGCGCACACGCTGTCGTGGGCGATCTGGCTGCTGCACACGCACCGCGGCGACTGGCAGGCGCTGGTGGCCGAGGTCGACGCCGCGCTCGGCGCGGCCGCGCTGCCGCCCAGCGTCGACGCGGCGCGCGGCCTCGCCGGCGTCGAGGCCGCGGTCCACGAGGCGATGCGGCTCAAGCCGGTGGCCCCGCTGCTCTTTCTCGAGGCCAACCACGACACCACGCTCGGGGAGTGGCGGCTGCCGGCCGGCGCGCCGCTGTTCTGCCTGATGCGCCGTGCCGCGATGGACGAGCGGCTCGCGGCCGACATCGCCGACTTCCGGCCGCCGCGCTGGCGCGAGGACGCCGCCGCGCTGCGCAAGGCCTCGATGCCCTTCGGCGCCGGGCCGCGGCTGTGCCCGGGCCGCGGGCTGGCGCTGCTGGAGATGACGATGGTGCTGGCGATGCTGGCGCGGCGGTTCGAGCTGCTCGAGGTCGGCCCGGCGGGCGGCGGCGCGCCCGAGGAGCGGCTCGCGTTCACGATGTTCCCGGTCGGGCTGAGGATGCGGCTGGCCGAGCGGCGGGACGGCTGACGCCCGCCTAAGGGGGCGCCGCCTAGAATCTGCGGCTCGCCGCGCGTTCCGCGCCGGCCCCTCGACTCCCGCGAAAGAATGCTGAGCTTCCAGCAAATCATCCTGCGCCTGCAGCACTACTGGGCCGAGCAGGGCTGCGCGCTGCTGCAGCCCTACGACATGGAGGTCGGCGCCGGCACCAGCCACACCGCGACCTTCCTGCGCGCCCTCGG
>CAYOXW010000348.1:0-1865 GCA_964408005.1 uncultured Methylibium sp.
CTCGGCTGGGGCGGCTGGTGGTTCTGGGACCC
The DNA here is from genome assembly GCA_964408005.1 of uncultured Methylibium sp. Classification (GTDB taxonomy): domain Bacteria; phylum Pseudomonadota; class Gammaproteobacteria; order Burkholderiales; family Burkholderiaceae_C; genus Methylibium. Next base: position 33 of record CAYOXW010000348.1, read on the forward strand.
GGTCGAGAACGCCTCCTTCATGCCCTGGCTGGTCGGCACCGCGCTGATCCACTCGCTGGCGGTGACCGAGAAGCGCGGCGGCTTCAAGATGTGGACCGCGCTGCTGGCGATCCTGGCCTTCTCGCTGTCGCTGCTGGGCACCTTCATCGTCCGCTCGGGCGTGCTGAGCTCGGTGCATGCGTTCGCCACCGACCCGGCGCGCGGCCTGTTCATCCTCGGCTTCCTGGTGATCGTGATCGGCGGCTCGCTCACGCTGTTCGCCTGGCGCGCGCCCAAGGTCGGGCTGGGCGGCAGCTTCGAGCTGGTGTCGCGCGAGTCGGCGCTGCTGGCCAACAACGTGCTGCTGGTCGTCGCCGCCGCCGCGGTGCTGCTGGGCACGCTCTACCCGCTGCTGCTCGACGCGCTGAACATGGGCAAGATCTCGGTCGGCCCGCCCTACTTCCAGGCGGTGTTCGTGCCGCTGATGGCGCCGGCGCTGTTCCTGATCGGCATCGGACCCGTCGCGCGCTGGCGCGAGGCCCGGCTGCCGGAGATTGCGGTGCAGCTGAAGTGGGCCGCGGCGGTGAGCTTCGTCGCCGCCGTCGTCGCGCCGCTGCTGCTGGGCAAGTGGACGCCGATGATCGGCTTCGGCCTGCTGCTGGCGGCCTGGATCGCCGCCAGCAGCGTCGCCCATGTCGTGCAGCGCGTGCGCGAGAGCGAGCGCGGCACGGCCGAGGCGCTGGCGCGCCAGCCGCTGTCCTGGTACGGCATGCTGCTCGCGCATGTCGGCGTCGCGGTCTTCATCGTCGGCGTCACGCTGGTGATGGGCTACGAGAGCGAGACCGACGTGCGCATGGAGCCCGGCCAGAGCGCCAGCGTCGGCGGCTACCAGTTCCGCCTCGAGGGCGTGCGCGAGCTGCGCGGGCCCAACTACACCGCGCGCCGCGCCGACCTGACGGTCACCGACGCGCAGGGCCGCCCGGTCACCGTGCTGCACCCGGAGCGGCGCCTGTACGACGTCACACGCATGGCGATGACCGAAGGCTCGATCGACCGCGGCCTGACGCGCGACCTCTACACCTCGCTCGGCGAGCCGGTCAGCGCCACCGCCTGGGCGGTGCGGCTGCACCACAAGCCCTTCGTCAACTGGATCTGGATCGGCTGCCTGCTGATGGGCGCCGGCGGCTTCCTCGCGGTGGCCGACCGGCGCTACCGCGCGCGCCGCGCGAGTGCGGCGCTGCCGAGCGGAGCGGCCACGGCATGAGGCGCGCGCTGCTGCCGCTGGCGATCTTCCTGCTGCTGGCGGGCTTCCTCGCCGTCGGCCTGAACCGCGATCCGCGCGAGGTGCCCTCGCCGCTGGTCGACAAGCCGGCGCCGATGTTCAGCCTGCCGCAGCTCGCCGACCCCGGCGCCAAGCTCTCGACGGCCGACCTGCGCGGCAAGGTCTGGCTGTTCAACGTCTGGGCCTCGTGGTGCGTGGCCTGCCGCATCGAGCACCCGCTGCTGGTCGACCTGGCCAAGCGGGGCACGGTGCCGCTGATCGGCCTGAACTACAAGGACCAGCGCGCCGACGCGCTGGCTTGGCTGAAGCAGCATGGCGACCCCTACCAGCTGTCGGTGTCCGACGCCGAGGGCCTGGTCGGCATCGACTACGGCGTCTACGGCGTGCCCGAGACCTTCGTGGTCGACAAGTACGGCGTGATCCGCCACAAGCACATCGGCCCGATCACGCCCGAGGCGCTGCGCGACGAGATCCTGCCCCTCGTCGCCAAGCTGGAGAAGGAAGGTGCGTGAACGGGCCCACCCCCGTTGCGGCTGCGCCGCTCCCCCTCCAGGGGGCGCCGCTGGCGGACC
>CAYOXW010000349.1:0-1855 GCA_964408005.1 uncultured Methylibium sp.
GTGAAGGCGCTGCTGCGCCGCGCCGCGCCCTCGGCCGACGACGACGTGCTGCGCTTTGGCCGCCTGGAGATCGACCCGGGCGGGCGCCAGGTGCGGCTCGAGGGCCAGCCCTGCGAGCTGACCAGCTACCAGTTCGACCTGCTGCTGGTGCTGGCGCGCGCGCCGGGGCGGGTGCTCTCGCGCGACCAGATCATGGACGCGCTCAAGGGCCATGCGCTCGAGGCCTTCGACCGCTCGATCGACGTGCACGTCTCGCGCATCCGCGCGGCGATCGAGGACGACCCGAAGAACCCGCGCCGCATCCTCACGGTGCGCGGGGCCGGCTACGTGTTCGCGAAGAAGCAGGACACCGATGGGGCCTGATTTGACGCGGCGGGCCCGAGCGCCGGGCCGCCCCAAGCCGGGCCCGATCCCCCCGGGGGATCGCCCGCGGTACGCCGCGGGCGAGGGGTCGTCATGAAGACGCTCTACCTGCGCATCTACCTGACGGTGGTGGCCGTGCTGCTGCTGTTCGCGCTGGGCTCGGGCTGGCTGGTGCAGCGCAAGCTTGAGCAGGAGCGCACCCGCTTCCAGTCCGACAGCAGCCAGCGCCTGGCCGCCTGGGCCGAGCTGCTGCAGAACGCGCTGCCGCCGCCGGAGGCGCCGCTGGCCGAACAGTCGGCGGCGCTGCTTGACTGGTCCGAGCGCCTGCGCCTGCCGCTCGCGCTCGATGACGCCACGGGCCGGCGCATCGCCGAGGCGCCGGAGTTCGCGCGCTGGGCGCGACGGCTCGGCGGGCCCGAGGACGGAGGGGCGGGGAGCGGTGGCGAGCGCGGTCCGCAGCGCGCGCTGCTCAGCGACGGGCGTGGCCTGTGGATCGTGCGCCCGCCGCGGCCGCGCGGCGGCGCCGGGCCCGGCGGGCCGGCACGGCTGTTCGCCGACCCGTCGCTGTTGAGCGGCACCGGACTGGTGGTGGTGCTCGGCGTGCTGTTCGTCGCGATCGCCGGGGGCGCCTATCCGGTCGTGCGGCGCCTGACGCGCCGGCTCGAGGCGCTGCAGCGCGGCGTCGAAGCCTTCGGGGCCGGCGCGCTGCACCACCGCGTCGATGCGTCGGGGCGTGACGAGGTCGCCGCCGTCGCGGCCAGCTTCAACCATGCCGCGGCGCGTGTCGAGGCGCTGCTGCAGGCCAACCGCTCGCTGCTCGCCAATGCCAGCCACGAGCTGCGCTCGCCGCTGGCGCGGCTGAAGATGGCGCTGGCGATGCTCGACGCCGCCGGGCCGGACAGGCGCGCGGTGCTGCAGGCCGAGATCGAGCGCAACATCCGCGAGCTCGACGCGCTGGTCGAGGAGGTGCTGCTGGCCAGCCGGCTCGATGCGCGCGCGGCCGACGCACCGGTCGTGGCCGAGCCGGTCGATCTGGTCGGGCTCGCGGCCGAGGAGGCCGCGCGCGTCGACGCGACGCTGGACCTGCCCGAGGCCGGCGAGCCCGCGCTGCCGCCCACCCTCGCCGCCGACGAACGCCTGCTGCGCCGCGCGCTGCGCAACCTGCTCGAGAACGCGCGCCGCTACGGCGGCGACACGCCGCCCGAGCTGCGGCTGCGGCGCGTCGCGGCCGGCGTCGAGCTGGCGGTGTGCGACCGCGGCCCCGGCGTGCCGGCGGCCGAGCGCGAGCGCATCTTCGAGCCCTTCTACCGCCTGAGCGGTCACGCCGAGCAGGCCGGCGGCGTCGGCCTGGGCCTGAGCCTGGTGCGCCAGATCGCCGCCCACCACGGCGGCAGCGTGCGCTGCGAGGCGCGCGAGGGCGGCGGCAGCCGCTTCGTGCTCAGCCTGCCGCTGGCGCGGGCGGCCTAGCCTCGGGGGCCGCTGCGGCCGGCTC
>CAYOXW010000350.1:0-1827 GCA_964408005.1 uncultured Methylibium sp.
CCGCCGGGCGGCGCTCGTCGCGCCCCCCCCGTGCGCCACGGGGCTCGCTCGCGGGCCGCTCGCCGGCAGCGCGCTCGCCCGGAGCGCGCGGACCGGCCGCCAGCTGGCGGATCATGCGCAGGTCCTGCTCGCCCAGCTCGACCCACACGCCACGCCGCAGACCGCGCGGCAGCACGACGGTGCCGTAGCGGATGCGGATCAGCCGGCTCACCGCCAGCCCGACCTTGTCGAACAGCTTGCGCACCTCGCGGTTGCGGCCTTCCGTGATCACGACGCGGTACCAGCGGTTCGCGCCATCGCCGCCGCCGTCCTCGATGCTCTTGAACGAGGCCGGCTGGCCATCGATCTCGACGCCCTCGAGCAGCCGTGCGCGCTGTTCGTCGTCGAGGCTGCCGAGCACGCGCACCACGTACTCACGCTCGACGCCGAAGCGCGGATGCATCAGCTGGTTGGCCAGCTCGCCCGAGGTCGTGAACAGCAGCAGACCTTCGGTGTTGATGTCCAGCCGGCCGACCGACTGCCACTTGCCATGCTGCAGGCGCGGCAGGCGGCGGAACACGGTCGGGCGCCCCTCGGGATCGTTGAAGGTCACGACCTCGCCGGCCGGCTTGTGATAGGCCAGCAGACGCGCCGGGCCGCCGTGGATGCGCACCCGCACCGGCTTGCCGTTGACCGCGATGCGATCGCCGAACGCGACCCGCATGCCGATGTGCGCCACCTCGTCGTTGACCGTGACCGCGCCGTCGGCGATCAGCTGCTCCATGTCGCGGCGCGAGCCGATGCCGGACTGCGCCAGCACCTTGTGCAGCTTCGGCGCGTCGGGGTCGGGGCGCAGCACGCGCTTGGCCGCGGCCTCGAGGCTCGCCTCGTCATCGGGCTCGGGCGCCTCGGCGTCGTAGGCGCCGCTGAGCACCTCGTCAAAGCGCGCCGCGGTCTCGGCGGCGTCGACCTCCGGAGCAACCGGCGCGGCGGCGCGCGGCGCGCCCTCCTCGCCGGCGGGACGCTCGCCGCGCTCCTTGCCACGGCCACGGCGGCGGTTACGGCCACGCCGTCCCTCGCCCTCCTCGCCGGCCCCGTCGGCGACCTCGCCCTCGGTCGCATCGGCGACCTGTGCCGCCGTCGCGGTGCCGGTCCGGGCCTCGCCCTCACCAGGCGCGGCCGGTATCGCCGCGGCAGACTCCACGGCCGCGTCGGCCGCCCCTTCGGCGACCGGTGCATCGGCCGCAGCGCTGCGCCGCCGGCGAGGCCGCGGCGGCGGCGCATCGGCCGCCGTGGCGGATTCCGCCGTCACGGCATCGGGGACCGCTTCGACCCCTGCCGCGGCCGGCTTGCGCGGGCGACGCTTGGGCGCCGGCGCGGGGGCGTCGGGCGTGGAGTCCTCGGGCGGGGTGCCCGGCAGGTTGTCGTTCTCGGTCATACGGTGGGTTCCGTGCCGGCGTCGGCCGGGGTCAGATCAGGGGCAGCGTCGGCGTCGGGCACCTCGGCTGGGACGTCCGTCGCGTCGGTGGACGCGATGGACGCATCGTCGGCCGCGCCGTCCTCGGTCGGCACCGCACCGGCGTCGAGCAACGAGGGCTGCTGCAGCTGCAAGGCCGCGACCGCGTCGCCGCCCGCCACGCCATCGAGCGCCGGCAGCTGGTCGAGCGAGGCGAGTCCGAGATCGTCGAGGAACTGGCGCGTGGTCGCGAGCAGCGCCGGGCGCCCCGGCGTCTCGCGATGGCCGATGGTCTCGACCCAGCCACGGTCCTCGAGCTGCTTGAGCAGCTGGCTGCTGACGGTGACGCCGCGGATGTCCTCGATGTCGCCGCGCGTCACCGGCTGGCGGTA
>CAYOXW010000351.1:0-1825 GCA_964408005.1 uncultured Methylibium sp.
ACGCGACGCTGAACCGCTTCTTCAGCTTCCACGTCATCGCGGTGCCGCTGGTGCTACTGGGCCTGGTGGTCGCGCACATCATCGCGCTGCACGAGGTGGGTTCGAACAACCCGGACGGCGTCGAGATCAAGGCCAAGAAGGACGCCCAGGGCCGCCCGCTCGACGGCATCCCCTTCCATCCTTACTACTCGGTGCATGACATCCTCGGGGTCAGCGTGTTCCTGATGGCCTTCACGGCGATCGTGTTCTTCGCGCCGGAGTTCGGGGGCTACTTCCTCGAGTTCAACAACTTCATCCCCGCCGACCCGCTGAAGACGCCGGCGCACATCGCCCCGGTGTGGTACTTCACGCCGTACTACTCGATGCTGCGCGCGACCACGGACTTCATGGTCGACGTCCTCGTCGTGCTGGTCGCGCTGGGGGCGGTGGGCGCGATCCTGAAGGGTCGCTTCGGCGGCGGCGCGAAGCTCGGCATCGCCATCGCGGCCGTGGCCGCGGCCTTCCTGCTCAAGACCTTCGATGCCAAGTTCTGGGGCGTCGTGGTGATGGGCGGCGCGGTCGTCATCCTGTTCTTCCTGCCTTGGCTCGACCGCAGCCCGGTGAAGTCGATCCGCTACCGTCCCGACTGGCACAAGTGGGTCTATGCGGTGTTCGTGCTCTTCTTCCTGGTGCTCGGCTACTTCGGCATCCAGGCGCCGTCGGCACTGAACGAACGGGTATCGCAGTTCGGCACGCTCGTGTACTTCGGCTTCTTCCTGCTGATGCCGTGGTGGAGCACGCTCGGCCGCTTCAAGCCGGTGCCCGAGCGCGTGACCTTCGAGAGCCACTGAGCCGCGGAATCCAGACCATGAAGAAGATCCTTGCACTGATCGTCGCGGCCTTCGCGTTCGCTGGCCCGGCCCTGGCCGCCGAGGGCGGCATCGCCTGGGACAAGTTCCCCGAGGCCAAGCTCAGCGACCAGGCGGCCCTGCAGAACGGCGCGCGCCTGTTCGTCAACCACTGCCTGAACTGCCACGCCGCCGAGTACATGCGCTACAACCGGCTGCGTGACATCGGTCTGACCGAGGCGCAGATCAAGCAGAACCTGCTGTTCGCGACCGACAAGGTCGGCGAGACGATGAAGGTTGCGCTCGACCCGAAGGAGGCCAAGGCCTGGTTCGGTGGCGTGCCGCCCGACCTCACCGTCATCGCCCGCTCGCGTGCCGGCGCCAACGGCAGCGGCGCGGACTACCTCTACACCTACCTGCGTTCGTACTATCGCGACGACAGCAAGGCGACCGGCTGGAACAACCTCGCCTTCCCGAGCGTCGGCATGCCGCACGTGTTGTGGGAGCTGCAAGGCCAGCGCGAGGCGGTGTTCGTCGAGGAGACCGACGCGCACGACCACAGCAAGAAGGTGCACCGCTTCGCCGGCTACCGCCAGCTGACGCCGGGCACGCTGACGCCGCGCGAGTACGACAACGCTGTTGCAGACCTGGTTGCCTATCTGCAATGGATGGGCGAGCCGGTGCAGAAGCAGCGCCTGCGCCTGGGGGTGTGGGTGCTGTTGTTCCTGGCGGGCTTTACCGTGATCGCGTGGCGACTCAACGCCGCGTACTGGAAAGACGTCAAATGACCCGGCCGCACCGGGTCGCCTAGCGACCCGGTGTGACGCGGAGTGGGCAGCCCCCCGGCCCACTCCGCTTTTCGTTTTATAGATGCCCGCTGCGCGGGCGACAGGAGCCCGCCACCATGATGGTGCTTTACTCCGGAACCACCGACCCCTACTCGCACCGCTGCCGCTTCGTGCTGTTCGAGAAGGGCATGGACTTCGAGATCCGCGACG
>CAYOXW010000352.1:0-1823 GCA_964408005.1 uncultured Methylibium sp.
CGGCCTTGGAGCGGAATCCCTCCAGCGGGCCGATCTTCCGGTGCGCGATGAAGGACTCGGCCTCGTCGATCTCGAAGCTGCGGCTGCCGGGGATCTTGCTGATGCTGAAGCCGCAGGCGTTGTCTTCCTTCGCGCTCGTGCCGACGCAGGCGAAGCGGCGGTAGTTCTCGTTCACCACGCCGCCGCACTTGGGACAGGGCGTCTTCAGGGTCGCGTAGTCGCCGGGGATGGTGTCGCGGTCGTACTCCTTGGCCTTGGCGACGATGCGCTGAGTCATCGCGGCGATCTCGGTCATGAAGGCGTCGCGGCTCAGGCGCCCGTGCTCCATCTCGGCGAGCTGGTACTCCCAGTTGCCGGTCAGCTCGGGCTGGGTCAGCTCCTCGACCTGCAGGCCGCGCAGCAGCGTCATCAGCTGGAAGGCCTTGGCGGTCGGCACCAGCTCGCGGCCGTCGCGGTGCATGTACTTCTCGAGCAGCAGCCCTTCGATGGTCTGCGCCCGCGTGGCCGGCGTGCCCAGGCCCTTCTCGGCCATGGCCTCGCGCAGCTCGTCGTCGTCGATCAGCTTGCCGGCGCCTTCCATCGCCGACAGCAGCGTCGCCTCGGTGTAGCGCGCCGGCGGCTTGGTCTTCAGCGCGTTGACGTCGACGCTCTCGGTGCGCACCACCTCGCCCGGCGCGACCGCGACCAGCGTCGCGTCGTCGTCCTGCGCCTCCTTGCCGTAGACCGCCAGCCAGCCGGGCTTGACCATCACCTTGCCGTTGGTCTGGAACTTGTGTTCCTTGCCACCGACCGTCACCGTCGAGATGCGCGTCGTCACCTGGAACTCGGCCGGCGGGTAGAACACCGCGAGGAAACGCTTGACCACGAGGTCGTAGAGCTTGGCCTCGATGTCGGTCAGGCTCTTGGGTGCCTGCAGCGTCGGGATGATCGCGAAGTGATCCGAGACCTTGGCGTTGTCGAAGATGCGCTTGTTGGGCTTGACATAGCCCTCCTTGACCGCCTTCCTCGCATGCGCCGACAGCGTCTTCAGCGGGCCCGGCAGCTCCTCGGTGGCGAGCATCTCCATCGTCTGCTTGACGACGCTGACATAGTCCTCGGGCAGCGCCTTCGAGTCGGTTCGCGGGTAGGTCAGCACCTTGTGCTTCTCGTACAGCGCCTGCGCGATCGACAGCGTCGTCTTGGCCGAGAAGCCGAAGCGCGAGTTGGCCTCGCGCTGCAGCAGCGTCAGGTCGTAGAGCTGCGGCGCGCTCTGGCTGCTGGGCTTCGATTCCTCGGTCACCGTGGCCGGCTGGCCGCGGCAGGCGTCGGCGATCGCGTTCGCGTCGGCGGCGTTCCACAGCCGGTCGGCGCGCGCGTCGGGGTCGTCCGGGTTCTTCTTCCACTTCGGCTCGAACCACTTGCCCTCGTACTCGCCGGCCTGGGCGGCGAAGCCGGCCTTGAGCTCCCAGTAGTCGCGCGCGACGTGCTTGCGGATCTTCTCCTCGCGCTCGACGACGATGGACAGCGTCGGCGTCTGCACCCGCCCGACGGTGGTCAGGAAGAAGCCGCCGTCGCGCGAGTTGAAGGCGGTCATCGCGCGCGTGCCGTTGATGCCGACCAGCCAGTCGGCCTCGCTGCGGCTGCGCGCCGCGTCGGCCAGGCCCAGCAACTCCTTGTCGCTGCGCAGCGCGTCGAAGCCGTCGCGGATCGCCTGCGGCGTCATGCTCTGCAGCCAGAGGCGCCGCACCGGCTTGTCGATCGGCTTCTTCTCGGTACCGGCGTACTGCACGATCAGCCGGAAGATCAGCTCGCCCTCGCGCCCGGCGTCGCAGGCGTTGATCAGC
>CAYOXW010000353.1:0-1803 GCA_964408005.1 uncultured Methylibium sp.
CGACCGAGGCGGTGCACAGCACCTTGGTGTCGCCGAAGGCGACCAGCACCGAGCCCTCGGCATGGACGGTGTAGCGACGGGTCAGGGTGACGGGGCGCAGCGCATCGGCGGCGCGGTCACGGGTGCGAACGAAGCTCATGGAGATCCTGGTGAAAAAACGAAGGCGGCCCGCAGGCCGCCACATTGTCGATCGGGTGCCTGGTGCTAGGACTTCTTCTGCGAGGAGCGACGGATCGCCTCGTTGATCTCACGGATCGAGCGCTCGATCTCGGCCTCGTCGAGCTCGTCGGGGTCGCCCGCGCCGCCGCCCATGCTGGCCTGGATCGTCGAGGCGAACACCTCCTCGCCGAGCGTCTGGGTCGAGATCGTCGGCACGTCATCGGTGGCCGACTCCCACTCGACCGCGAGCACGGTGACGTTGTCGCATTTGGGGCCGCCAAGGCGCAGCGCCTGCTCGACCAGCTCGGGCACCGCATCGCCGATCGCGTGGTTGGCGAGCTGGGCGGTGATGATCTCGTCGCTGACGCTGCCCCACAGGCCGTCCGAGCACAGCAGCAGCCGATCGCCCTGGTGCAGGATCAGCGGACCGACGGTATCGACCACCGGCTTGCCCGGGCTGCCCAGGCAGGTGAACAGCACGTTGCGGTTGAAGCGGTCGCCCATCGGCACGACCTGCGACATGGTCTCCTGCAGCTCGGAATAGCTGTGGTCGCGGGTGCGCGCGATCAGCTTGTCACCGCGCACCAGGTACAGCCGCGAGTCGCCGCAATGCGCCCAGTAGGCGGCATTGCCCTGCATCACACAGGCGACGACGGTTGTGCGCGGTGTGTCGATCAGCGCCTTCTCGGTCGCGTAGCGGATCAGCTGGTGGTGGCCGGCGATCACCGCGTCGTGCAGGAAGCGCAGCGGGTCCTTCAGCACCGGCTTGGCGTCGCGCTGGTACATCGCGGCGAGCGTCTGCAGCGCGAGCTGCGAGGCCACCTCGCCCTCCGGGTGGCCGCCCATGCCATCGGCGAGCGCGAACAGCCCCGAATCCCGCGTGTAGCAATAGCCCATGCGGTCTTCGTTCTTCTCGCGGCCGCCCTTGCGGCTGATCTGGTAGACGGAAAAGCGCATGAGCAGGCTCCGGCCTCAAGCCTTGACGCCGGTTTTGATGTTCTCGAGCTGCAGCTTCAGCCGTTCGCCGAAGCTGAGCTTGGTGTAGCGGCGCTCGGTCTCGCGCGCCAGCTCCTTCTGCAGCGCGAACACGCTCTGCGGACGCGACAGCGGGTCGAGCGACATGCACCACTCGGTCACCTCGATCAGGTTGTCCGAGTAGACGCTGCGCAGCCGTGACAGGCTCAGGCCGAGACGGTCCTTGTCGTTGCGCTGCGGCGCGTCGTTGGGCGGATAGCCCTGCATGCAGGCGTAGATGCACGCGCCGATCGCGTAGATGTCGGTCCAGGGGCCGAGCGTGCCGTCGCGGCGGTACATCTCGGGCGCGGCGAAGCCGGGCGTGTACATCGGGCGGATGAAGTTGCCTTCCTTGCTCAGGACCTCGCGCGCGGCGCCGAAGTCCAGCATCACCGCCTTGTTGTCGTTGGTGATGAAGATGTTGGCCGGCTTGATGTCCAGGTGCAGCATCTTGTGCTGATGGACGATGCGCAGCCCGCGCAGGATCTCGTCGAACAGTGAACGAATCGTCGATTCGCGGAAAACCTTGTCGCGCTTCAGGTCGCGGGCCGTGACGATGAAGTCCTGCAGCGTGTCGCCCTGCAGGTAGTTCATCACCATGTAGACGGTCTCGTTCTCGCGGAAGAAGTT
>CAYOXW010000354.1:0-1772 GCA_964408005.1 uncultured Methylibium sp.
AGCGGGTCGGCGTAACGCGGCTCGACCACCAGCACGTTGGCCAGGTTGCGCGAAGCCAGCGCGAGGTTGTCGTCGACCTGGTCGGCGATCACCAGCACCGAGTCCAGGCCCATGGCCTTGAACTTGTCGACCAGCAGCTTCGTCTTGGGCGCGTCGACGCTGATCGAGTCGACGACGGCCACGCGGCCTTCGCGGGCCAGCTGCGAGAAGATGGCGGCCATGCCGGCGCGGTACATCTTCTTGTTGACCTTCTGGGTGAAGTTCTCGTCCGGGCTGTTCGGGAAGATGCGACCGCCCCCGCGCCACAGCGGCGAGGAGGTCATACCAGCGCGCGCGCGACCGGTGCCCTTCTGGCGGAACGGCTTCTTGGTCGAGTGCTTGACCATCTGCCGATCCTTCTGGGCCCGGGTGCCCTGGCGGGCATTGGCCTGGTAGGCAACGACGATCTGGTGGATCAGCGCCTCGTTGTAGTCGCGACCGAACACGGTGTCCGGCGCATCGACCTTGGCCGCGGCCTGGCCCTGCTCATTCAGGAGCTCGAGTTGCATCAGTCCGCCCCCTTCTTGGCCTTGACCTTGACGGCCGGGCGCACGGTCACGAAACCGTTCTTCGCACCCGGGACCGCACCGCGCACCAGCAGCAGCGAGCGCGCCTCGTCGACGCGGATGACGTCGAGGTTCTGCGTCGTCACGGTGGCATCACCGAGGTGACCGGACATCTTCTTGCCCGGGAACACGCGCCCCGGATCCTGCGCCATCGAGATCGAGCCCGGCACGTTGTGCGAACGGCTGTTGCCGTGCGACGCGCGCTGCGAGCCGAAGTTGTGGCGCTTGATCGTGCCGGTGAAACCCTTGCCGATCGAGGTGCCCTGCACGTCGACCAACTGACCCACGGCGAACAGGCTCACGGGCAGCGCGCCGCCCGGCTTGTACTCGGAAGCGACCGCGGCATCGACGCGGAACTCCTGGAGGATTTCGCCCGCCTCGACACCCGCCTTCGCGAGGTGCCCGGCTTCGGGCTTGGAAACGCGCGAGGCCTTGCGCGCCCCGTAGGCCACCTGGATGGCACTGTAGCCGTCGGCTTCGACGGTCTTGACCTGGGCAACGCGGTTGTTGGACACGTCGAGCACGGTCACGGGAACGGCGTCGCCGTCATCCGTGAAGATGCGCATCATGCCCACCTTGCGGCCCAGCAAACCGAGGCGGTGGCCCGGATTGGCTGTCGTCATGGTTCTACTCCGATACCCGACATCGATTGGCCGGGCTGATTTGCACGGAGACGGCCGGGGCCGCCTCTATGGCGCCGGCGCGCGAACGCACCGGCGGAAAAGCCTGAGATTGTAGCAGCGGCGGCCGAAGCCGCAACTGCCGGGGCCCTCAGACGACCCCGGAATCGCTTATTGCAGCTTGATCTCGACGTCGACGCCAGCCGGCAGGTCCAGCTTCATCAGCGCGTCGACCGTCTTGTCGGTCGGGTCGACGATGTCCATCAAGCGCTGATGGGTCCGGATCTCGAACTGGTCACGCGAGCTCTTGTTGACGTGCGGCGAACGCAGGATGTCGAAACGCTGCATGCGGGTCGGCAGGGGCACCGGGCCCTTGACGATCGCGCCGGTGCGCTTGGCGGTGTCCACGATCTCCAGCGCCGATTGGTCGATCAGCTTGTAGTCGAAGGCCTTGAGACGGATGCGGATCTTTTGCTTTTGCATGGTCCGCTCCTTACTCGATGATCGTCGCCACGACGCCGGCGCCGACGGTGCGGCCGCCCTCGCG
>CAYOXW010000355.1:0-1762 GCA_964408005.1 uncultured Methylibium sp.
CGATCCAGACCTTCACCGAGCGCCATGGCTTCTCCGTCGTGCGCGAGTTCTGCGGGCACGGCATCGGCCGCAAGTTCCACGAGGAGCCGCAGGTGCTGCACTACGGCCGCCCGGGCACGCTCGATGAGCTGCTGCCGGGCATGGTGTTCACGATCGAGCCGATGATCAACGCCGGCCGGCGCGAGATCAAGGAACTCGGCGATGGCTGGACCATCGTCACCAAGGACCGCTCGCTGTCGGCGCAGTGGGAACACATGGTGCTGGTGACCGACAGCGGCTACGAGGTGCTGACGCTCTCGCCGGGCAGCCCGTCCCCGCCGCCGGCGGTGGGTTGAGCGACACCGCGATGGCCGCGCTGCCCACGCCCGTTGCGGCACTGCCGTCGCTGCGCGCGCGCTTTCGCGACGGCAAGACCGCGCTGATCGAGCATTTCCGCGCCGCGCGGCCGTCGGCGCCGGCGGCGTCGAAGCTGATCCGCAGCCTGGCGCGTCATGTCGACGAGACGCTGCTGACGCTGTGGCAACACGCGCTGATGCCCAAGGGCGCGGCGCTCGTCGCGGTCGGCGGCTATGGCCGCGGGGAGCTGTTCCCCTATTCCGACATCGACGTGCTGGTGCTGCTGCCCTCCACCCATGGCGACCCGCTGCACGACAACGACGCGCTGAAGTCGACCATCGGCGGCTTCATCACCGCCTGCTGGGACATCGGCCTGGAGATCGGCTCGAGCGTGCGCACCGTCGACGAATGCGTCGCCGAGGCCGAGCGCGACGTGACGGTGCAGACCGCGCTGCTCGAGGCGCGCTTGCTGGTCGGCTCGCGGCGGCTGTTCGAGCAGTTCCGTGCCGCGCACGCCAAGGCGCTCGACCCGGTCGCCTTCCTGCGCGCGAAGACGCTGGAGCTGCGCCAGCGTCACACCAAGTACGAGGACACGCCCTACTCGCTCGAGCCCAACTGCAAGGAGAGCCCCGGCGGGCTGCGCGACCTGCAGGTCGTGATGTGGCTGGCGCGCGCGGCCGGCCTGGGCAAGAGCTGGAACGCGCTGGCCGCCAACGGACTGCTGACGCCCTTCGAGGTCAAGCAGGTGCAGCGCAACGAAGGGGTGCTCAAGCTGATCCGCGCGCGTCTGCACATGGTCGCCGGCCGGCGCGAGGACCGCCTGGTGTTCGACCTGCAGACCGCGGTCGCCGAGAGCTTCGGCTACCGGACCACCCGCGAGCAGCGCGCCTCCGAGGTGCTGATGCGGCGCTATTACTGGGCCGCGAAGGCGGTGGCGCAGCTCAACCTGATCCTGATGCTCAACATCGAGGAGCAGATCAACGGCACGCACGGCGCGCCGATGCAGCCGATCAACGACAAGTTCCTCGACCGCGGCGGCATGCTCGAGGTCGTCAGCGACGACCTCTACGAGCGTGATCCGCACGCGGTGCTCGAGACCTTCCTGGCCTTCCAGGAGGGGCTTGGCATCAAGGGCTTGTCGGCGCGCACGCTGCGCGCGCTCTACAACTCGCGCGCGGTGATGGACGGCGAGTTCCGCCGCGACCCGGCAAACCGGCGGCTGTTCATGCAGATCCTGCAGCACCCCGGCGGCGGGCAGACGCGCGCCTTCCGGCTGATGAACCAGACCTCGGTGCTCGGGCGCTACCTGTGGGTGTTCCGTCGCATCGTCGGGCAGATGCAGCACGACCTGTTCCACGTCTACACCGTGGACCAGCACATCCTGATGGTGATGCGCAACGTGCGGCGCTTCTTCATCCCGGAGCAC
>CAYOXW010000356.1:0-1758 GCA_964408005.1 uncultured Methylibium sp.
AGGTCTGGGGTCGCCATCGCGCTACCAACCAGGTGGTTTCCGGCGTCTATTCGGCCGCCTACGGTGACAGTCCAGGTATCGACGAGCTGCGTGAGCTGATCGAGGAATTTGCCGCCGCCGAGGGGCGCCGCCCGCGCATCATGATCGCCAAGCTCGGCCAGGACGGCCACGACCGCGGCGCCAAGGTCGTCGCCACCGCCTTCGCCGACCTCGGCTTCGACGTCGACATGGGCCCGCTGTTCCAGACGCCCGAGGAATGCGCGCGCCAGGCGATCGAGAACGACGTGCACGCGGTCGGCGTCTCGACGCTGGCGGCCGGCCACAAGACGCTGGTGCCGGCGATCATCGCGGAGCTGCGCAAGCAGGGGGCCGACGACATCATCGTCTTCGTCGGCGGCGTGATCCCGCAGCAGGACTACGACCTGCTGTACGAGGCCGGCGTCAAGGGCATCTACGGCCCCGGCACGCCGATCCCGGCGAGCGCGAAGGACGTGCTCGAGCAGATCCGCGCGGCGGTCGGCGCCGCCTGACGATGCTGCCTGCCGGCGACCAGGCGCTGTTCGACGCACTGCGCGGCCCGGCCGGCGCGGCGCAGCGGCGCGCGATCGCGAAGACGATCACGCTGCTCGAATCGACCCGCGACGACCACCGCGCGCGCGCCGACGAGCTGCTCAACGCGCTGCTGCCGCACAGCGGCGCGTCGCTGCGCGTCGGCATCTCGGGCGTGCCCGGGGTCGGCAAGAGCACCTTCATCGAGGCGCTCGGGCTCTTCCTGATCGAGCGCGGCCACCGCGTCGCGGTGCTCGCGGTCGACCCCTCGTCGACCGTCTCCGGCGGCTCGATCCTCGGCGACAAGACGCGCATGGAGCGGCTGTCGGTCGACGAGCGCGCCTTCATCCGCCCCAGCCCCTCGTCGGGCACGCTGGGCGGCGTCGCCGAGAAGACCCGCGAGTGCCTGCTGGTGCTGGAAGCCGCCGGCCACGACATCGTGCTGGTCGAGACCGTCGGCGTCGGCCAGAGCGAGACCGCGGTGGCCGGCATGACCGACCTGTTCGTGCTGCTGCAGCTGCCCAACGCCGGCGACGACCTGCAGGCGATCAAGAAGGGCGTGATGGAGCTGGCCGACCTGGTGCTGATCAACAAGGCCGACATCGACGCCGCCGCGGCGACGCGCGCCGAGGCGCAGATCACCGGCGCGCTGCGGCTCTTCGGCCTGCACGGCCACCCCGACCACGCGCACCACGACGAGAAGGTCTGGGCCCCCTGCGTGCTGCAGATGAGCGCGCTGAAGTCGCGCGGCCTGCCCGAGTTCTGGGGCGCGGTCGAGCGCTTCCGCACGCTGCAGACCGCCAACGGCCGGCTCGCCGCGCGCCGCCACCGCCAGGACCAGGCCTGGATGTGGGAGCGCATCGAGGCCGGCCTGCACCTGCGCTTTCGCCAGCACCCGGCGGTGCGCGCGGCATTGCCGGACCTGAGCGAGCAGGTGCGCGCCGGCCAGGTGGCCGCGTCGGTCGCCGCGCGCCGCCTGCTGGACCTGATGGATTGACCGAGGACGAGGAGTAAGCCCCATGCACGACATCATCGAAGAGCTTGAAAAGCGCCGCGCCGCGGCCCGCCTCGGCGGCGGCCAGAAGCGCATCGACGCGCAGCACGCCAAGGGCAAGCTGACCGCACGCGAGCGCATCGAGCTGCTGCTCGACGAGGGCACGTTCGAGGAATGGGACATGTTCGTCGAGCACCGCTGCACCGACTTCGGCA
>CAYOXW010000357.1:0-1756 GCA_964408005.1 uncultured Methylibium sp.
GGAACAGGTAGTTGCCCTTGAAGAAGCTGTTGTGGCCGTAGGCGGCGTGCGCGATCACCAGCGCCTGCATCGCCAGCGAGTTCTCCTCCATCAGGTAGCTGATGCAGGGGTTGGAGTTGATGACGATCTCGTAGGCCAGGCCCATGTGGCCACGGCGGTAGTTCTTCTCGGTGGCGATGAACTCCTTGCCGTACGACCAGTGCCGGTAGTTCACCGGCATGCCCACGCTGGCGTAGGCGTCCATCATCTGCTCGGCGGTGATGATCTCGAGCTGGTTCGGGTAGGTGTCGAGCCCGTAGCCCTTGGCGGTGTCGCGGATCGCGCCGTGGTACTGGTCGATCAGCTCGAAGGTCCAGTCGCTGGTGCTGGGCAGGGTCTGCGCGGCGCGCTCGCGCCGCACGATGTCGCTGGCGCGGCGCACGCGGCCGGGCAGCTCCGCCGCGCCGTCGTCGAACAGGTCCAGGTTGGTGCTGGGCAGGGGATCGGGCTTGCTGCTCATGTCGAGGCCCCTTCCTTCTTGAACAGCTCTCGGAACACCGGGTAGATCTCGGCCGGCGTCAGCACCTTGCGCATCGCGAAGTGCTTGTGCTGTTCGGCGATCTGCGTGTACTCCTCCCACAGGTTCTGCTCGGGCTCGGCGACCTGCACGTAGGCGAAGTAGCGGCACAGCGGCAGCAGCTGCTCGGAGACGATCTGCCGGCAGCGGCCGCTGTCGTGGTGCCAGTTGTCGCCGTCGCTGGCCTGCGCGCCGTAGATGTTCCACTCGCTGGTCGGGTAGCGCTCGCGGATGATCTGCTCCATCAGCACCAGCGCGCTCGACACCACCGTGCCGCCGGTCTCGGTGCTGTGGAAGAAGCCGTCCTCGTCGACCTCCTGCGCCTGCGTGTGGTGGCGGATGAAAACCAGCTCGATCTTGTCGTAGTGCCGCGTCAGGAACAGGTAGAGCAGGATGAAGAAGCGCTTGGAGAGGTCCTTGCGACCCTCGTCCATCGAGCCCGACACGTCCATCAGGCAGAACATCACCGCCTTGGTGGTCGGCACCGGCACCTTGACGCGGCTGCGGTAGCGCAGGTCGATCGGGTCGAGGTAGGGGATGCGGGCGACGCGGGCGCGCAGCGCGTCGATGCGCGCCTCGGTCTCCTTGATCTCGCGGTCGCGCAGCTCGCGGCCCGGGTCGAGGTCCTGCCAGCCGCTGTCGCGCCGCGTGTGGTGGCGCAGGTGTTCGAGATGAGCCTCGAGGTGGCGCAGCTCGCGGCGCGCCTCGGCGCCGATTGCGATGCGCCGGCCGATCGCGCCGCGCAGCGAGCGCACCACGTGCAGGTTGCTCGGGTTGCCGTCGCTGGTGAAGCCGGCGCGCAGGGTCTTGTACTCGGGCACCTCGGCGAGCGCGGTCTTCACCAGGTTGGGCAGCGCGAGGTCGTCGAAGAAGACCTCCATGAACTCTTCCTTGGTGAGGTGGAAGACGAAGTCGTCCTCGCCCTCGCCGGAATCGCTCGCCTGGCCGCCGCCGCGGCCGCCCTGGCCGTCCTCGGGCCGCTTGATGCGGTCGCCGCGCACGTACTCCTTGTTGCCCGGGTGGACCATCTCGCGCGCGCCGCCGGGGCCGTGGTGGAACACCGGCTCGGAGACGTCGCGCTTGGGCAGGGTGATGTCCTCGCCCTGCTCGATGTCGCGGATGCCGCGGCCGGTGACGGCCCGCTTCACCGCCTCGCGGATCTGCTCCTTGTGGCGACGCAGGAAGCGCTCGCGGTTGCCG
>CAYOXW010000358.1:0-1745 GCA_964408005.1 uncultured Methylibium sp.
CGCGCCGGGCGTGACGGTGCGCTGTACCGCGTCGAGATCGTGGTGCCGCTGTGAGGGCAGGCGCATGCTGAGGGCACTGATCGTCGACGACGAGCCGCTGGCGCGGCTGCGGCTCGGCCAGCTGATCGGTGAGGTCTCGGGTGCCGGGGGCGCGCCGCTCGCCCGCGCGGTTGGTGAGGCGGCGGACGCCGCTGCTGCGCTCGCCTGGCTGCGTCAGCACGAGGCCGAGATCGTGTTCCTCGACGTGCAGATGCCCGGACTCGACGGCGTCGGTCTCGCCGCCAAGCTGCAGTCGCTGCCGTGTCCGCCGGCGATCGTGTTCGTCACCGCGCATGCCGAGCATGCGCTGCGCGCCTTCGAGCTGGAGGCGCTCGACTACCTGACCAAGCCTGTCCGGCGCGAGCGCCTGCAGCTCACGCTCGAGCGCATCGCGCGGCGGCGCGCCGCCGTCGGCGAGGGGCAGCCGGCGCCGACGGTCGAGCCGGTGATCGTCGTCAGCGAGCGCGGCCGTCTGCTGCGCGTGCCGTTGGCCGAGGTGCTCTACCTGAAGGCCGAGCTGAAGTACGTGACGCTGCGCACCGCGGTGCACTGCTACGTGCTCGACGATGCGCTGTCCGAGCTCGAGCAGCGCCTCGGCGAGCGCTTCCTGCGCGTGCACCGCAACGCGATCGTCGCGCGCTCGGCGGTGCAGGCGCTCGAGCGCCGCGCCAGCGAGGAGGAGGGCGCCGAGGGCTGGGCGGTGTGCGTGAAGCCGACCGGCGAATGGCTGGCGGTCTCGCGCCGCCAGGCCAGCGCGGTGCGCGAGGCGCTCGCGGCCGGCGGTCTGTGAGGCGGCACGCCCGATAATCGGGCCGATGCATCCTGCGGCCCTGCTCGACCTCACCACCGACCTGCTGCGCTCCGTCCTGAAGCTCGACGCGCCAGCCGACGGCGTGGTGTCCGCCTTCTTCCGCAAGCACCGCGAGCTGGGCTCCCGCGAGCGCCACGCGCTGGCCGAAACCGCCTACGCGGTGCTGCGCCGCAGGCTGCTGTTCCAGCATCTCGCGCAGTCCGGCGCCGGGCCGCTCGAGCGCCGTCTGGCGGCGCTCGGCTGGCAGGGCGGCGACGCGCTGCTGCGTGCGGCGCTGACACCGCCCGAGCGCGAGTGGCTCGAACGCGCCCAATCGATCGATGTCGCCACGCTGCCGGAGAAGCTGCGTCACAACCTGCCGGACTGGGTCGCCGGACCGCTGAAGGCGGCGCTGGGCGAGGCGGGGTTCTGGCCGCTGGTCGAGAGCCTCGAGCAGCCGGCGCCGCTGGACCTGCGCGTCAATGCGCTGCGCGCCAAGCGCGACGAGGTGCGCGCGGCGCTGGCCGAGGCCGGCATCGAGGCCGAGCCGACGCCGTACTCGCCCTGGGGCCTGCGGGTGCAGGGCAAGCCGGCCCTGCAGCGTCTGGACGTGTTCCTGCGCGGCGACATCGAGGTGCAGGACGAGGGCAGTCAGCTGCTCGCGCTGCTGACCGAGGCGCGGCGCGGCGAGATGGTGGTCGATTTCTGCGCCGGCGCCGGCGGCAAGACGCTCGCGCTCGGCGCGATGATGCGCAATACCGGACGGCTCTATGCCTTCGACGTCGCCGGGCACCGGCTCGAGGCGCTGAAGCCGCGGCTCGCGCGCAGCGGGCTGTCGAACGTCTATCCGGCGCAGATCGCCCACGAGCGCGACGAGCGCATCAAGCGGCTGGCCGGCAAGATCGACCGGGTGCTG
>CAYOXW010000359.1:0-1744 GCA_964408005.1 uncultured Methylibium sp.
GCGTGTCCTCGAACATGTGGATGAAGCCGTGCAGCTCGCGCAGGATGTCGTTCGGCACGTGCTGCGAGGTGCGTGTCTCGCCGTACAGGTAGATCGGGATCTCGAGGTTCTTGCGGCGGATCTCGGTGATGAACTGGCGCAGGCTCAGCACCGCCGGAGCGAACTCGACGTCCTCGTCGTGCACGAACTCGTTGTCGTCGATCGACAGGATGAAGGCGCTGGCGCGGCTTTGCTGCTGCGCGAACTGGGCGAGGTCACCGTAGCTGGTGACCCCGAGCACCTCGAAGCCCTCTTTCTGGATCGCGTCGGCGAGCGCGCGGATGCCCAGACCCGAGGTGTTCTCGGAGCGGTAGTCCTCGTCGATGATGACGATGGGAAAGCGGAAACGCAGCATCGAAATAGCCTCCGGAGGGCGCTTGCCGGCGGCGTCGTACCGCTCGAGAAGCCGCGCAGTGTAGACCCATCGCGCCGACGCCCCGATGACGCGGCACCGGCGCGTACACTGATCCGCAGGTCGCCCCGGTGGGCACTGGAGGACACGGCATGGATTGGAGCGCGTCCACGTGGTGGTGGGTCGGCTGCGGGCTGCTGGTCGCAGCGGAGTTGAGTTCGGGCACCTTCTACCTGCTGATGCTTGCGCTCGGCCTCGCGGCGGCGGCGCTGACCGCACACGCCGGCCTCGGTCTGGCCGCCCAGCTGGTCGCCGCGGCCGTGGTCGGCGGCGGGGCCGTCGTCGCCCTGAGACTCCAGCGCCGCAAGCGCGCCGCCGAGCCGGCGCGCTCGAACCGCGATGTCAACCTCGACATCGGCGAGCAAGTCCGTGTCGATGCCTGGAACAGCGACGGCAGCGCCCAGGTCAGCTACCGCGGCGCGCAGTGGTCGGCGCGCTGGAGCGAGGACACGCCGCCGACACCCGGCCTGTGCACCATCCGGGCCGTCGAGGGCAGTCGCCTGCTGCTCGGCCGCTGACCTCTCCCCGCCCTCCCCCGCAACCCATCCGCCCCGCCATGGAAATCATTGCCCTCGTCCTGCTGTTCGTCGCCGCGATCTTCATCGCCCGTTCGGTCAAGGTCGTTCCACAGCAGAACGCCTGGGTGGTCGAGCGGCTCGGCCGGTTCCACGCGACGCTCACGCCCGGGCTGAACTTCCTCGTGCCCTTCATCGACCGGCTGGCCTACAAGCACTCGCTCAAGGAGATCCCGCTGGACGTCCCCAGCCAGGTCTGCATCACCAAGGACAACACCCAGCTCACCGTCGACGGCATCCTCTACTTCCAGGTCACCGACGCGATGCGCGCCAGCTACGGCGCCTCGAACTACATCGTCGCGATCACCCAGCTCGCGCAGACGACGCTGCGCAGCGTGATCGGCAAGATGGAGCTGGACAAGACCTTCGAGGAGCGCAACGCGATCAACGCCGCGGTCGTCAACGCGCTCGACGAGGCGGCGCTGAACTGGGGCGTCAAGGTGCTGCGCTACGAGATCAAGGACCTGACGCCGCCGGCCGCGATCCTGCATGCGATGCAGGCCCAGATCACCGCCGAGCGCGAGAAGCGCGCGCTGATCGCCGCCTCCGAGGGCCGCCGTCAGGAGCAGATCAACATCGCTACCGGCGAGCGCGAGGCCTTCATCGCCCGCTCCGAAGGCGAGAAGCAGGCCGAGATCAACAATGCCCAGGGTGAAGCGGCGGCGATCGTCGCGGTCGCCGAGGCCACCGCCGATGCCATCCGCAAGGTCGCCGCGGC
>CAYOXW010000360.1:0-1738 GCA_964408005.1 uncultured Methylibium sp.
CGTTGCGCAGGAAGCGCTGGCCCGACAGCCGCAGGCTGCTGGTCGCGTAGGGCACGAACACCACGTCGTCCTGGTCCTGGCCCATCGGCGAGGCGCCGCGCGCGCTCATCACGCCGATCACCTGGAACAGCAGGTTGTTGACCAGCACGTACTGGCCGACCGGCGACTCGCCGTTCGGGAACAGCGCCTTCGCGACGGTCTGGCCGAGCACCGCGACGGTTGCGTAGCCGGCCTCGTCGTCGGCGGTGAAGAAGCTGCCCTCGGCCAGCGGCCACTGGCGCGCCAGCGGGAACTTGGCCGAGGTGCCGTTGACGCTGGTGCTGAGGTCGGCGTCGCGGTAGCGCAGCGTCACGTTGGTGTTCTGCTCGGGCACCGCGGCCTGCACGTTGGGCAGCGCGTCGATCGCGGCGACGTCGCCGACCACCAGCGTCGCGGTGCTGCTGAAGCCGCGCTGGTTGGGCGCGCCGGGGCGCACCAGCAGCAGGTTCGAGCCCATCGCGCCGATGCGCTCGACGACCGCCTGCTTGGCGCCGTCGCCGATCGCCAGCATCGCGATCACCGAGCCGACGCCGATCACGATGCCCAGCAGCGTCAGCAGCGAGCGGAACAGGTTGGCGCGCAGCGAGCGCAGCGCCATCCGGGCCGCCTCGACGAGGTCACCCAGGCGCGAGCCGGCCGGCGCCGCGGTCGGCGGCCGGTACGCGGCCTGGTGGGCCGGGCGCGGCGCCGGGCCCGGGTCGGCGACGATGCGGCCGTCGCGGATCTCGATCACGCGCTCGGCATGCTCGGCGACCTCCTTCGCGTGGGTGATCAGCAGCACCGTGTGGCCGCGTGCCGACAGCTCGCCGAGCAGGCGCATCACCTCGGCGCCGCTGCGGCTGTCGAGCGCGCCGGTCGGCTCGTCGGCCAGGATGATGCGTCCGCCGTTCATCAGCGCGCGCGCGATCGACACGCGCTGCTGCTGGCCGCCGGAGAGCTGGTTGGGCCGGTGGTGCAGGCGCTCGCCGAGCCCCAGCCCGTCGAGCAGCCGGCGCGCGCGCGCATGGCGCTGCGCCGGCGGCAGGCCCGAGTACAGCGCCGGCACCTCGACGTTCTCGGCCGCGCTGGCGCCGGCGATCAGGTGGTAGGCCTGGAACACGAAGCCGAAGTCCTCGCGGCGCAGCTGCGCCAGCGCATCGCGGTCGAGCGCCGCGACGTCGCGGCCGCGGAAGCGGTAGCTGCCGGTCGTCGGCCGGTCGAGGCAGCCGAGCAGGTTCATCAGCGTCGACTTGCCCGAGCCCGACGCGCCCATGATGGCGACGAACTCGCCCTCGCGGATCGTCAGGTCGATGCCGTGCAGCACCGGCACCTCGAGCTCGCCGTTGCGGTAGCTCTTGGTGACGCCGCGCAGCTCGATCAGCGGCGGCGCGTCGGCCGTTGCGGCGGCGAGGGCCGGGTCCGGGTCGCGCTGCATCAGCGGCCCCGCGGCGCGCCGCCGACGCCCGGCGGCAGACCGCCCGGTGCCAGCGCGGCGGCGTTCGCACCGGCGCTGCGGCGCTCGTCCGCCGCCGGCTTGCGGCCGACGACGACCTGCTCGCCCTCCTGCAGGCCGGACAGCACCTGGACCTGGACGCGGTTGCCGAGGCCAAGCTCGACGCTGCGCTCGGCGAGCCGGCCGTCGGCCTGCAGCACCTGCACGGTGGCGCGGCGCGGGCCGCGGGCGCGTTCGCCACCGGCCGGCGCCGAGGCGCGCGCCTGG
>CAYOXW010000361.1:0-1696 GCA_964408005.1 uncultured Methylibium sp.
GCCCTTCACCCACTCGGTGACGAGCGAACTGCTGGCGATGGCCGAGCCGCAGCCGTAGGTCTTGAAGCGTGCGTCCTCGATCAGGCCCGTGGCCGGGTTGACCTTGATCTGCAGCTTCATCACGTCGCCGCAGGCCGGTGCGCCGACCATGCCGGTACCGACCGTCTCGTCACCCTTCTCGAAGGAGCCGACGTTGCGGGGGTTTTCGTAGTGGTCAACGACTTTTTCGCTGTAGGCCATGATCGGTACTCCTGGTAAGCAATGTCAGTGTGCGCGGTCTCAGTGGGCGGCCCATTGGATGGCGCTGATGTCCACACCGTCCAAGTACATCTCCCACAGCGGCGACAACTCGCGCAGCTTGGCGACGTTCTGACGGATCGTGCTGATCGCGTAGTCGATCTCTTCCTCGGTCGTGAAGCGGCCGATGGTCATGCGCAGGCTCGAGTGCGCCAGCTCGTCGCTGCGACCGAGCGCGCGCAGCACATAGCTCGGCTCGAGGCTGGCGGAGGTGCAGGCCGAGAACGAGGACACCGCGATGCCCTTGATGCCCATGATCAGCGACTCGCCCTCGACGAAGTTGAAGCTCATGTTCACGTTGTGCGGCACGCGCTTCTCGGCATGGCCGTTCAGGAAGGTCTGCTCGATGTCGGACAGCCCGCGCATCAGCCGCTGCTGCAGCGCGCGGATGCGCTCCTGCTCGCTGCCCATCTCCTCGCGGGCAATGCGGAAGGCCTCGCCCATGCCGACGATCTGGTGCGTGGGCAGCGTGCCCGAGCGCATGCCGCGCTCGTGGCCGCCGCCGTGCATCTGCGCCTCGAGGCGCACGCGCGGCTTGCGGCGCACGTAGAGCGCGCCGATGCCCTTGGGGCCGTAGGTCTTGTGCGAGGCCAGGCTCATCAGGTCGACCGGCAGCGTGGCCAGGTCGATCGCCACCTTGCCGGTGGCCTGGGCCGCATCGACGTGGAAGACGATGCCGCGCTCGCGGCAGATCGTGCCGATCGCCGGGATGTCCTGGATGACGCCGATCTCGTTGTTGACGAACATCACCGAGACCAGGATGGTGTCGGGCCGCAGCGCGGCCTTGAAGGCCTCCAGGTCGAGCAGGCCGTCCTCCTGCACCTCGAGGTAGGTGGCCTCGAAGCCCTGGCGCTCGAGCTCGCGCACCGTGTCGAGCACCGCCTTGTGCTCGGTCTTGACGGTGATGATGTGCTTGCCGCGGCTCTTGTAGAAGTTGGCCGCGCCCTTCAGCGCGAGGTTGTTCGATTCGGTCGCGCCCGAGGTCCAGACGATCTCGCGCGGGTCGGCGCCCACCAGGTCGGCGACCTGCTGGCGCGCCTTTTCGACCGCTTCCTCGGCCTCCCAGCCCCAGGCGTGGCTGCGCGAGGCCGGGTTGCCGAAGTGCTCGCGCAACCAGGGGATCATTGCTTCGACGACGCGCGGGTCGCACGGCGTCGTCGCGCCGTAGTCCATGTAAATCGGGAAGTGCGGGGTCATGTCCATGGCGACGAGCGGAAAACGGTTTTGCTTCTTGCTTATTTGGAGAGCGTGCTGCCGAGCGCGAACACCGAGTTCGGCGCGGTGATCTTGATCGGCTTGACCACCGGCTGCGACGAGATCGCGCGCTTGACCGGCGTCTCCTCAATCGACACGCCCTTGGCGAGCTGGTCGTCGACCAGCTTGCGCAACGAGATCGAGT
>CAYOXW010000362.1:0-1696 GCA_964408005.1 uncultured Methylibium sp.
CGGCGGCCTTGGCCTTCTCGGCAATGCGCTTGCCGACGAAGGCCGCAGCGGCGGCATTGCCACCCTTGCCGGCCCCGAGGGCCGCGCGCACGTCCTTTTCGGCCGTCGAGGCGCTGGCCAGCACACGCTGGCCGTCGTCGGAGATGACGCTGGCGTAGATGTGCAGGTTCGAGCGAAACACCGTCAGGCGCGCCACGTTCTGCAGCGCAATGCGCGCGCGGGTCTGCTTGGAACGACGCAGGCGCTGATCTTTGCGGTTCAACATCGTGCGGCTCCTTACTTCTTCTTGGTCTCTTTGAGCGAGACCTTCTCTTCGGCGTAGCGGATGCCCTTGCCCTTGTAGGGCTCGGGCGGACGGATCGCGCGCACCTCGGCGGCGATCTGGCCCACCACCTGGCGGTCCGCACCCTTGATCACGATCTCGGTCTGGGTCGGGCAGGCCACGGTGATGCCAGCAGGCATGTCCTTGACCACCGGATGCGAGAAACCGATCTGCAGGTTCAGCTTGGCGCCCTGGGCCTGGGCGCGGAAGCCCACGCCGACCAGCGTCAGCTTGCGCTCGAAGCCCTTGCTGACACCGTTGACCATGTTGGCCACCAGCGCGCGCATCGTGCCGCTCATCGCATTCGCGGCAGCGCTGTCGTCGACCGGCGTGAAGCTCAGCGCCCCACCTTCGCTCTTGACCGCCACCAGCGGGTTGGCCGTGCGCACCAGCGCGCCGAGCGAACCCTTGACGCTGATCTGCTCAGCGGTGATCGCCACGTCCACACCCTGCGGCACGGCGATCGGCATTTTTCCAACGCGGGACATTCTTCAGCTCCTTCGCGTCAGGCGACGTAGCACAGCACCTCGCCACCGATACCGGCAGCGCGGGCCTTGCGGTCCGTCATCACACCCTTGGGCGTGGTCACGATCGCCACACCCAGGCCGTTCATGACCTGGGGAATCTCGTGGCGGCCCTTGTAGATGCGCAGGCCGGGGCGGCTGACGCGCTCGATGCGCTCGATCACCGGGCGACCCGCGTAATACTTCAGCCCGATTTCGAGCTCGGACTTGCCCGACTCACCCTTGACGGCGTAGGCATCGATGTAACCCTCGTCCTTCAGGACCTGGGCGATCGCGACCTTCAACTTCGACGCGGGCATCACGACGACCGACTTCTCCACCATCTGCGCGTTGCGGATGCGGGTCAGCATGTCGGCGATGGGATCACTCATGCTCATAAGTTCTCTCCTGTACGTTCGCGTGCCGGCTTACCAGCTGGCCTTGACGACGCCGGGGATGTCACCCTTGAACGCCAGATCGCGGATCTTGCTGCGCGCAAGACCGAAGGTGCGGAAGGTGCCGCGCGGGCGCCCGGTCAGCTCGCAACGGTTGCGCAGACGGCTCGGGTAGGCATTGCGCGGCAGCTTCTGCAGCGCCAGGCGCGCTGCGTAGCGCTCTTCCTCGGACTTGCCCTGGTCGGCGATGACCGCCTTCAGTTCGGCGTACTTCTTTGCGAACTTGGCGACCAGCTCTTCTCGCTTGAGCTCACGCTGCTTGATGGACTTCTTGGCCACAGGTCACCTCAGTTCTTGAAGGGGAACTTGAATGCAGCCAGCAGCGCCTTGCATTCTTCGTCGGTCTTGGCGGTCGTGGTGAAGCTGATGTTCATCCCGCGCAGCGCGTCGATCTTGTCGTACTCGATCTCGGGGAA
>CAYOXW010000363.1:0-1684 GCA_964408005.1 uncultured Methylibium sp.
GTGACCCAGCCGATGTCGGCGGTGCACCAGAAGACGTCGTTGTCCTTCAGGTCGAAGGTCCACTTGGTCGTCAGCATCGCGTGCAGCAGGTAGCCGCCGGTGGAGTGCTGAACGCCCTTGGGCTTGCCGGTCGAGCCGGAGGTGTAGAGCAGGAACAGCGGATGCTCGGCACCGACCCATTCGGGCTCGCAGGTGGTCGGCTGGCCGTCGGCGACGTCGCTCATCCAGCGGTCGCGGCCGGCGCTCATCGCGATGGCCGTGCCGGTGCGCTTGACCACCAGCACGTTCTTGACGCTGTCGCAGCCGCCTAGGCCCAGGGCCTCGTCGACGATCGCCTTCAGCGGCAGCGCCTTGCCGCCGCGCACCTGCTGGTCGGCGGTGATCACCGCCACCGCGCCGGTGTCCTCGATGCGGTCGCGCAGCGACTGGGCCGAGAAACCACCGAACACCACCGAGTGCGTCGCGCCGATGCGCGCGCAGGCCTGCATCGCGGCCACACCCTCGATCGACATCGAGATGTAGATGATGACGCGGTCGCCCTTCTTGATGCCCAGGCTCTTGAGGCCATTGGCGATCTGGCAGGTCTTGGCCAGCAGCTCCTTGTAGGTCACCTTGGTGACCTCGCCGCCGTCGGCCTCGAAGATGATCGCGGTCTTGTCGCCCAGGCCGCGCTCGATGTTGCGGTCCAGGCAGTTGTAGGACACGTTGAGCGTGCCGTCCTCGAACCACTTGAACAAGGGCGCGTTGCTCTCATCCAGCGTCTTGGTGAACGGCGTCTTCCAGCTCACCAGCTCGCGGGCCTGGCGGGCCCAGAAGCCGACGTAATCGGCCTCGGCCTCGGCAACCAGCTTGTCATAGGCGGCCATGCCGGACACATGGGCACCGGTCACGATGGTGGCGGGCGGCGGGTAGAGCTTGGGCTCGTTCGCGGCGATGTCGTTGCTCATCTTGTCTCCTCTGTTCGCTGCTGTAGGCGGGCAAAACCATAGGCGCGAGCACTTACGAAGGGCTTACCCGCACCCTGTCACCCGGACGACAAACTGTAGCGCGGTCACGACAGCTTCCGCCATTGCGGGCCGCCCCGGGGCGGCTGCTGCAAAGGGGCACGCTCCCGGGCGGCGGGAGCGCCTGCCGCGCCACGGTCATGACAGCGTCCCTAGAATCGCAGGCTGGTTATCCACACCCGTCCCCATGCCTGCCGACACCTACAAGCTCCCCGCGCTGCCCAACCTGATCTTTGCCAGCCGCTGGCTGCAGCTGCCGCTCTACCTGGGTCTGATCCTGGCGCAGGCGGTCTATGTCTGGCACTTCGGGGTCGAGCTGTTCCACCTGATCGAGGCCGCCTTCGGCAGCGAAGCGGCGCTTGCCAAGCTCGTCACCAGCATCGGCTACAAGGCCGACGCGCCGGTCACCAGCCTGAACGAGACGGTGATCATGCTGGTGGTGCTGGCGCTGATCGACGTGGTGATGATCAGCAACCTGCTGATCATGGTCATCGTCGGCGGCTACGAGACCTTCGTCTCGCGCATGAACCTCGAGGGCCACCCCGACCAGCCCGAGTGGCTGAGCCATGTCAACGCCTCGGTGCTGAAGGTCAAGCTGGCCACGGCGATCATCGGCATCAGCTCGATCCACCTGCTCAAGACCTTCATCAACGCCGCCAACTACACCGAGCAGGTGCTGA
>CAYOXW010000364.1:0-1643 GCA_964408005.1 uncultured Methylibium sp.
GCCGCGCCTTCTCGGCGCCGTAGGCCATCGCCTTGCGCGGGATCTCGTCGTAGTCGGGCTCGTCGGGCTGGCCGAGGTTGGCGGTGTAGGCGTAGGGCGTGGCGCCCTTGAGCTTCATCCAGTGCAGGGCGGCGCTGGTATCGAGGCCGCCGGAGAAGGCGATGCCGACCTTCTGGCCGACGGGGAGGTGCTGGAGGATGGTGGCCATGTGTAGAGCTGCGGAGTCGAAGCGGCGCAGGCGGGGGCGCCAAGCTCTTATTGTCGCCGCACGACCGGCGGCGCGGCGCGGCGCCCCGATGGCCGCGTCACAGGTCCAGCGCGCGGCCGAAGTCGAAGGGCGTGTCGACGAAGGCCGGGTCGTCCGGGGCCAGCAGGGCGGCTCGCGGCCGTGGCACGCCCTGCAGCTCGCGCAGCACCGCGCGCACCGGGCTGGCCTCGGCGCTCATCCACTTCAGGGGCAGCGCGATCAGCTCGTAGTCGCCTTCGGCCACCTGGTCGAGCACCAGGTTCTCGAGCACGCGCAGGCCGCGCCGGCGCGCGACCTGGTGGCTGTCGAGCGTCTTGCTGGCCGCCGGGTCGATGCTGGCGGTGTCGATGCCGACCAGCTGCACGCCGAGATCAGCCAGTTGCTCGAGCGTCTCGGGCGCGAAGGCGGCGAGTTCGGGGTCGAAACGGTGGACCGGGGCGCGCTCGTAGGTGCGCACCAGCACCCGCGGCGGCAGGTGTGCATCGATGCGGTGCGCGATGTGGCTCCAGCGCACCAGGCGTTCGCCATGGCCGATGCTGCGCATGCCCCAGGCGTGGATCACCCGGCAGGGGCCGAGGTAGGGGAAGAGCTCGAGCGCGCCGACGCCGGCGCCGGCCGGGTCATAGTGCAGCGGCGCGTCCGCGTGGGCCCCGAGATGCGGGCTGCAGGTGATCGCGCTGACGTTGACCGGGCTGCCGGGCCCGAGCTTCATCGTCCACTGCTGGCGATAGGCGGTGTCGCCGGGGAAGGCCGGCGCATGCGCATCGACGGGCGGCGAGATGTCCCAGAGCTTCATCGGCGTGGTGGCAGGAGCGGCCTTCCTTGTATCACCAGCCGCGCCGCGCCGACACCCCACGGGGCCGCCGCGGCCGCGCCCGCACTCCGCTCAGCCGATGCGCCCGAGCAGCAGGTACTCCATCAGGGCCTTCTGCACGTGCAGGCGGTTTTCCGCCTCGTCCCAGACGACCGACTGCGGGCCGTCGATCACCGTGGCCTCGACCTCCTCGCCGCGGTGCGCCGGCAGGCAGTGCATGAACAGCGCGTCGGGCTGGGCCGCGGCCATCATCTCGGCGTCGACGCACCAGTCGGCGAAGGCGGTGCGACGCTGCTCGTTCTCGGCCTCGTAGCCCATGCTGGTCCAGACGTCGGTGGTCACGAGGTGGGCGCCGCGGCAGGCGTCCATCGGGTCCTTGAAGACCTTGCAGCAGCCGGTGTCGGTGATGCCGGCGACGGCGGGGTCGACCTCGTAGCCGCTCGGCGTGCTGACGTGGACGGTGAAGCCGAGGATCTCGGCCGCCTGCAGCCAGGTGTGGGCCATGTTGTTGCCGTCGCCGACCCAGGCGACCACCTTGCCGCGGATGTCGCCGCGGTGCTCGATGTAGGTGAACAGGTCGGC
>CAYOXW010000365.1:0-1625 GCA_964408005.1 uncultured Methylibium sp.
CGGCGAGATGAGCCTGATCGACAACGAGCCGCATTCGGCCACGGTGCGCGCCGAGGTGCAGTGCGATGTGCTGGTGCTCGGTCGTGCCGAGTTCTCGCGCTGCCTGCCGGAGAACTCCAGCCTGTCCTACGCGATCATGCGCGGCCTGGTCGCGCGGCTGCGTGCCGCCGACCGCCAGATCGAGTCGCTCGCGCTGCTCGACGTCTACGGCCGCGTCGCGCGGGCGCTGCTGGACATGGCCGAGGACGGGGCCGAGTACAAGCTGATCCGCAACAAGGTCTCGCGCCAGGACCTGGCCAAGGTCGTCGGCGCCTCGCGCGAGATGGTCAGCCGCGTGATGAAGGATCTCGAGGAGCGCGGCTTCATCCAGACCCAGGAGAACGGCGCGGTCCACATCATGGAGCGCCTCGCGCACCGCTGAGGCCCGGGCGCCTTCGGCCACAATCGAGGGCATGAGTTTTCCCCTCGGTTCGCTGGGCGCGCAGGGCGCGGCCCCGCAGGGCGCTGCTTCGACTCCCGACGCGCGCGGGCGCCTGCAGATCGGTGTGGTGATCGGCGGCCTGCTGTGGCTGCTGGCGCTGCTGGCGCTGCTCACGCACAGCGCGGACGATCCGGGCTGGTCCACCTCCGGCATCGGCGCGCCGGTTGCCAACAGCGCCGGTCTTGCCGGCGCGTGGTTCTCGGACGTGGTGCTGTTCCTGTTCGGCTACTCGGCCTGGTGGGGATTGGCCATCGCGGCGCGCGCCTGGCTGGGAGCGCTGGCGCGGCTGCTGCGCGGCCCGCGTGCGCTGGCCGACGCCGCCGTGACCCGCCCCGGCTGGCTGTTCTGGGCCGGCATCGGCCTGCTGTTCGCGGCCAGCTGCGCGCTCGAGTGGACCCGGTTGTACCGCTGGGAGGCCGGCCTGCCGGGCGCCCACGCCGGTGGTGTGCTGGGTTACGCGCTCGGTGACTGGAGCGTGCGCTTGCTGGGCTTCACCGGCTCGGGCGTGCTGTGGATCGCGGCGCTGCTGCTCGGCCTGTCGCTGGCGCTGCGTTTCTCGTGGGCGACCGTGGCCGAGCGTCTCGGTGCGCTGATCGAGGGGCTGCGCGAGCGCCGCCAGGCCGAGATCGATCGGGCCGAGGACATCCGCCTCGGTGCGGCCGCGCTGCGCGAGCGCGAGCAGTTGGCCGAGGTCGAGCGCGTGCAGTTCGACGAGCATGCGCCGCTGGTCATCGAGGCGCCGGTCGGTGAGCTGCCCAAGAGCGAGCGCGTCGCCAAGGAGAAGCAGAAGCCGCTGTTCGTCGAGCTGTCCGACACCAAGCTGCCGCAGGTCGACCTGCTCGACGCGCCGCCGGGCCGGCTGGAGACGGTGACGCCCGAGTCGCTCGAGATGACTTCGCGGCTGATCGAGAAGAAGCTCAAGGACTTCGGCGTCGAGGTGCGCGTCGTCGCGGCCTCGCCGGGCCCGGTGATCACGCGCTACGAGATCGAGCCGGCCACCGGCGTGAAGGGCTCGCAGATCGTCGGGCTGGCCAAGGACCTGGCGCGCTCGCTGTCGCTGGTCAGCATCGTCCGCGTCGAGACGATTCCCGGCAAGAACTACATTGCGCTGGAGCTGCCGAACGCCAAGCGCCAGACCATCCGG
>CAYOXW010000366.1:0-1624 GCA_964408005.1 uncultured Methylibium sp.
CTCGGGCGTCGCGCGGCCGCGCAGTGCGAGACGCACCGTGTCGCGCAAGGGCGCGGGCACGCGGGCGCGCGCCGCGCCCTGCAGCGCACCGCTGAGCCGGGCCTCGAGGTCGAGCGTGCCGAAGGCGGCGCCGGCGGCCGTGGCGGGCGCATGGCGCAGCGTCAGCGGCCCGCTCAGCCGCAGCGGCGGGCCGCGCCGGTCGAGCAGGTCGGGGCGCAGCGCGTCGAGCATCAGCGTCGCCTCGCCGCTCAGCGCGGCGAGCCCGTCGCGGCCCAGACCGTCGAGCCGGCCGCTGGCGCTGAGCCGGCCGGCCGGCGTGCGCGCGTCGGCGGCGAGCTGCAACGTGGCACGCTCGACGGCCCAGCGGCCGCCCTGGCCGCGCAGCAGCACGTCGGCGTCGCGCAGCGGCAGCCGGCCGGCGTCCCAGCCGCCCGGCGCGGCGTTCTGTGCGGCCAGGTGCAGCAGCAGGGGCGTGCCGCTGCCGAGCTGCACGCGCGCCTGGCCGCTCAGCTCGGTGCCGGGCGCCGATGCCCCGGGGCCGAGCAGCGGCGCGAGCAGCCGCGCCAGGTCGAGGCGCTCGAAGCGCGCATCGAGCTGCGGCAGCGGCAGCGCGTCGAAGGGCGCGGCGCGGGCCTGCAGGTCGAGCCGCTGGTCCTGCATCGCGAGCCGGGCCTGCAGGTCGATCTGCGTCAGCGTGCCGCGCGCCTGCGCGTCGAGCGCGAGGGCGCGGGCCCAGGCGGGCAGGCGCTGGGCGTCGGCGTCGCTGCGGGCCGCGAGGCGCGCCTGCAGTGGCAGCGGCGCGTCGGCGCCGAGCGTGGCCTCGCCGCTCAGCGCGACGCCCTGCCAGCGCAGCGACAGCGCGTCGATGCGGTGCACCGCGTCGCTCTCGAGCCGCGCGCGCAGCCGCTCGAGCGGCGCGGCGAGGCCCGGCAGCTCGAGCCGATCGACCGCGAGCGCGTCGATGCCCAGCGCGATCGGCAGGCGCAGCTGCGTGGGTGCCGGCGCTGTGGCGCTCGGCTCTGCGGGCGCGACGCGCTCGAGCGCGACGCGGCCGGCCGCCAGCCGCTGGGCCCGCAGCCGCGCATGGGGCGCGCCGGCCTGCAGCGCGCCGAGGCTCAGGCCGTCGAGCGCCAGCGCCTCGATGCGCAGCCGCAGTCCGCCGCGTTCGATGACGAGGTGCTCGAGCCGGAAGCGCGCATCCGTGCCGAGCAGCGCGCCGCTCGGCACCCCGGCCTGCACGCCGGCGAGCCGCGGCAACACCTGTTCCCACCACCACAAGGTGCCGGCCGCGGTGTGCAGCGACTGCCAGGCCGCGAACACGGCCGCGGCGAGCAGCAGCGGCGGCAGCAGCGCGAGGACGAGCCAGCGGGGTACGCGGCGGCGCGGCGGCGGGGCGGGGGGCGGGGCGCTCATGCTCGGCCGTGACTCAGTAGCTAATGCCGACGCTCAGGTGCAGGCGCCATTCGCCGATGTCGCGGCCGTAGGCGACGTCGGTGCGCAGCGGCCCGATCGGGCTGCGCCAGCGCAGCCCTAGGCCATAGCCGATCACGGTCGACCAGTCGTCCCAGCCGTTCGCGGCGTTGCCGGCATCGACGAACACGGCGCCGAACCAGTCGCGCCAGCG
>CAYOXW010000367.1:0-1615 GCA_964408005.1 uncultured Methylibium sp.
GCGCACCATCAGCGGCAGCGCCATCACCGCGGCGGCGAGCACCGCGCCGCGGAAGGTGAACACGAAGGTGATCCCGAACACCTCGTGCAGCCAGCGCCCGAGCGGCCCCTGGCGGCCGAAGGCGAGCAGCAGCGCGTAGCCGATCACGACCGGCGGCAGCACCAGCGGCAGGTTCACCAGCGCCTCGAGCAGCACCTTGCCGGGCCAGCGCCCGCGCGCCAGCGGCAGCGCCAGGCCGAGCGCGACCGGCAGCGTCAGCAGCGTCGCCGTCGCGGCGACCTGCAGGCTGAGCCACAGGGCTTGGAGTTCGAGGTCGGTCATCGCGGCGGCGGCGGGCCGCCATGACTGTGCCAGAGCCTAGGGCGCGGCGAAGCCGGCCGCCGCGAGCATCGCGCGTGCCTCGGCACCGAACAGCTGCTGGTAGAAGCGCCGCGCGGTCGGGCTGGCGTCTTTCAGCAGCGCCGCCGGGTAGCGGATCGGCGCGTGGCTGCTGGCCGGGAACAACGCGACGACCCGCACCCGGCCCGAGGCCAGCGCGTCGGTGCGGTAGGTGATGCCCAGCGGCGCCTCGCCGCGCTCGACCAGCGCCAGCGCGGCGCGCACGTTGTCGGCGCGCGCCAGGCGCGGCTCGACCTCGGCCCACAGGCCCATCGAGGTGAGTGCCGACTGCGCGTAACGACCAACAGGCACATGGGCCGGGTCGCCGGTGGCGATGCGCGCGTCCTGGTGGGCCGCCAGCGCGCTGCGCAGCGCGCTGCTGACGGCCGCGGCGCTCTCGGGCGGCGCGCTCGGCTCGCCGGCGCCGGGCGCGACCAGCGCGAGGCGGTTGCCAGCCCAGGGGCGGCGCGTGCCGGGCTCGAGGCGACCGGACTGCTCGACCGCGTCCATCCAGGGCTCGTCGGCACTGATGAAGAGCTGGGCCGGCGCGCCCTGCGCGATCTGGCGCGCCAGCGTCGAGCTCGAGCCGAAGGAGAACTTCACGGTCGTGTAGCCGCCGCGCTGGGCGATCGCCTGCAGCACGTCGGTCAGGCTGGCGGCGGCGTAGACGATCACGTCCTCGTCGGCCGCCCGCACGGCGGGAGCCGCGAGCAGCGCGGCGGCGAACAGCGCGAACAGGCGGCGGGGCGGCGTCTTCATCGGGGCGGTCCGGGGCGGGGGTGGGGCGCGGCAGTCTGGCGGGCGGCCGCGCCCCGGCGCTCAGCCGGCGGCGCGGTAGCCGCGGCCAAAGGCGGCGACGACGCGCCGGCCGTTCGGCCCGCCGAGCCAGCCGGTCAGCAGCTTGCCGGCCGGGTGGTCGGCGCGGAAGGCGCGCATCACGTGGTAGGTCAGCGCGAGCCGGGGGTCGCCCTCGACCAGCACCGCGAGCCCCGAGCCGGCGCCCTGCGCCGCCCACAGGCCGCGCTCGACCAGCGCATAGGCCCGCTGCTCGCGCGCCAGCGCCAGCGCCGCGGTCGGGCCGGGCGCGGCGCTGCGCAGCCAAGCCCCGCCGGGCAGCAGCCCCGCCGCCTGCCACAGCGCCCGCTCGACATGACGGGTGCCGCTCGCCTCGCCGCAGGCGATGTAGAGCGCCTCGCCGCGAGCGCCGGCCGCCGCGATGCGGCGCAGCGCCTCGGCG
>CAYOXW010000368.1:0-1614 GCA_964408005.1 uncultured Methylibium sp.
CGAAGATCGCGGTGAACAGCGACACCGGGATGCCGATCGCGCGCTGCACGATGCCGGAGTAGAAGTCGACATTCGGGTACAGCTTGCGCGACACGAAGTAGTCGTCTTCCAGCGCGATCTTTTCCAGTGCCATCGCCAGCTTCAGGATCGGGTCGTTGTTCTTGCCCATCGCCGTCAGGACCTCGTGGCAGGTCTCGCGCATCAGCTTGGCGCGCGGGTCGTAGTTCTTGTAGACGCGGTGGCCGAAGCCCATCAGCTTGACGTTGGAGTCCTTGTCCTTGACCTGCCTGATGAACTCGCCGATCTTCTCGACGCCGCCCATCTTCTGGATGTCCTCCAGCATGTTCAGGCAGGCCTCGTTGGCGCCGCCGTGCGCCGGGCCCCACAGGCAGGCCACGCCGGCGGCGATGGCCGCGAAGGGGTTGGTGCCCGAGCTGCCGCACAGACGCACCGTCGAGGTCGAGGCGTTCTGCTCGTGATCGGCATGCAGGATGAAGATGCGGTCGAGCGCGCGCACGACGACCTCGTTGGGCTCGTACTCCTCGCAGGGCGTCGCGAACATCATGCGCATGAAGTTCGCGGTGTAGCTCAGGTCGTTGCGCGGATAGATGTAGGGCTGGCCGACGGTGTACTTGTAGGCCATCGCCACCAGCGTCGGCATCTTCGCGATCAGACGGATCGCGGCGACCTCGCGGTGCTCGGGGTTCGTGATGTCGGTGCTGTCGTGATAGAAGGCCGACAGCGCGCCGACCAGGCCGGTCATCACCGCCATCGGGTGCGCATCACGGCGGAAGCCGCGCAGGAAGAACTGCATCTGCTCATTGACCATGGTGTGCTTGTTCACCTTGGTCATGAAGCCCTTGAGCTCGGCGCCGTTCGGCAGCTCGCCCTTGAGCAGCAGGTAGCAGGTCTCGAGGAAGTCGCACTTCTCGGCCAGCTGTTCGATCGGGTAGCCGCGGTACAGCAGCTCGCCCTTGTCGCCGTCGATGTAGGTGATGCCCGACTGGCAGGACGCGGTGCTCAGGAAGCCCGGGTCGTAGGTGAACTTGCCGGTCTGGGCGTAGAGCTTGCGGATGTCGAGCACGTCCGGGCCGACGCTGCCCTTGTAGATCGGCAGTTCGATGCTCGGGCTGCCGTCGGAGAACGACAGCGTGGCTTTGACGTCGGACGGAGTCATGGCAGTTCCTTCGGTAGAGCGACTTGAATCGGGGCTAGCAAATTGGGGGCCGCCTCAGCGCGCCGCGGGCCGGCGCATCAGAGCCAGCACCTCGCGCACGGCTGGCGCGTCGAGCGCGCCCTCGGGCTCGCGGCGCACGAGCAGCAGGTCAAGCAGGTCGTTGTCGGGCAGGTCCATCAAGGCTTCCATGCCCTCGGCCTGGCGCACCGTCAGCGTGGCGGCGTGGCGACCGAAGAAGCGCTCGATGAACAGATCGTTCTCGAGCAGCCCGCGACGGCAGCGCCAGCGCAGCTTGCTCAGCGCCGCTGGCGACAACGGACAGTCTTCGGCGACGGTCACGGCACTCAGACGGTGCGACGCACCATCATCTCCTTGATCTTGCCGATCGCCTTGGTCGGGTTCAGGCCCTTCGGGCAGACGTCGACGCAGTTCATGAT
>CAYOXW010000369.1:0-1609 GCA_964408005.1 uncultured Methylibium sp.
GCGGCCCAGTAGGCCTGCACCACCAGCGGCGTCGCGCCGACGGTGATCAGGTCGTTGATCGCCATCGCGATCGTGTCCTGGGCGATCCCGGCGTACCAGCTGCGCCCGGTCAGCGCGCGCATCTCGTCGGCCACCAAGGCCTTGGAGCCCAGGCACTCGACGATGCTCGCCAGGTAGAAGGGCCCGACGTCGACCACGTAGGCCGATTCGCCGCGCGAGGCCGCAATCTCGCCGAAGCCGTGGGCGGCGAGATTGGCCGCGGTCGCCTTGGCGGCGCGCTGCGCGGCGACCTTCAGCGGGTCGATCAGGTCGTAGTCGACGCCGGCCTGGTGGTAGGTGAGGGGGGCTTGGGTGGGCGTCGTCATGGAGCGTGCGGCTGTCGCGGGGTCGGGGCGGATTATCCGTCGGCCCCGCGGACCGGCCCGCGACGGGGGCGACCGCTAAACTGCCGCCCCATGAGTTCCCCCGTGCTGGCCCGCAAGTACCGCCCGCGCCGTTTCGGCGAAATGGTCGGCCAGGAGCACGTGGTGCAGGCCCTGGTCAACGCCTTGTCCTCGCAGCGGCTGCACCACGCCTACCTGTTCACCGGCACGCGCGGTGTCGGCAAGACCACGGTCTCGCGCATTCTTGCGAAGAGCCTGAACTGCACCGGCGCGGACGGGCAGGGCGGCATCACCGCCGAGCCCTGCGGCGTGTGCCGCGCCTGCACCGAGATCGACGCCGATCGCTTCATCGACTACGTCGAGATGGACGCGGCCAGCAACCGCGGCATCGACGAGATCCGCGACCTGCTCGAGCGCGCCGCCTACAAGCCGGCGGTGGGGCGCTTCAAGGTCTTCATGATCGACGAGGTGCACCAGCTCACCAAGGACTCGTTCAACGCGCTGCTCAAGACCCTGGAGGAGCCGCCCGAGTACCTGCGCTTCGTGCTCGCGACCACCGACCCGGAGAAGGTGCTGCCGACGGTGCTGTCGCGCTGCCTGCAGTTCAACCTGCGGCCGATGGCGCCCGAAACGGTGCTCGGCCGGCTGCAGCAGGTGCTGGCGGCCGAGGGCCTGCAGGCCGAGCCCGGCGCGCTGCGGCTGCTGTCGCGCGCCGCGCGCGGCTCGATGCGCGACGCGCTGTCGCTGACCGACCAGGCGATCGCCTACGGCGGCGGGCACATCGCCGAGGACGGCGTGCGCCGCATGCTCGGCAGCGTCGGCCGTGCCCCGGTGCTGGGGCTGCTGGACGCGCTCGCGACCGGGGACGGCCGCGCCGTGATCGACGGGGTCGACGCGCTGCGCGCCGAGGGCCTGTCGGCCGAGGGCACGCTCGAGGAGATGGCCGCGCTGCTGCAGCAGATGGCGGTGCTGCAGGCCGTGCCCGACGTGCAGGACGAGGGCGACGACCCGGATGCCGCGGCGATCGCCGCGCTGGCCGCGCGGCTGCCGCCCGACGAAACCCAGCTGCTCTACAGCATCGCGCTGCACGGCCGTGCCGAGCTGCCGCTCGCGCCCGACGAGTACAGCGGCCTGAGCATGGTGCTGCTGCGCATGCTGGCCTTCCGCCCGCGCGGGACGGCGGCGCGCAGCGCCGCGGCGCCACCGCGCGCCCGGCCGCAGCCGCC
>CAYOXW010000370.1:0-1590 GCA_964408005.1 uncultured Methylibium sp.
CTTCTCGATCACGTCGGTCATCTTGGCGTTGATCGGGCCCTTGCCGTCGATCGGCTGGCCGAGCGCGTTGACGACGCGGCCGATCAGTTCGGGGCCGACCGGCACCTCCAGGATGCGGCCGGTGCACTTGACCGTGTCGCCTTCGGAGATGTGCTCGTACTCGCCCAGGATCACCGCGCCGACCGAGTCGCGCTCGAGGTTCAGCGCCAGGCCGTAGGTCGGCTGGCCGTCCTTGGTGGCGGGGAACTCGAGCATTTCGCCGGCCATCGCGTCCGACAGGCCGTGCACGCGCACGATGCCGTCGGTCACCGA
Organism: uncultured Methylibium sp.; assembly: GCA_964408005.1. Classification (GTDB taxonomy): domain Bacteria; phylum Pseudomonadota; class Gammaproteobacteria; order Burkholderiales; family Burkholderiaceae_C; genus Methylibium. The sequence continues at coordinate 313 of CAYOXW010000370.1, forward strand.
GACCACGGTGCCCTGGTTGCGGATGTCGGTCGACGCCCCCAGGCCCTCGATGCGGCTCTTGATCAGTTCGGAAATTTCAGCGGGATTGAGTTGCATGGTGTGCTCCGTTCCGTGGCTCGGGCCTGCGGGTGGGGATCTGTGGGGCTCAGGCGACCAGCGCCGACTTCATGGCTTCGAGGCGGGCCTTGACCGAGGTGTCGAGCACCTCGTCGCCGACCACCACGCGGATGCCGCCGATCAGCGCGGGGTCGAGCTCGACCTTGGCGTCGAGCCGGCGGCCGAAGCGCCGCTCGAGCGCGGCCTTGACGTCGGCGAGCTGGGCCGCATCGATCGGGAAGGCGCTGTAGACGGTCGCGTCGGACACGCCGGACTTCGCGTTGACCAGCGCGTGGAACTGCTGCGCGATCGCCGGCAGCGCGACCAGGCGGCCGTTGTCGATCACGGCGCGCAACAGGTTCTGCACCGGCGCGGACAGCGGCGTCTTGGCGACCGCGGCGATCACGTCGAACACCTGGCCCGACTCGGCCTTCGGGTTGGCCGCGAACTGCAGCAGTTGGGCGTCGGCGGCAACCGCGGCGAGCGCCGCGAGTTGCCCGGCCGCGGCGGCATCGCCGCCGGCCCGGAACAGCGCCTCGGCGTAGGGGCGCGCGATGGTGGCGAGTTCGGCCATGGTCTTACAGCTCGGTCTTCAGGCGACCCAGCAGGTCGGCGTGCACCGAGGCGCTGACTTCCTTGCGCAGGATCTGCTCGGCGCCCTTGACGGCCAGCGCGGCGACCTGCTCGCGCAGCGCCTCGCGGGCCTTGATCGACTCCTGGGCGGCCTCGGCCTTGGCCGCGGCGATGATCTTCGCGGCTTCCTCGGCCGCGCGACCCTTGGCCTCCTCGACCATGGACTGGGCGCGACGCTCGGCGTCGGCGAGGCGCTTGGCGGCGTCCTCGCGGGCCGACGAGAGCTGCTCTTCGACGCGCTTGTTGGCCTGGGCCAGATCGGCCTTGGCCTTGTCGGCAGCCGACAGGCCGTCGGCGATCTTCTTCGCGCGCTCGTCCAGGGCCGCGGTGATCGGCGGCCAGACGAACTTCATCGTGAAGCCGACCAGGATCATGAAGACGATGATCTGGACGATCAGTGTGGCGGTGATGCTCACGGGTGTGCCTCGGTCTCGATAGTGATGTCTGCCGGCCCGAACGCTTGCCGGCCGGCTCGCAGCAGGACGGCCGGGGACTTACTTCGGCAGGTTGGCGATCTGCGCCAGGAACGGGTTGGCGGTGGCGAACCAC
>CAYOXW010000371.1:0-1565 GCA_964408005.1 uncultured Methylibium sp.
GTCTGCACGCCGGCATGCCAGAGCATCGCCTGCGTCGCCAGGCCGACCTGCGAGAACAGCCGCTCCGAGCCGCAGCCCGGGAAATAGAACACCGCCTCGCTGTCGGCCGTGGTGCCCTGCGGGTCGCGGATGATGGGCACGTAGGCCGGATCCTCGATGTCGAGCAGCGCGCGCGCGGTCTTCTTCGGCAGCCCGCCGGGCATCTTCTTGTTGATGAAATGGATCACCTGCGCCTTGATTGGCGCCGGGCCGACCGTCGCCGGCGGCCGCGCGGTCTGGGCTTTCGTCAGGCCGCGCAGCAGGTCGTTGGCGAGGCGCTGGGCCTTGAATCCGACACCCACCATCGCGCTGCGCATCAGCTTGATGGTGTCCGGGTTCTTCGCGTTGAGGAAGAACATCGCCGCGGCATTGCCGGGACGGAAGCTCTTGCGGCCCATCTTGCGCAGCAGGTTGCGCATCGCCATCGACACATCGCCAAAGTCGATCTTCACCGGGCAGGGCGAGGCGCACTTGTGGCAGACGGTGCAGTGGTCGCCGACGTCCTCGAACTCCTGCCAGTGCTTGATCGACACGCCGCGGCGCGTCTGCTCCTCGTAGAGGAAGGCCTCGACCAGCAGCGAGGTCGCGAGGATCTTGTTGCGCGGGCTGTACAGCAGGTTGGCGCGCGGCACATGGGTCGCGCACACCGGCTTGCACTTGCCGCAGCGCAGGCAGTCCTTGATGCTGTCGCTGATCGCGCCGATGTCGCTGCGCTGCATGATCAGCGACTCGTGGCCGAGCAGGCCGAAGCTGGGCGTGTAGGCGTGGCTCAGGTCGGCGGCGAGCACGTCGTCGCCCAGGCCGGCCAGCGCCGCGCCGCGCAGCAGCTTGCCCTTGTTGAAGCGGCCCTCGGGGTCGACGCGCTGCTTGTAGGCGGCGAAGTCGGCGATCTCGGCGTCGCTCAGGAACTCGAGCTTGGTGATGCCGATGCCGTGCTCGCCCGAGATCACGCCGTCGAGACGGCGCGCCAGCGCCATGATGCGGCCGACCGCCTCGTGCGCGGTCTGCAGCATCGTGTAGCTGTCGCTGTTGACCGGGATGTTGGTGTGCACATTGCCGTCGCCGGCATGCATGTGCAGCGCCACCCAGACGCGCTCGTGCAGCACCTCCTTGTGGATGCGCCGGCACTCGTCGATCACCGGCGCGAAGGCGGCGCCGGAAAACAGCGCCTGCAGGGCTTTCAGCACCTGGGTCTTCCAGGAGGCGCGCAGGCTGTCCTCCTGCAGCCGCATGAAGAAGCTGCGGCCGTCGTCGGCCTGCGGCACGTCCAGGCCGTGCAGCCAGCCGGCCCACAGCGTGCGCACCTCGCGCAGCAGCGCGAGCGCCTGCTGCACACGGTCCTCGAGCAGCTCGGCGCTCGGGATCTCGCCGGCGTCGTCGGTCTTGCCCAGCGGCAGGTGGCCCTTGGCGAAGAAGTCCTCGAGCGCGTCGATCAGCTGCAGCTTGTTGCGCAGGCTGAGCTCGACGTTGATGCGCTCGATGCCCTCGGTGTACTCGCCCATGCGCGGCAGCGGGATCACCACGTC
>CAYOXW010000372.1:0-1556 GCA_964408005.1 uncultured Methylibium sp.
GGCCGCGCTGACCGGCCACCTGGTGTTCAGCACGCTGCACACCAACGACGCGGCCGCGGCGGTCACGCGCCTGGCCGACCTGGGCGTGCCGCCCTACCTGATCGGCGCGACCGTGATCGGTGTGCTCGCGCAGCGCCTGGTGCGCACGCTGTGCCCGGCCTGCAAGCAGCCCGACGAGGGCTCGCGCGCCGCGCTCGACGAGGCGATCGCGCCGTGGAAGCTGACGGGAGACTGGCGCCCGCACCGCGCGGTCGGCTGCCTCGATTGCCGCCACACCGGCTACCGTGGCCGCGGCGGCCTGTACGAACTGCTGCTGCTCGACGACGCGCTGCAGCCCCACATCCATCCCCAGCTCGATGCGGCCGGCCTGCGCCAGGCCGCGGCGCGGCGCGGCCTGCAGCCGCTGCGCCTGGCCGGCGCGGCCAAGGTCGCGCAGGGCGAGACCACGCTCGACGAAGTGTTACGCGCCACGCCGCGCTGGGAGGCCTAGGCCGGCGCTACGTGTTTACCGCACGCAAGCCGGTGGGTGCGGCTTCCTAGAATGCCGCTACAGCCAAGCGCCTCGCGGCGCGTACAACAAGGAGACCGCGCGTGAAGATCAAGAGTCAACGCGACTTCGCCTCGGGCCTGATGTTCATCGCGATCGGCGCGTCGTTTGCCGTCGGTGCGCTCGGCTACAACTTCGGCGACTCGGCCAAGCCCGGGCCGGCCTTCTTCCCCTTCGGCCTCGGCGTGATGCTGGCGGTGCTCGGTGCGGCGGTGCTGTTCAAGGCGCTGACGATCGAGAGCGACGACGGCGACCCGATCGGCGGCATCGCCTGGCGGCCGCTGTTGATCATCGTCGGCTCGGTGATCGGCTTCGGCCTGCTGCTGCCGCGTCTGGGCATGGTGGTCACGCTGCCGCTGCTGATCATCGTCTCGGCGATGGCCGGCGACGAGTTCCACTGGCCCTCGGCGGTGCTCAGCGGGGTGCTGATCACCGCGCTGTCGTGGGCGGTGTTCATCAAGGGCCTGGGGTTGACGATCCCGCTGTGGCCGGTGTTCCTGGGCTGAGGAGGCGCGCATGGACCTGATCGCCAACCTCACGCTCGGTTTCCAGACCGCGCTGTCCTTCCAGAACCTGATCTACGCCTTCTTCGGCGTGCTGCTGGGCACGCTGATCGGCGTGCTGCCGGGCCTCGGCCCGGTGGCGACGATGGCGATGCTGCTGCCCTCGATCTACACGCTCGACGCGACGCCGGCGCTGATCATGCTCGCCGGCATCTACTACGGCGCGCAGTACGGCGGCTCGACCACCGCGATCCTGATCAACGTGCCGGGCGAGAGCAGCTCGGTCGTCACCGCGATCGACGGCTACGCGATGGCACGGCGCGGCCGCGCCGGCGCGGCGCTGGCAGCGGCCGGCCTCGGCTCCTTCTTCGCCGGCTGCGTGGGCACGCTGATCATCGCGGCCTTCGCGCCGCCGCTGACCGAGCTGGCCTTCAAGTTCGGCCCGGCCGAGTACTTCTCGCTGATGGTGCTGGGCCTGATCGGCGCGGTGGTGCTGGCCTCGGGCT
>CAYOXW010000373.1:0-1555 GCA_964408005.1 uncultured Methylibium sp.
ACACGCTGGTCGGCACCGACAGCCACACGACGATGATCAACGGCATCGGCGTGGTGGGCTGGGGCGTCGGCGGCATCGAGGCCGAGGCTGGCATGCTGGGCCAGCCGGTCTACTTCCTGACCCCGGACGTCGTCGGCTTCGAGCTGACCGGCGCGCTGCGCGAAGGCGTGACCGCCACCGACCTGGTGCTGACCGTCACCGAGATCCTGCGCAAGCACAAGGTGGTCGGCAAGTTCGTCGAGTTCTTCGGCGAAGGCACCAAGACGCTGGCGCTGCCGGACCGCGCGACCATCGCCAACATGGCGCCCGAGTACGGCGCGACCATGGGCTTCTTCCCGGTCGACGAGAAGACGATCGACTACTTCCAGGGCACCGGCCGCACCAAGGCCGAGATCGAAGCCTTCGAGGCCTACTTCAAGGCGCAGAAGCTGTTCGGCGTGCCCAAGAGCGGCGACATCGACTACAGCTCGGTCGTCAAGCTCGACCTCGGCACCGTGGCCCCGAGCCTGTCGGGCCCGAAGCGCCCGCAGGATCGCATCGAGCTCGGCAACGTCAAGAGCCAGTTCGGCTCGCTGTACTCGAAGCCGGCGGCCGAGAACGGCTTCAACCAGCCGGCCGACAAGCTCGGTCAGTCCTTCAAGACCAGCGACGGCATCGAGATCAAGAACGGCGACGTGCTGATCGCCGCGATCACCTCGTGCACCAACACCAGCAACCCGGGCGTGCTGCTGGCCGCCGGCCTGGTGGCCAAGAAGGCGGTCGAGGCGGGCCTGAAGGTCAAGAAGCACGTCAAGACCTCGCTGGCTCCGGGCTCGCGCATCGTCACCGAATACCTCGAGAAGGCCGGCCTGCTGCCCTACCTCGAGAAGCTCGGCTTCAACGTCGCCGCCTACGGCTGCACGACCTGCATCGGCAACGCCGGTGACCTGACGCCCGAGATCAACGAGGCGATCCAGAAGAACGACCTGGTCTGCGCCGCCGTGCTGTCGGGCAACCGCAACTTCGAGGCGCGCATCCACCCGAACCTGAAGGCCAACTTCCTGGCCTCGCCGCCGCTGGTCGTCGCCTACGCGATCGCCGGCAACGTGCAGAAGGACCTGATGACCGAGCCGGTCGGCAAGGGCAAGGGCGGCAAGGACATCTTCCTGGGCGACATCTGGCCGACCAGCGAAGAGGTCCACAAGCTGATGAAGCACGCGATGAACGGCAAGGCCTTCAAGAAGAACTACGACAAGGTCAAGAACGACCCGGGCAAGCTCTGGGAGAAGATCAAGGGCGTCAAGGGCAACGTCTACACGTGGCCCCAGAGCACCTACATCGCCGAGCCGCCCTTCTTCGCCGACTTCGCGATGGAGCCGGCCGCGCTGGAGGCCGGCGTCAAGGGCGGGCGCATCATGGGCCTGTTCGGTGACTCGATCACGACCGACCACATCTCGCCGGCCGGCTCCTTCAAGGACACCACGCCCGCGGGAAAGTACCTGCTGGAGAACGGCGTGCTGAAGGCCGACTTCAACAGCTACGGCTCGCGCCGCGGCAACCACGAGGTGATGATGCG
>CAYOXW010000374.1:0-1523 GCA_964408005.1 uncultured Methylibium sp.
GAAACGTCCGCCAACTCGGCAATCTCCTCCGCCAACTCCTCGTCGTCGCCCACGGCCCCGTCGGGCCCGACCACGTCCGCAGCCTCCTCGCCAAGGCCGAACGTCCATCGAACCAGCCGGACGCACCCGCGCCGCTCGTCGCCCTCGCCTTGAATGGCGAACTGCACGTTCATCAGGCCGACGACCTTCAGCGCCTTGGCCATCAGCGCGGTCTGGCGGCGCAGCTCGTCCTGCAGCGCGGCCGACAGCGCATACGGCGGCAGCGAGCAGGCCGAGTCGCCGGAGTGCACGCCGGCCTGCTCGATGTGCTCCATGATGCCGCCGATCATCACGCTCTCGCCGTCGGAGATGCAGTCGACGTCGACCTCGACCGCGTCGTCGAGAAAGCGGTCGAGCAGCACCGGCGACTTCTCGCTGACCTTGACGGCCTCGCGCATGTAGCGCTCGAGGTCCTTGTCGCCGTGCACGATCTCCATCGCGCGGCCGCCGAGCACATAGCTCGGGCGCACCACCAGCGGGTAGCCGATCTCCTGCGCGAGCTGCAGCGCGGCCTCCTCGGTGCGCGCGGTGCGGTTCGGCGGCTGCTTCAGGCCGAGCTTGTGCAGCAGCTGCTGGAAGCGCTCGCGGTCCTCGGCGATGTCGATGCTGTCGGGCGTCGTGCCGACGATGGGCACGCCGGCGCGCTCCAGATCCAGCGCGAGCTTCAGCGGCGTCTGGCCGCCGTACTGCACGATCACGCCGACCGGCTTCTCCTTGTCGACGATCTCGAGCACGTCTTCCAGCGTCACCGGCTCGAAGTAGAGGCGGTCCGAGGTGTCGTAGTCGGTCGACACGGTCTCGGGGTTGCAGTTGACCATGATGGTCTCGTAGCCGTCCTCGCGCATCGCGAAGGCGGCATGGACGCAGCAGTAGTCGAACTCGATGCCCTGCCCGATGCGGTTCGGGCCGCCCCCGAGCACCATGATCTTCTTCTTGTCCGTCGGCTCGGCCTCGCATTCCTCGTCGTAGGTCGAGTACATGTAGGCGGTCTGCGTCGCGAACTCGGCCGCGCAGGTGTCGACGCGCTTGTAGACCGGGCGCACGCCCTGGGCGTGGCGGGCCGCGCGGACCTCGTGCTGGTTCGTGCCCAGCAGCTTGGCCAAGCGCTTGTCCGAGAAGCCCTTGCGCTTCAGGAAGCGCAGCTCGTCGGTCGACAGGCTCGCGAGCATGCGGCCCTTCAGCGCCTGCTCGGCCTGCACGATCTGCTCGATCTGCGCCAGGAACCACGGGTCGATCGCGGTCTCCTCGAAGATCTCGTCGCGCGTCATGCCGATGCGGAAGGCGTCGCCGACGAACAGGATGCGTTCCGGGCCGGCCTCGCCGATCTCCTGGATGATCTCCTCGCGGTCGCTGCTGCGTTCGGTCAGGCCGTCGATACCGGTCTCGAGGCCGCGCAGCGCCTTCTGGAAGCTCTCCTGGAAGGTGCGGCCCATCGCCATGACTTCGCCGACCGACTTCATCTGCGTCGTCAGGTGCGCCATGTG
>CAYOXW010000375.1:0-1522 GCA_964408005.1 uncultured Methylibium sp.
CGCGGCCTGCTTGCCGCGGCCGCCGCGGCGCTGGGCGCGGTACTCGGCCAGCGGCTGGCTCTTGATGTAGCCGGTGTGGCTGAGCGTCACGACCATGTCGGTCGGCGTGATCAGGTCCTCGGTGCCGAGCTCCTGCACGTTGTGCTCGATCACGCTGCGGCGCGCGCCCACCTTGGTCTGGCCGAACTCCTGCCGCAGCGCCACCAGCTCGTCGCTGATGATGGTCGTCACGCGCGCCGGCCTGGCGAGGATGTCCAGCAGGTCGGCGATCTGCGCCATCACGTCCTTGTACTCTCCGACGATCTTGTCCTGCTCCAGCCCGGTCAGGCGCTGCAGGCGCATCTGCAGGATCTCCTGGGCCTGGTCGTCGGATAGCCGGTAGCGGCCGTCGGGCTGCATGCCGTAATGCGCCGGCAGGCCCTCGGGGCGGAAGGCTTCGCGGCCGCCCGGCGTCTCGCCCTCGGCGCGCGCGAGCATCTCGCGCACCAGCGGCGAGTCCCAGCTCCGGTCCATCAGCGCCTGCTTGGCCAGCGGCGGTGTCGGCGAGTTCTTGATGAGTTCGATGAAATCGTCGATGTTGGCCAGCGCCACCGCGAGGCCCTCGAGCACGTGGCCGCGCTCGCGCGCCTTCTTCAGCTCGAACACGGTGCGGCGGGTCACGACCTCGCGGCGGTGCTCGAGGAAGACCGCGATCAGGTCCTTCAGGTTGCACAGCTTGGGCTGACCGTCGATCAGCGCGACCATGTTGATGCCGAAGCTGTCCTGCAGCTGGGTCTGCTTGTACAGGTTGTTCAGCACGACCTCGGGCACTTCACCGCGCTTGAGCTCGATGACGACGCGCATCCCGGACTTGTCGGACTCGTCCTGGATGTGGCTGATGCCCTCCAGCTTCTTCTCGTGGACGAGCTCGGCCATGCGCTCGAGCAGCGTCTTCTTGTTCACCTGGTAGGGGATCTCGTCGACGATGATGGCCTGGCGCGAACCCTTGTCGATGTCCTCGAAGTGGCACTTCGCGCGCATCACCACCTTGCCGCGGCCGGTACGGTAGCCCTCGCGCACGCCGTTGAGGCCGTAGATCGTCGCGGCGGTCGGGAAGTCCGGCGCCGGGATGATCTCCATCAGCTCGTCGATCGTGGCCTCGGGGTTCTTCAGCAGGTGCAGGCAGGCGTCGACGGTCTCGTTGAGGTTGTGCGGCGGGATGTTGGTCGCCATGCCGACCGCGATGCCGGCGCTGCCGTTGATCAGCAGGTTGGGCAGCCGCGTCGGCAGCACCAGCGGCTCGCGCTCGCTGCCGTCGTAGTTCGGACCGAAATCGACCGTCTCCTTGTCGATGTCGGCCAGCATCTCGTGGGCGATCTTGGCCAGGCGGATTTCCGTGTAGCGCATCGCCGCGGCGTTGTCGCCGTCGACCGAGCCGAAGTTGCCCTGGCCGTCGATCAGCGGGTAGCGCAGCGAAAAGTCCTGCGCCATGCGCACGATGGTGTCGTAGATGGACTGGTCGCCGTGCGGATGGTATTTGCCC
>CAYOXW010000376.1:0-1517 GCA_964408005.1 uncultured Methylibium sp.
TGGGGGGCCGAGGCCGCGCGAGCGCCGCGCTCGCGCGGGCCGCTCGCACCGGTGCCGCCGCCGACCGCCGCGGCCGGCAGCAGCAGCGTGTCGCGCGCCGAGGCGGCGACGAAGAAGACCTGCGCGGTCATGCTGCTCATCAGCGCCTGGTTCGGGTTCGGCACGTCGAACAGCGCGTTGTAGAGCACGACGTTGTTGGTCACGGTCGGCGTCGGCTCGACCTTGCGCAGCCGGCCCTGCCAGCGCCGGCCCTGGCTGCCCAGGGTCGTGAAATAGACCGGCATCGCGTCGCGCAGCTTGCCGACGTCGGCCTCCGAGACCTGGGTCTGCACCGTCATCGTCGCGAGGTCGGCGATGCGCAGCAGCGTCGGGGCCGACTGGTTGGCGTTGAGCGTCTGGCCCTGGCGCGCGCTGACGCTGACCACCGTGCCGGCCATCGGCGCGTAGATGCGCGCGTAGTTCAGGTTGGCCTCGTCGGCGCGCAGCGTCGACTCGGTCTGCTCGATCGAGGCGCGGATCGCGTCGACCTGGGCCGCCGCGACGCTCAGCGCGGCCTCGGCCTGCTGCAGCGCGTCGGCGGTGGTCGCGTCGTCGGCCATCAGGCCGCGCTGGCGCTCGAGCTGCAGCGCGGCGAGCGCGCGCTGCGACTGCCGCTCGGCCAGCGTCGCGCGCTGGTTGCGCAGGCCGGCGCGGCGCGCGTCGACGGTGGCCTTGAGCACCGTCGGGTCGATCTCGGCGAGCAGCTGGCCGGCCTCGACCACCGAGCCGACCTCGACATGCAGCTTCTTCAGCTGGCCCGAGACCTGCGCGCCGACGTCGACATAGTCGCGCGGCTGCACCGTGCCGGTGGCGGTGACCAGGTCCTGGAAGTCGCCGCGCTGCACGGTCGCGAACAGGTACTGTTCGGTCGCACCGGGGCGGGCGTAGAGCTGGCGCCAGGCGGCGCCGGCGCCGCCGAGCAGCAGCATGGCGAGCAGCAGCCAGACGGCGCGCGAGCGCAGCCGGCGGCGCCAGCGCGGGAGTGAGGTGTCGGGATTCATCGGCAGGTGGGCAAGGGGCGCGGGCGCTGGGCGTCGCGCCGTGGCACCCAGTCTGGCGCCGCGCTGTGAAGCAGTCGCGCGCGAATGTGGCGGCCAGGTAAAGCCGCCGCGCGGCTCAGCGGGTGTCGGGCTCGCTGACGAAGCCGACCTTGTGCAGGCCGGCCTTCGAGGCGTCGGCCAGCGTCTCGGCGACATGGCGGTAGGCGACCGCCTGGTCGGCGCGCAGGTGCACCTCGGGCTGCGGCTCGCGCCGGCCGGCCTCGGCGAAGCGGCTCGCGGCCTCCTCGCGCGTGAGCGCCTCGCCGTTCCAGTAGCGCAGGCCCTGGCCATCGATCGCGAACTCGATCTTGTCGGGCTTGAGCGCGTTGACCTGGCTGCTCGCCTTCGGCAGGTCGAGCTTGACCGAGTGCGTCAGCAGCGGCGCGGTGACGATGAAGATCACCAGCAGCACCAGCATCACGTCGATCAGCGGCACCA
>CAYOXW010000377.1:0-1508 GCA_964408005.1 uncultured Methylibium sp.
GCGTCGGCCGGGATCACCATCACGTCGAAGAACAGCACGCCGCCGGTCTTCGGGATCAGCGCCTCGATCTTCTGGCCGGTCTTGCCGTCGATGGCGCGTTGCTTGGCGATGTTGATGTCGCCCGACCAGCCCAGCGCGAGGCAGATCGAGCCGTTGGCCATGTCGTTGATGTAGCCGGACGAGCTGAACAGCGTGACATAGGGCCGCACGCTCTTCAGCAGCGGGGCGACGCCGGCGTAGTCCGCCTGGTTCTTGCTGTAGGCGGGCTTGCCCAGGTAGTGCAGGGCGGCCGGGACGACCTCGGTGGCCGAGTCGAGCATGCTCACGCCGCAGCTCTTGAGCTTGGAGATGTACTCCGGCTTGAACACCAGGTCCCAGGCGTTGTCGGGCATCGGCAGGCTGCCGAGCGCGGCCTTGACCTTGTCGACGTTGATGCCGACGGTGGTGTAGCCCCACAGCCAGTTGACCTGGTACTGGTTGCCCGGGTCGAGCTTGGCGAGCTGGGCCTGCAGCGCCGGGTCGAGGTTCTTGTAGTTGGCGAGCTTGCTCTTGTCGATCTTCATCAGCAGGCCGCCGTCGGCCTGCAGCTTGGCCCAGTAGGAGGATGGCACCACGACGTCATAGCCGGTCTTGCCCGCCACCAGCTTGGCGTGGACGATCTCGTTGTTGTCGAAGTTGTCGTAGCGGACCTTGATGCCGGTTTCCTTCTCGAAGGTGGCCAGCGTGTCCTCGGCGATGTAGTCGGACCAGTTGTAGACGTTGAGGACCTTCTCCTCCTGGGCGAAGCCCCCCACCGACGCGAGAGCGAGCGCAGCGAGGGCCAGGACACGCGAGGAGCCGGCGGGCAACAGCTTCATGATGGAAAAACCTCCGTGGTGTGACAGGGTCAAGAGGACTGGGCATCGCCGTAACGCCGGGCCTGCGCTGCGGGCCGACCGCTCAGGCCCAGCCCCGGGCCCGGACGTCGGTCCAGGTCAGGTCGAGGCAGCGGCGGATCAGCGCCATCATTTCGTCGATCTGGGCGCGCGTGATCACCAGCGGCGGCGCAATGATCATGCGGTCGCCGACCGCGCGCATGATCAAGCCGTTGCCGAAGCAGTGGCCGCGACAGACCATCCCGACCTCCAGGTCGGGTGCAAAAGGCGTGCCGCGTTCATTGTCCTTGACGAGCTGCACCGCCCCCATCAGGCCGCAGGTCTCGGCATCGCCGACCAGCGGGTGCTCCTTGAGCGTCTCGAACTGCGCGGCCAGGTAGGGGCCGGTGTCCTCGCGGACCTTCTCGACCAGGCGCTCGTGCCGGATCAGGCGGATGTTGGCCAGCGCCACCGCGCAGGCGACCGGGTGGCCGCTGTAGGTGTAGCCATGGGTGAACTCGCCCCCCCGCTCGATCAGCACCCGGGCCACGCGCTCGCCGACCATCACGCCGCCGAGCGGCACGTAGCCCGAGGTCACGCCCTTGGCGAAGGTCATCAGGTCGGGCCGCGTGCCCATGGTCTCGCAGCCCCACC
>CAYOXW010000378.1:0-1506 GCA_964408005.1 uncultured Methylibium sp.
GCGCGCAGGCGATCAGCAGCGAGCTGTGGAACCAGCCGCGGTGCTGGTCGTGGCCCTCGAGGTAGAGGTCGGCCTCGGGGCCGCCGTCCTCGCGGCCCGCGCCGGCATGGCTGCCCTTGAGCACGTGCGAGAAGGTCGAGCCGGAGTCGAACCAGACGTCGAGGATGTCGGTGCTCTTCGCATAGTGCTCGGCGTCGGGGCCGAGCCAGTCGACGGTGTCGAGCCGCGACCAGGCCTCGATGCCACCGAGCTCGACCAGCACCGCCGCGCGGTCCATCAGCGCCAGCGTGTCGGGGTGCAGCTCGCCCGTCACCTTGTGCAGGAAGAAGGGCAGCGGCACGCCCCAGTTGCGCTGGCGGCTGATGCACCAGTCGGGGCGGTTGGCGATCATGTCGCGCAGCCGGGCGCGGCCGTTCTCCGGATAGAAGGCGGTCGCGTCGATCGCGGCCAGCGCGGTCTGGCGCAGGGTCCGGGCCGGCGTCTCCTGTGCGAACACGCCGCGGCCCTCGTCCATGCGCACGAACCACTGCGCCGCGGCACGGTAGATCACCGGCGTCTTGTGGCGCCAGCAATGCGGGTAGCTGTGCTCGAGCTTGGCGGTGGCGAGCAGCCGGCCGGCGGCCTGCAGCGCCTCGATGATCGCCGGGTTGGCCTTCCAGATGAACTGCCCGCCGAACAGCGGCAGCGCGGCCTCGTAGACGCCGTTGCCCTGCACCGGGTTGAGGATCTGGTCGTGGCGCAGGCCATGCGCCAGGCAGGAGTTGAAGTCGTCGACGCCGTAGGCCGGCGCCGCGTGGACGATCCCGGTGCCGTCCTCGGCGGTCGCGTAGTCGGCCAGATACACCGGGCTGCTGCGCGCATAGCCGGCATCGACATGGGCCAGCGGGTGGTGGAAGCGCAGGCCGTCGAGCGCCGTGCCGAGCGTGGTCGCGACGACCTGGCCTCCGAGGCCCCAGCGCGCCAGGCACTGCTCGACCAGCGCCGCGGCGACGAGCATCAGCCCGTGCGCGGTGTCGACCAGCGCGTACTCGAGCGCGGGGTTCAGGTTCAGCGCCTGGTTGGCCGGCAGCGTCCACGGCGTCGTGGTCCAGATCACCGCGAAGGCGTCCTTCGTCAGCGCGGGCAGGCCGAAGGCGGCGGCCAGCTTCGCCGGCTCGGCGGCGAGGAAGGCCACGTCCACCGTCGGCGAGGCCTTGTCGGCGTACTCGATCTCGAACTCGGCCAGCGAGCTGCCGCAATCGAAGCACCAGTAGACCGGCTTGCTGCCGCGGTAGACGAAGCCGCGCTCCATCAGGCGCTTCAACACGCGGATCTCGCCGGCCTCGTTCAGCGGATCCATCGTGCGGTAGGGCCGTTCCCAGTCGCCGAGCACGCCCAGGCGCTTGAAGTCGGCCTTCTGCAGTGCGACCTGCTCGCTCGCGTAGGCGCGGCTCTTGGCCTGCACCTCGTCGCGGCCGAGGTTGCGGCCGAAGGTCTTCTCGATCTGGTTCTCGATCGGCAGGCCGT
>CAYOXW010000379.1:0-1483 GCA_964408005.1 uncultured Methylibium sp.
GGCTGTCGAGGATCTCGCGGCCGACGATGTCGACGATGGCACTCATGGATCTACCTTTCGAGAGCGTTTCTTATGGATTCGATGCCCCGGATTGGAACGCGGTCGGGGCGAGGGTATCGGCAAGCAGCAGCAGATGGGGCACGCCCGTCAGCAGCTGAAATCGTTCTCCAGCAGCGGCTGGGCCTTGACGACGCGGTCGATGCTGACGAGCTGCTCGAGCAGCGCCTTCATGTGCTTGAGCGGCACCGCGTTCGGGCCGTCGGACAGCGCGTTGGCCGGGTCGGGGTGGGTCTCCATGAAGAGCCCGGCGATGCCGACGCCGACCGCCGCGCGCGAGAGCACCGGCACGAACTCGCGCTGCCCGCCGCTGGAGGTGCCCTGGCCGCCGGGCAGCTGCACGCTGTGGGTGGCGTCGTAGACCACCGGCGCGCCGGTCTCGCGCATGATCGCGAGGCTGCGCATGTCGGAGACGAGGTTGTTGTAGCCGAAGCTCGCGCCGCGCTCGCAGGCCATGAAGACGTCGTCGGGCAGGCCCTTCTCGCGGGCCGCGTCGCGCGCCTTGTCGATGACGTTCTTCATGTCGCCGGGCGCGAGGAACTGGCCCTTCTTGATGTTCACCGGCTTGCCGCTCTGGGCGACCGCGCGGATGAAGTCGGTCTGGCGGCACAGGAAGGCCGGGGTCTGCAGCACGTCGACCACCGCGGCGACGTCGGGCACCTCGGTCTCGGAGTGCACGTCGGTCAGCACCGGCACGCCGATCGTCCGGCGCACCTTGGCGAGGATCTCGAGGCCCTGGTCCATGCCCGGCCCGCGGAAGGAACGCCCGCTCGAGCGGTTGGCCTTGTCGTAGCTGGACTTGAAGATGAAGGGGATGCCGAGCGCGGCGGTGATCTCCTTGAGCTGCCCGGCCACGTCCATCTGCAGCTGCTCGCTCTCGACCACGCAGGGGCCGGAGATCAGGAAGAAGGGCCTATCCAGGCCCACGTCGAAGTTGCACAGCTTCATGCCAAGACCTCGCACGACGTGGGCACGATCGCCTCCGGGCTTCGATCCCCACCTTCGGCGGGGCCCCTCTCACGCCCTTCGGCGATCACGTCGAAACCGCAGAGCTTCATGCCACCGCCTTGATCGCGTTGTCCTTGCCCGCCGCCTGGTGCGCCAGCGCCGCCTTCACGTAGCTGATGAACAGCGGGTGGCCGGCCCAGGGCGTGGACTTGAACTCGGGGTGGAACTGCACGCCGACGTACCAGGGGTGCACGCTCTGCGGCAGCTCGACCATCTCGGTGAGCTTCTCGCGCTGCGTGATCGCGCTGATCACCAGGCCGGCGGCCTGCAGGCGCTCGAGGTAGTGCTCGTTGGCCTCGTAGCGGTGGCGGTGGCGCTCGGTGACCACGTCGCCGTAGATCTGGTGCGCCAGCGTGCCGCGCTGCACGTCGGAGCTCTGCGCGCCCAGGCGCATCGTGCCGCCCAAGTCGGACGAGGT
>CAYOXW010000380.1:0-1472 GCA_964408005.1 uncultured Methylibium sp.
TGAAGAAGCTCGGCCTGTGGGACGACGTGATGGTGATGGACCTGAAGCACTTCGATGGCTCGCTGCGCCGCATCGACCGCGTACCCGAGGAGCTGAAGAACCTCTACGCGACGGCCTTCGAGGTCGAGCCGGTGTGGCTGGTCGAGGCCGCGTCGCGTCGCCAGAAGTGGATCGACCAGGCGCAGAGCCTGAACATCTACATGGCCGGCGCCTCGGGCAAGAAGCTCGACGAGACCTACAAGCTCGCCTGGCAGCGGGGCCTGAAGACGACCTACTACCTGCGCACCATCGGCGCGACGCACGCCGAGAAGAGCACGGTGCAGGCCGGTTCGCTGAACGCGGTGAGCGGTGGTGGCGGCAGCATCGATGCCGCCGCGGCGGCGGCGCGTGCGCAGCTCGCGGCTGCGGCGAGCGCGGCCCCCGCGACCGACGTGAAGTTCTGCGCGATCGACGATCCGACCTGCGAGGCCTGCCAGTGATCACTTGAGCTTGCGCATGCGCTCGTGCATCGCGTCGTCGACGGCGATGCACGACCGCAACAACCAGCGCGCCTCGGTGTCAACAAGTGCTTGGTGTTTGAACACAACACTCTGATAATTCGCAATACAGGACACACCACCATGCTGGTCTGGGAAGACGAAGTTCGTTCCACTGCTGCTGCGACGCAAACGCTTTCGCCCTCATCGCCGCGCGATGCACGGGCCTTGGATACGTCACCCTTGAGCACGGCCGCCGCAGCACCGGCGGCGTTCGACGCGGCGCCGCCGAGCACGGGTGTCGGCGTGGCGAGCACGCGCCGCGTCAACGTGGCCGACAAGCGCATCATCAACGGCCAGACCGATGTCAACCAGCTGGTGCCGTTCAAGTACAAGTGGGCCTGGGAGAAGTACCTCGCCACCTGCGCCAACCACTGGATGCCGCAAGAGGTCAGCATGTCGCGCGACATCGCGACCTGGAAGGACCCGAATGGCCTGAGCGAAGACGAGCGCCGCATCATCAAGCGCAACCTCGGCTTCTTCGTCACCGCCGACTCGCTGGCCGCCAACAACATCGTGCTCGGGACCTACCGGCACATCACCGCCCCGGAGTGCCGCCAGTTCCTGCTGCGCCAGGCCTTCGAGGAGGCGATCCACACGCACGCCTACCAGTACATCGTCGAGTCGCTCGGCATCGACGAGAGCGAGATCTTCAACGCCTACCACGAGGTGCAGTCGATCCGCGACAAGGACGAGTTCCTGATCCCCTTCATCGAGGCGATCATGGACCCGAACTTCAAGACCGGCACGCCCGAGACCGACCAGACGCTGCTCAAGAGCCTGATCGTCTTCGCCTGCCTGATGGAAGGCCTGTTCTTCTACGTCGGCTTCACGCAGATCCTCGCGCTCGGCCGGCAGAACAAGATGACGGGCGCGTCGACGCAGTACCAGTACATCCTGCGCGACGAGTCGATGCACTGCAACTTCGGCATCGAC
>CAYOXW010000381.1:0-1448 GCA_964408005.1 uncultured Methylibium sp.
AGTTCATCATCAACAACAACATCGGCGTGCACCCGAAGGCGATCCTCGACTACCCGAACGTCGACACGGATCTCAAGAAGGCGGTCGAGTCGGTCGCGCGCGGCCATGCCTCGCCGCGCGTCTTCTACGTCGACAAGCTCACCGAGGGCATCGCGACGATCGCCGCGGCCTTCTGGCCCAAGCCGGTGATCGTGCGGCTGTCGGACTTCAAGTCCAACGAGTACAAGAAGCTGATCGGCGGCAGCCGCTACGAGCCCGAGGAAGAGAACCCGATGCTGGGCTTCCGCGGGGCCTCGCGCTACATCAGCGAGGACTTCGGCGAGGCCTTCGCGATGGAGTGCGAGGCGCTCGCGCGGGTGCGCGGCGAGATGGGACTGACCAACGTCGAGATCATGGTGCCCTTCGTGCGCACCCTCGGCCAGGCCGAGCGCGTGGTGAACATGCTCGCCGCGCGCGGCCTCAAGCGCGGCCAGGACGGCCTGCGCGTGATCATGATGTGCGAGATCCCGAGCAACGCGATCCTCGCCGAGCGCTTCCTCGAGCACTTCGACGGCATGTCGATCGGCTCGAACGACCTGACCCAGCTCACGCTGGGCCTGGACCGCGACTCCGGCCTGGAACTGCTGGCGGCGGACTTCGACGAGCGCGACCCGGCCGTCAAGGCGCTGGTGTCGCGCGCGATCGCCGCCTGTCGCGCGGCCGGCAAGTACATCGGCATCTGCGGTCAGGGGCCGAGCGATCACGCGGACTTTGCCGAGTGGCTGGCGGACGAGGGCATCCTGTCGATCTCGCTGAACCCGGACACCGTGGTCGGTACCTGGCAGCGGCTGGCCGCGCGTTGAGGCGGCAGGCAGCACCCGAAAACGGCCCCGCAAGGGGCCGTTTTCGTTTCGGCCGCGGGGTAAGTCCCGGGAGGGTTGAGGTGCCAGGCCGCAACCCAGTCAGATTCGCGTAAGGCGGTTTTTCAGAATCGTCAACACTCGGAACACAGCCATGCTGCTGATCGTCACCTCCATCAAGCTGGTCGCGGAGATCGCGCTGTGCGCGCTCGCCGGCCGCTGGCTGCTCGGCCTGCTGGCCGGGGCTCAACGCGAGCAGAACCTGTTCTATCAGCTGCTGACGATGATGACGCGCCCCTTCACCGGCGTCTTCCGCGCGATCACGCCCCGGATCGTGATCGATCGCCACATCCCGCTGCTGACCTTCATCGCGCTGGCCTGGATCTGGGGGTTCGCGCTCAGCGAGAAGATCGGCCTGTGCCGTCTCGATCCGACCCAGGGCTTGTGCCAGTGAGCGCCGTGATGACGCAGCCGCTGCGTCCCTCGGGGCTCGAATTCCGTTGGGCCCGGTGGCGCCTGCAGGCGCTGCTGGTCCTGGGGCGGCAGCAGCGTGCGCTCGAGCTGCTCGACCGGCTGCTCGGCCGCTGGCCGACCGAGCGCTACCTGCTG
>CAYOXW010000382.1:0-1397 GCA_964408005.1 uncultured Methylibium sp.
CCGAACATCGAGTAGTAGATGTAGAACGGGATCATGATGCGGTTGTTCGTCGAGTACGACGTCGCCGCGGCGATCCACGAGCTCATGCCGCCCGCCTCGTTGATGCCTTCCTGCAGGATCTGGCCGGCCTTGTCTTCCTTGTAGTACATCACCTGGTCCTTATCGACCGGCGTGTAGTTCTGGCCCGCGGGGTTGTAGATGCCGATCTGGCGGAACAGCCCCTCCATGCCGAAGGTGCGCGCCTCGTCGACCAGGATGGGCACGGTGCGCGGGCCCAGCGTCTTGTCGCGCAGCAGCGCGTTCAGGCAGCGCACATAGGCTTGCGTGGTGCTGATCTCGCGGCCCTCGGGGGTCGCGTCGAGCACGGCCTGGAAGGCCGACAGCTCGGGCACCGGCAGGCTCTCGCTGGCCTTGGTGCGCCGGTGCGGCAGGTAGCCGCCGAGCGCCTTGCGGCGCGCGTGCAGGTACTGCATCTCCGGCGAGTCCTCGGCCGGCTTGTAGAAGGGGATCTCGAGCAGCTTGTCGTCCGGGATGGGGATGTTGAAGCGGTCGCGGAAGGCCTTGACGTCCTCGTCGACGAGCTTCTTGGTCTGGTGGGCGGTGTTCTTGCCCTCGCCGATCTTGCCCATGCCGTAGCCCTTGACCGTCTTGATCAGGAGCACCGTCGGCTGGCCCTTGTGGTTGACGGCCGCATGGTAGGCCGCGTGGACCTTGTGCGGGTCGTGGCCACCGCGGTTCAGGCGCCAGATGTCGTCGTCGCTGAGCTTGGACACCATCTCCAGCAGCTTGGGGTGCTGGCCGAAGAAGTGCTTGCGCACGAAGGCGCCGTCGTTGGCCTTCATCGCCTGGTAGTCGCCGTCGACGGTCTCCATCATGACCTTGCGCAGCAGACCTTCCTTGTCGCGCGCGAGCAGCGGGTCCCAGTAGCTGCCCCAGATCAGCTTGATGACGTTCCAGCCGGAGCCGCGGAACTCGCCCTCGAGCTCCTGGATGATCTTGCCGTTGCCGCGCACCGGGCCGTCGAGGCGCTGCAGGTTGCAGTTGATGACGAAGATCAGGTTGTCGAGCTTCTCGCGCGCCGCCAGGCTGATCGCGCCGAGCGACTCGGGCTCGTCCATCTCGCCGTCGCCGCAGAACACCCAGACCTTGCGCTGCGAGGTGTCGGCGATGCCGCGCGCATGCAGGTACTTCAGGAAGCGCGCCTGGTAGATCGCCATCAGCGGGCCCAGGCCCATCGACACCGTCGGGAACTGCCAGAAATCCGGCATCAGCCACGGATGCGGATACGACGACAGGCCGCCGCCCACTTCCTCGCGGAAACGGTTCAGCTGGTCCTCGGTCAGGCGGCCCTCGAGATAGGCACGCGCGTAGACGCCGGGGGCAGAGTGGCCCTGGAT
>CAYOXW010000383.1:0-1385 GCA_964408005.1 uncultured Methylibium sp.
GATCGCGAAGTTGCACTCCTTGGTGCGCTCGAACTCCGCGGCCTGCTTGTCGTTCATGATCGCGCGCGCCAGCACCAGCGTGTGCTGGGCGGTCAGCGGCTGCGGCGAGACCTTGGTGACGCGCCCGTCGACCTTGACCGCCGGCGGAAACTCCGCGGTCAGGAACAGGTCCGAGCCATTGCGGGTGACCAGCAGCTTCAGCAGGTCGTTGATGAATTTCGAGGCCTGATCACGCTCCATGGCGGAATTCCCTTTTCCAGTGCCGGTGGCTCAGCTGCCGGCCAGCAAGGCTGACAGTCTGGCGCTGACCTGACGCAATCGCAAGGACAAACGTCTCGCCAGCGTCGACAACAGCGCGACCGCGAGACGCGGCTCCGATTGCATCAGCTCGTCGAGTGCCGGTGCCTCCAGCACGGCCAGCGTGCAGGGCTTGAGCGTCGCGCAGGTCGAGAAGCGGCCACCGGCGTCGAGCAGCGCCATCTCGCCGAGCACGTCGCCCCGGTGCACCTCGGCCAGGCGCGCGCGCCCGCCCCAGGGCTGAATACGCTCGACGGCCAGCGAGCCCTCGAGCACCCACAGCAAGTAGGCGCCGCGCTCGTCCTGGCAGATCACGTCGCGGGCCGCCGGCACCGTCGCGAACACGAGGTGCGCGGCAAGCCGTTCGATCTCGTCGGCGCGCAGTTCGATCGCGTGGTGGTCGACGCGCCACACGGCGAGGAACAGCGCGCGGCCGCGCGCCGGGTCGAGGGGCTGGGCACCGATCGCGGCGGTCCGGTCGGCCCAGGCGATCGCGATGCCGTCGTCGTCGTCGCGGTCCTCGAAGCGGGTCGTCATGAAGCCGGTGTCCTCGTCGGCCTGCGCCGCCGGGCGCGCCGCCGCGGCGCCGGTGAGCCGCCCGAGGAGCTTCTTCACGTCGCGGCGCCCGCAGCCACCCGCTTCAGCCGGGGAAGTTCTCCGGCGTCTTGGCGCGGCTGCGCGCCTCGGCCGGCGTGATCAGGTTGCGGCGCACCAGATCGGTCAGGCACTGGTCGAGCGTCTGCATGCCCATGTTGCTGCCGGTCTGGATCGAGCTGTACATCTGCGCGACCTTGTTCTCGCGGATCAGGTTGCGGATCGCCGGGGTGCCCAGCATGATCTCGTGCGCCGCGACGCGGCCGGTGCCGTCCTTGAGCTTGCACAGCGTCTGCGAGATCACCGCGACCAGCGACTCCGACAGCATCGCGCGCACCATGTCCTTCTCGGCCGCCGGGAAGACGTCGACGACGCGGTCGATGGTCTTGGCGGCGCTCGAGGTGTGCAGCGTGCCGAACACCAGGTGGCCGGTCTCGGCGGCGGTCAGCGCGAGGCGGATCGTCTCGAGGTCGCGCATTTCGCCGACCAGGATG
>CAYOXW010000384.1:0-1369 GCA_964408005.1 uncultured Methylibium sp.
TCTTGATCGCGTCTTCCTTGCCGCTGACGCGGAAGTTGGTCAGCTGCTTGGTGCGGGTGGCGTTGACGACGAGGTCGTTGTCGCGGCTGTGGATGCCGACGATCATGCCCTCGTAGACCGGGTCGTTGGCCTTCACGAACATGCGGCCGCGGTCGTCGAGCTTGCCGAGCGCGTAGGTGAAGATCTCGCCGTCGTCCATGCTGATCAGCACGCCGTTCTTGCGGCCGCCGATGTCGCCCTTGTGCGGCTCGTAGCCGTCGAAGATGTTGCTGATCAGGCCCGAGCCACGGGTCAGGTTCAGGAACTCGTTCGAGAAGCCGATCAGCCCGCGCGCCGGGATGCGGTACTCGAGGCGCACGCGCCCGCGCCCGTCCGGCTCCATGTTGACCAGCTCGCCCTTGCGCTCGCCGAGCGCCTGCATCACGCCGCCCTGGTGCTGCTCCTCGACGTCGGCGGTCACCAGCTCGATCGGCTCATGGCGCTCGCCGTTCACCTCGTGGAACACCACGCGCGGCTTGCTGACCGCCAGCTCGTAGCCTTCGCGGCGCATGTTCTCGAGCAGGATGGTCAGGTGCAGCTCGCCGCGGCCCGAGACCTCGAAGATGCCGTCCTCGTCGGTCTCCTTGACGCGCAGCGCGACGTTGCTCTGCAGCTCCTTCTGCAGCCGGTCCCAGATCTGGCGGCTGGTGACGAACTTGCCCTCGCGGCCGGCCAGCGGCGAGGTGTTGACGCAGAAGTTCATCGTCAGCGTCGGCTCGTCGATCTTGAGCATCGGCAGCGGGCGCGGATCGTCGGTGGCGGTCACGGTGACGCCGATGCCGAGGTCCTCGATGCCATTGATCAGCACGATGTCGCCCGGGCCGGCCTGGGCCACCTGCACGCGGTCCAGCCCCTCGAAGGTCAGCACCTGGTTGATGCGGCCCTTGAACTGGCGGCCCTCGGTCCCCTCCATCACCAGCACGTCCATGCTCGGGCGGATCGTGCCGCTGTTGATGCGGCCGACGCCGATGCGGCCGACGAAGCTGTTGTAGTCCAGCGCCGAGATCTGCAGCTGCAGCGGCGCGGCGGCATCGCCCTGGTGCGCCGGCACGTGCTTCAGGATGGTGTCGAACAGCGCCGACATGTCGGTACCCCAGGCCTCGCCGGGCGTGCCTTCGTTCAACGAGGACCAGCCGTTGATGCCGGAGGCGTAGACCACCGGGAAGTCGAGCTGCTCGTCGGTCGCGCCGAGCTTGTCGAACAGGTCGAAGGCGGCGTTGATGACCTTGTCGCAGTTCGCGCCCGGCTTGTCGACCTTGTTGACGACCAGGATGGGCTTGAGGCCCAGCGCCAGCGCCTTCTTGGTGACGAAGCGCGTCTGCGGCATCGG
>CAYOXW010000385.1:0-1351 GCA_964408005.1 uncultured Methylibium sp.
GCGGTGACGATGAAGATCACCAGCAGCACCAGCATCACGTCGATCAGCGGCACCATGTTGATCTCGGCCACCGGGGCGGTGGAGGACTTGCGGTCGAAGCTGGCAAAGGCCATGGTCGCGCTCCGCTCAGGCGCCGCGCGGCGCCAGCCGCGCCGGCAGGCCGCGCACGGTGTCGGCGCCGGGCTTGTGGCCGGCGTCGGTCAGCGGCGAGCCCATCGACAGGAAGGTCAGCAGCTCGAAGGCGAAGGCGTCGAGCTTGGCGTTGAGCACGCGGTTGCTGCGCGTGATCGCGTTGTAGGCCATCACCGCCGGGATCGCCACCGCCAGGCCGATGCCGGTCATGATCAGCGCCTCGCCGACCGGGCCGGCGACCTTGTCCAGCGTGCCCGCGCCGCTCATGCCGATCGCCACCAGCGCGTGGTAGACGCCCCAGACGGTGCCGAACAGGCCGACGAAGGGCGCGGTCGCGCCGATCGTCGCCAGCCAGGTCAGGCCGTTCTCCATGCGCGTGGTCTCCTCGTCGAGCACCTTCTTGATCGTGCGGGTCACGAAGTCCTGCGCGCTGCCGGCCTCCGCGAGCTTGGCGGCGCCGTAGCGCGCGTGGTGGGCCTGCGCGTTGATCGCGTGCGCGGTCAGGTGCGCGAAGGGCTCGTGCACGCCATGGGTGCCGATCTCGGCGCCGACCTCGTCGAGCGAGCGCGCATTCCAGAAGAAGTGCAGGAAGCGCTCGCTGCGGCGCGTGCGCAGCAGCTGGCCCAGGCCCTTGACGGCGATCAGGGTCCACGAGATCGCCGACATCGCCAGCAGCACGCTCAGCAGCGCCTTGCCGACGAAGTCGCTCTGCGCGATGAAGTGGGCGAAGCCCATCGAGGTGTTCACATCGCTCACGGTCTCATCACTCCATGTCAAAGATCAGCGGCATCACGACCCAGAAGGGCTGGGCGACGCCGTTCTCGGTGTAGGGCTTGAAGCGCGTCGCGCGCACGGTCGCGAGCGCGGCCTCGTCCAGGCGCGTGTAGCCCGAGGGGCGCAGCAGCACGAGCTGGTGCGGCAGGCCCTGCTCGTCGACCAGCACCTTGACCTGCACCTGGCCGGACTCGCGCAGCCGCCGCGACGCGACCGGGTAGACCAGCACCGGCGCGCGCAGGTACTCGACCGCGGTGCTCGCAAGCGTCTTCGGCGTCGCCGGCGCCACCGCGGGGGCGGGCGGCGCTGGCGGCGCGGCCGGCGGCTCGACCACCATCACCGGGGCCGGCGGCTCGGGCGGCCCCGCCTCGAAGGCCGCCGGTGCTGGCGATGGGGCGGCGCTGACGAGCGGCGCCGGAGCCGGCGCGCGCCGCGGCTGCACGCG
>CAYOXW010000386.1:0-1344 GCA_964408005.1 uncultured Methylibium sp.
GCCTCGCTGCTGCCGCGCTGGCGCGGCGCGGCGCCGATCCAGCGCGCGATCGAGGCGGGCGATGCTGAGACCGGCATCACCATCATGCAGATGGACGAAGGGCTGGACACCGGGGCGATGCTGAGCATCGGGCGCGAGCCCATCCATGCCGACGACAGCTGCGCGACGCTGCACGACCGGCTGGCCACGCTGGGCGGGCGCCTGATCGTCGAGGCGCTCCAGGCCGCCGCGCGCGAGGGCCTGGTGGCCCGGCCGCAGCCCGAGGCCGGCGTCAGCTATGCGCACAAGATCGCCAAGGCCGAGGCCGCGATCGACTGGCGCGAGCCCGCCGCCGTCATCGAGCGCCGCGTGCGCGCCTTCGATCCCTTCCCCGGGGCGAGTTTCGGCTGCGGGGGCGAGACGCTGAAGCTGTGGCGCGCCGCCGCCGTCGTCGACAGCGGCGCGCCCGGCACCGTGCTGGCGGCCGGCGACGGCCTGCGCGTGGCCTGCGGTGACGGCGCGCTCGAACTGCTGCAGCTGCAGCGCCCCGGCGGGCGCCGCGTCGGCGTGCGCGAGTTCCTCGCCGGCCACACGGGGTGGCAGCCCGGCCTGCGGCTGGACGTGGCGACTTGAACTTCGCCCGCCGGGCCTGATCTACCGCGCCACGGCGCGTGGCGCCTCACGGGAGACCGCATCCATGTTCAACCTGCTCAAGACCGCCGTGCTGATGGCCGCCATCACGGCGCTGTTCATGGCCATCGGCTCGGTGCTGGGCGGCCGACAAGGCATGATGATCGCGCTGGTGGTCGCGCTCGGCATGAACTTCTTCAGCTACTGGTTCAGCGACAAGATGGTGCTGCGCATGTACAACGCGCAGGAGGTCGACGAGCACAGCGCGCCGCAGTTCTACCGCATGGTTGCCGAGCTCGCGCAGCGCGCCGAGCTGCCGATGCCCAAGGTCTACCTGATCCAGGAGGACGCGCCGAACGCCTTCGCGACCGGCCGCAACCCGAGCCATGCCGCGGTCGCCGCGACCACCGGCATCCTGCGTGTGCTCTCCGAGCGCGAACTGCGCGGCGTGATGGCGCATGAGCTGGCGCACGTGAAGCACCGCGACATCCTGATCTCGACGGTCAGCGCGACGATGGCCGGCGCGATCTCGATGCTGGCCAACTTCGCGATGTTCTTCGGCGGCCGTGGCAGCGACGGTCGGCCAGCCAACCCGATCGCCGGCATCCTGGTGATGCTGCTGGCGCCGCTGGCAGCCAGCCTGATCCAGATGGCGATCAGCCGCGCGCGCGAGTTCGAGGCCGACCGCGGCGGCGCCGAGATCTCCGGCGACCCGCAGGCCCTGGCCAGCGCGCT
>CAYOXW010000387.1:0-1335 GCA_964408005.1 uncultured Methylibium sp.
GGCCTGCTCGTCGTCGGGCACGCCGGGGCGGAAGGCGCTCATCGCGTCGGCGTTCTGCTTCATCTCGCCCCACAGCCCCGTGCCGGGGCGCGACAGCACGCGCTCGAGCCGCCGGTTCCACCAGCGCTCCAGCGCGTCGCCGAAGCCGCCGGCGGTGCGCGGCACGTCACGCACCGCGTCCGCGATGCGGTGCGTGATCGTCGACCAGGCGTCGGTTTCCCACATCAGGAAGACCGGGAAGATCTGCGCGTCGTACAGCGCCGGGATCCAGCGCGCGGCGATCTGCGCGGCGCCGCGCTCGCCGACCAGCCCGCCGTGGGCGTAGATGCACACGTCGATCGGCTTGCCCTGCAGGCCCCACTTCTCGCGCGCCAGTGCGAGCTGCACGTCGGCGATCGCGCGCACGTCGTCGGGCTGGGTGCGGAAGTCGCCCGCGTTGCTGAGCGCGCCGTTGTTGCCCATGTTGACGATGAAGGGCGAGATCTCGCGGTTGCGCAGCACCTCGTTGGCGGCGAGCCTCACCTTGCCGTCGTCGCCGCTGCGCAGCGTCATCGTGCCGGCGATCGCGCGGTGCTCCTGCGTCACGACGCCGAGCTGCGCGACCCAGCAGTCCATCGCGTTGGCGATCCAGTCGTCGTAGGGCAGCAGCGCGTAGCCGTGGCTGCCCCATTCGGTGCCCCAGGAGTTCTGCACCAGGAAGCCGGTCTCGTCGTAGCCGACGATCGCGTAGGCATGGCCCGGGTGCTCGGCCTGGCCGCCGCGGCGCGGGATGGTCCAGACGTTCTTGAACGAACTGGGCCGGCGCTTGAGCCGCGGCGCGTCCCAGCCCTCGTCCCAGCCGGCGTGGCAGCCCGAGGTCACGTAGAGGATGCCGACCTCGTTGAGCGCCGCGTGCATGTCGACGATGCTCTTCGGCTCGATGCGGTAGTAGGCGCCGAGCGGGCGCCGCACCGCGTCGAACCACCAGTCGTCGTCGACGCTGTCGCTGGCCGGCGGCATGGCCAGCGTCTCGAACAGCGCGAGCCGGCAGGCGCCGTGCTTGTACCAGCCCTTGAGCGCGCCGCGGGCACTCGAGCCGCTGTCCTGCGCCGAGCCCGGGAACTCGTCGTAACGCCGCGCCATCGAGTACAGCATGTAGGGCGAGATCTCGGCCTTCGGGTCGCGGCCCGAGCGGCGCAGCAGGTACTCGACCACCAGCGACAGCGCGAAGCCGGTGCAGGCGTTGGTCTCGCCCTGGTGCTTGACCGGCAGCACGATGTCGGGAAAGCGCGTCAGCGCCGGCGTCACCGACACATTGGGCCGGAACGGCCGGTCGCGGAAGTCGACCGCGTCGGG
>CAYOXW010000388.1:0-1308 GCA_964408005.1 uncultured Methylibium sp.
AGCGCCGCGAGCGGCCCATCACCGCCTGCGGCCACCAGAACGCCGCCTCGACGTAGACGTTGCGGGTGTCGTCGGACACCGCGGTCGCCTGCCCGCCCATGATGCCGGCAAGCGACTCGACCTGGCGCTCGTCGGCGATCACGCCGACCTGGCCGTCGACCGCGATGGTGTTGCCGTTGAGCAGCTCGAGTTGCTCGCCCTCGCGACCCCAGCGCACCACCAGGCCGCCGTGAATCTTGTCGAGGTCGAAGATGTGCGAGGGCCGGCCGACCTCGAACATCACGTAGTTCGAGATGTCGACCAGCGGGCTGACCGAGCGCTGGCCACAGCGCGCCAGGCGCTCGACCATCCAGGCCGGCGTCGCGGCCTTCGGGTTCACGCCGCGCACGATGCGGCCCGAGAAGCGGCCGCACAGGTCCGGCGCCTCGATGCGCACCGGCAGCTTGGCGTCATGCACCACCGACGCCGGTTCGAGGCGCGGCTGCAGCAGCGGCGCGCCGGTCAGCGCGCTCAGCTCGCGCGCGATGCCGTAGACGCTCAGGCAGTGCGCGAGGTTGGGCGTGAGCTTCAGCGTGATCAGCGTGTCGTCGAGCAACAGGTGCTCGCGGATGCTCTGCCCGACCGGCGCGTCGGCGGCCAGCACCAGCAGGCCCGCGTTCTCCTCGGACAGCTTCAGCTCGCGCGCCGAGCACAACATGCCGGCGCTCTCGACGCCGCGCAACTTGCCGAGCTTGATTGCGAACGGCGCACCGCCCTCCTCGGCCGGCGGCAGCTCGGCGCCGACCAGCGCGCAGGGCACCTTCAGGCCGACGGCGACGTTCGGCGCGCCGCAGACGATCTGCAGCGGGCTGCCGGCGCCAACGTCGACCTGGCAGACATTGAGCCGGTCGGCGTTCGGGTGCTTCTCGATCGCGAGCACCTGCGCGACGACGACCTTGGCGAACGGCGGCGCGACCGGCCGCAGCTCCTCGACCTCGAGGCCGGCCATGGTCAGGGTGTCCGCCAGCTCGGCGGTGGTGATCGGCGGGTTGCAGAACTCGCGCAACCAGGATTCGGGGAACTGCATGGTTACTTGAATTGCGAGAGGAAGCGCAGGTCGCCGTCGAAGAAGAGGCGCAGGTCCGAGACGCCGTAGCGCAGCATCGCCAGCCGGTCGATGCCCGAGCCGAAGGCAAAGCCGATGTAGCGCTCCGGGTCCAAGCCCATGTTGCGGATCACCTGCGGGTGCACCTGGCCGGAGCCCGACACCTCGAGCCAGCGGCCCTTCAGCGGCCCGCTGCCGAACATCATGTCGATCTCGGCGCTCGG
>CAYOXW010000389.1:0-1307 GCA_964408005.1 uncultured Methylibium sp.
ACCAGCACGACCTGGCGCTGGCCTACTCGCCGGGCGTCGCGGCGGCCTGCGAGGAGATCGTCGCCGACCCGGCGAACGCCTTCCGCTACACCTCGCGCGGCAACCTGGTCGCGGTGGTCACCAACGGCACCGCGGTGCTGGGCCTGGGCGACATCGGCCCGCTGGCCGCCAAGCCGGTGATGGAGGGCAAGGCGGTCCTGTTCAAGAAGTTCGCCGGCATCGACGTGTTCGACATCGAGCTGGCCGAGAACAACCTCGACAAGCTGATCGACTGCATCGCCGCGCTCGAGCCGACCTTCGGTGGCATCAACCTCGAGGACATCAAGGCACCGGACTGCTTCTACGTCGAGCGCGCGCTGCGCGAGCGCATGAAGATCCCGGTCTTCCACGACGACCAGCACGGCACCGCGATCGTCGTCGGCGCCGCAGCGCTCAATGGCCTGAAGGTGGTCGGCAAGGACATCAAGCAGGTCAAGCTGGTCGCCTCGGGCGCCGGCGCGGCCGCGCTGGCCTGCCTGGGGCTGCTGGTCAAGCTCGGCCTGCCGCGCGAGAACATCTGGGTCACCGACCTGGCTGGCGTCGTCTACAAGGGCCGCACCGAACTGATGGACCCGGACAAGGCCGAGTTCGCGCAGGAGACGAGCCAGCGCTCGCTGACCGAGGTGATCGCGGACGCCGACATCTTCCTCGGCCTGTCCGCCGGCGGCGTGCTGAAGAAGGAGATGGTCGCGAAGATGGCGAAGAACCCGCTGATCTTCGCCCTCGCCAACCCGAACCCGGAGATCCTGCCCGAGGACGTCAAGGCGGTGCGCGATGACGCGATCATGGCCACCGGCCGCACCGATTACCCGAACCAGGTCAACAACGTCCTGTGCTTCCCCTACATCTTCCGCGGCGCGCTGGACTCGGGCGCGACGACGATCACCGATGAGATGGAGATCGCCGCGGTGCACGCGATCGCCGAGCTCGCGCAGGCCGAGCAGAGCGAGGTCGTGGCCGCCGCCTATGCCGGCGCGACGCTGAGCTTCGGCCCCGAATACCTGATCCCCAAGCCCTTCGACCCGCGGCTGATGATGAAGATCGCGCCCGCGGTGGCTGAGGCCGCCGCCGCGAGCGGCGTGGCACTGCGCCCGGTGCAGGACATGGATGCCTACCGCGAGAAGCTGCAGAGCTTCGTGTACGCCTCGGGCACCACCATGAAGCCGATCTTCCAGCTGGCCAAGGCGGCCGCGAAGAAGCGCGTGGCGTTCTGCGAAGGCGAGGAAGAGCGCGTGCTGCGCGCCGCGCAGATCGTGGTTGATGAAGGC
>CAYOXW010000390.1:0-1304 GCA_964408005.1 uncultured Methylibium sp.
TCTTCCACGAGTTCGGCCTGACCATCGTCGCGGCGGTGCTGATCTCGATGTTCGTCAGCTTCACGCTCGACCCGATGCTGTCCTCGGTCTGGAACGACCCGGCCGCGCACGGCCCCCACCACGGCAAGCCCGTGACGCGCTACGACCGCACGATCGGCCGCATGACCGGGGCCTTCGAGCGCTTCACCGAGTGGCTCTCGCGGGCCTACCAGGCGATCCTGCGCTGGTCGCTGAAGCACAAGCTCAAGACGCTGGCCGCCGCGGCCGCGACCTTCGTCGCGAGCTTCTTCATCATCCCGATCCTGGGCGCCGAGTTCGTGCCCAAGGCCGACTTCTCCGAGACCCAGGTCAACTTCTACACCCCGGTGGGCTCCTCGCTGGAGCTGACCGAGCAGCGCGCGGTCCAGGTAGATGCGGCGCTGCGCGAGTTCCCCGAGGTCCAGTACACGGTCACGACCATCAACAGCGGCTTCGCGCAGGGCAAGATGTACGCATCGTCCTATGTGCGGCTGCTCGACCGCCACCAGCGCGAGCGCGGCATCGCCGAGCTCGTCGAGCCCTTCCGCGCGCGGCTGGCGCAGATCCCCGGCATCACCGTCACCAACATCGGCGTCACCGACCTGGGCGGCGGCAAGAGCCTGCAGTTCTCGATCCAGGGGCCGGACCTGGCCGAGCTGGAGCGGCTGTGGAAGACCCTCGAGCCCAAGCTCGCGGCCATCCCCGGCCTGGTGGACCTGGACAGCACCCTGAAGCCGGACAAGCCGACGGTGGCGATCGACGTCCGGCGCGAGGCCGCCGCCGACGTCGGCCTGAACGTCAGCGCGCTGGCCGGCGTGCTGCGCACGCTGGTGGCCGGCCAGAGCGCCGGCAACTGGCGCGCCCCCGATGGCGAGAACTACGACGTCAACGTGCGCCTCGCGCCGAGCCAGCGCAGCGCGATCGAGGACCTGGACCGCCTGCCGCTGAGCGTGGGGGCCGCCGCCGACGGCTCGCAGCGCATCGTGCGCCTGTCGCAGGTGGCCGAGCTGCGGCCCTCGACCGGCGCGAACCAGATCAACCGCCGCGACCTCAACCGCGAGGTCAACGTCGACGCGAACGCCTCCGGCCGCAGCGCCGGCGAGGTCTCGGCCGAGATCCGCAAGCTGCTCGACGCCACGCCCTTCCCGCCCGGCTACCGCTACAGCTTCGGCGGCTCGACCAAGAACATGCAGGAGTCCTTCGCCTACGCGGTCGGCGCGCTGGCGCTCGCGGTGGTCTTCATCTACATGATCCTGGCCAGCCAGTTCAAGAGCTTCCTGCAGCCG
>CAYOXW010000391.1:0-1261 GCA_964408005.1 uncultured Methylibium sp.
AGAATCCTTTGCAGTTTTAGAACCAATTGCAGATGGTTTCAGAAACTATCAAAAAGCAAAGTATAGCATTTCAACTGAAGAATTATTATTAGATAAAGCGCAACTCCTTACCTTAACAGCTCCTGAAATGACTGTGCTTATTGGCGGATTAAGAGTTTTAAAAACCAATTTTGATAACTCGAGCCATGGTGTATTTACTAAGAAGAATGAAACACTGAGCAACGACTTTTTTGTAAACTTATTAGATATGAATACTGTTTGGAAACCGAAAGACGAATCTCAATTGGAGTTTGAAGGACGAGATAGAAAAAACAATCATTTAATTTGGACAGCCACTCGAGCAGATTTAGTGTTTGGTTCAAACTCCGAATTAAGAGCCATTGCTGAAGTATATGCAAGTTCAGATGCCACCGATAAATTTATCAATGATTTTGTTGCTACTTGGAATAAAGTGATGAATTTGGATCGCTTTGATATTACTCAATAACCAAAAATAAACAAAGTAGCTTAACTAAAAAAACACCTGTCAGTCTTTAAAAAACTGGCAGGTGTTTCAGTTTTATTATTATTTTTATAGCTCATCAAGCACAAAAGACTATGGCTCTGAGAATATGCATTTATATATTTTTAATTTTATTTTACTATCCTATTTATTCTCAAAATACTGATTCACTTGTAAAAAAATCTGATTTAAAATATAAAAATACTGAGGAACAATTAGCTTTCTCAAAATCTAACTTATCAAATCCAAATAGCATTATCAGCTTGCTATTATCTTCTTATGAAAAAGAAAACATCTATAGTGACACTAAAGCAATACAGCAAATTGACGAGTGTGTTAATCAATTGAAACAAGAAATAAACGGTAAATCAGAGGTAAAAAAAGTAAAGTACGTCTACGATTACGTACACAAACAGTTTTTAAAAGTATATAAACTTCAAAATAGTTTTGCTGACATCTTTACAAAAGGAGAATATAATTGTGTTTCAGCATCAGCGTTATACGCTATTATTTTTAGCAAATTAAACATTCCTTATAATGTCATTGAATCTCCTCAACATGTTTATCTGATTACATATCCTCAATCATTTAAAATTCTTATAGAAACTACTAGTCCCGAAAAAGGCTACTATCAATTTAATGAAAATTTCATTAATCAATATGTAAAGAGTTTATACAATTCTAAACTAATTTCAAAATCAGAATTTGAAAGCAATAGCGCCAATCAACTTTTTGATAAATATTATTTTAGTTCAAAAG
>CAYOXW010000392.1:0-1259 GCA_964408005.1 uncultured Methylibium sp.
GGCCTGCTGGGCCTGGAGGCCGCCAACGGCCTGATGCTGCGCGGCATGCAGGTCAGCGTCGTGCACATCACGCCGACGCTGATGGACCGCCAGCTCGACGGCATTGCCGGCAAGCTGCTGCAGAAGTCGCTCGAACAGCGCGGCATCCGCTTCCTGATGGGCACGCACACCGAGGCGCTGATCGGCGGCCCGGACGGCCGCGTGATGGCGGTCAAGTTCAAGGACGGCCAGGAGATCCCGGCCGACCTGGTGGTGATGGCCGCCGGCATCCGCCCGAACACCGAGCTGGCCGAGAAGATCGGCATCCACTGCAACCGCGGCATCGTCGTCTCCGACACGATGCAGACCGTCACCGACCCGCGCATCTACTCGGTCGGCGAGTGCGCGGCGCACCGCGGCATCGCTTACGGCCTGGTCGCGCCGCTGTTCGAGCAGGGCAAGGTCTGCGCCACCCACCTCGCGCAGTTCGGCATCGGCCGCTACACCGGCAGCCAGACCTCGACCAAGCTCAAGGTCACCGGCATCGACCTGTTCAGCGCCGGCAACTTCATGGGCGGCAAGGACCACGAGGAGATCGTGATGAGCGATCCCTACGGCGGTGTCTACAAGAAGCTCGTCATCAAGGACGACCAGCTGGTCGGCGCCTGCCTGTACGGCGACACGGTCGACGGCAGCTGGTACTTCAAGATGCTGCGCGAGGGCCGCAAGATCGGCGACATCCGAGCCACGCTGCTGCACGGCGAGGCCGGCGCCAACATCGGCGACACCGGCCACGAGGGCCACACCAAGGCCGCCAGCATGCCCGACGACGCCGAGGTCTGCGGCTGCAACGGCGTCAACAAGGGCACGATCTGCAAGGCCATCAAGGACAAGGGCCTGTTCACGCTGGAGGAGGTGAAGAAGCACACCAAGGCCAGCGCCTCCTGCGGCTCCTGCACCGGCCTGGTCGAGCAGATCCTGATGTTCACCGCCGGCGGCGACTACTCGAAGGCGCCGACCAAGAAGGCGATGTGCGGCTGCACCGACGCGAGCCACCAGGAGGCCCGTGAGGCGATCAAGGCCGAGAAGCTGCTGACGATCGACAGCGTCTACAAGCGCCTGGGCTGGCGCACCCCGAACGGCTGCTCGTCGTGCCGCCCGGCGATCAACTACTACCTGATCAGCAGCTGGCCGAAGGAGGCCAAGGACGACCCGCAGTCGCGCTTCATCAACGAGCGCAGCCACGCCAACATCCAGAAGGACGGCACCTACAGCGTGAT
>CAYOXW010000393.1:0-1245 GCA_964408005.1 uncultured Methylibium sp.
TGTAGACCTCGGGGTGGCCGAAGAACCAGAAGATGTGCTGGTACATCACCGGGTCGCCGCCGCCCGCGGGGTTGAAGAAATGCGTGCCGAAGTGGCGGTCGGTCAGCGTCATCGTGATCGCGCCCGCGAGCACCGGCATCACCGCGATCAGCAGGTAGGCGGTGATCAGCCAGGTCCAGCAGAACAGCGGCATCTTCATCAGCGTCATGCCGGGCGCGCGCATGTTCAGGATCGTCACGATGATGTTGATCGAGCCCATGATCGAGCTGGCGCCGAGGATGTGCATCGCGAAGATGCCAGCGTCCATCGACGGGCCCATCTGCAGCGTCAGCGGCGCGTACAGCGTCCAGCCGGCCGCCGGCGCACCGCCGGGCATGAAGAAGGAGCTGACCAGCATCAGGGCCGCGGGGATCATCAGCCAGAAGCTGAAGTTGTTCATCCGCGCGAAGGCCATGTCGGCCGCGCCGATCTGCAGCGGCACCATCCAGTTCGCGAAGCCGACGAAGGCCGGCATGATCGCGCCGAACACCATGATCAGACCGTGCATCGTGGTCAGCTGGTTAAAGAATTCCGGCACGAACAGTTGCAGGCCCGGATTGAACAGCTCGGCGCGAATGCCCAGAGCCAATACGCCGCCGGTCAGCAGCATGGCAAACGAGAACCACAGGTACAGCGTACCGATGTCCTTGTGATTGGTTGCGAACAACCAGCGACGCCATCCGTGTGGATGGTGATCGTGCGCGTCGTGGCCGTCAGAATGATCGTGTGCGTGATCGATTGTTGTGCTCATCTGATTCTCCTGATATTTCAATTACTTGCGCGCAGCCACAACTTCGGCCGGTTGAACGATATTTTGCTGGGCTTTGTTGGACCAGTTGTTACGGGTGTAGGTAATGACTGCAGCGATTTCGGTGTCGGACAACACTGCTTTCCATGCCGGCATCGCGTTCTTGCCGTTCAACAGAATATCAATTTGTCCGTCTTTAGGACCATTGACCATTTGCGAACCGTCCAGCGCAGGGAATGCACCCGGTACACCTTTGCCGTTGGCTTGATGGCAAGCCACGCAATTTGCAGCGTAAACTTTTGCACCGCGGTCGGAGAGTTCAGCGACGGTCAGAACTTTTGCCGGATCATCACCCGTAGTGGCCATGCCTTTTTTCTTGTCTGCCACCCACTTTGCGTAGTCTTCATCGCTAACGACGTTGACAACGATAGGCATGAACGCGTGTTCTTTGCCGCACA
>CAYOXW010000394.1:0-1245 GCA_964408005.1 uncultured Methylibium sp.
TGATGCCGCGCCTGGGCACCGTCTCGCCC
Source organism: uncultured Methylibium sp. (assembly GCA_964408005.1). GTDB lineage: Bacteria > Pseudomonadota > Gammaproteobacteria > Burkholderiales > Burkholderiaceae_C > Methylibium. The sequence goes on from CAYOXW010000394.1 coordinate 30, forward strand.
TGGGCCAGCAAGGCGACCGACATCGCGCACAACTGCGGTCTGGCGATCCGGCGCGTCGAGCGCGTCACCGAATTCCGGCTGACGCTGAAAAGCGGCCTGCTCGGGCCCGCCAAACCCTTGCAGGCCGAGGAGCGCGCGGCCCTGGCCGTGCTGCTGCACGACCGCATGACCGAGAGCGCGGCCTTCGAGCGCGACGCCGCGCGCCGGCTGTTCGACGCCCAGCCCGGCAAGCCGATGGAGACGGTCGACGTGATCGGCCACGGCCGCGCGGCGCTGGCGGCCGCGAACCGCGACTTCGGCCTGGCGCTCAGCGACGACGAGATCGACTACCTGGTCGCGGCCTTCACCAAGCTCGGCCGCAACCCGACCGACGTCGAGCTGATGATGTTCGCGCAGGCCAACAGCGAGCACTGCCGCCACAAGATATTCAACGCCCGCTTCACGATCGACGGCGAGGCCCAGGAACACTCGATGTTCCAGATGATCCGCCACACCCACGCGACCGCGCCGCAGCACACCATCGTCGCCTACAGCGACAACGCCGCGGTGATGGAAGGCGGGGCGATCGAGCGCTGGCTGCCGCAGGGCTACACCAATGCGCCGGTCTACGCGAAGCGCCACGAGACCGCGCATGTGCTGATGAAGGTCGAGACGCACAACCACCCGACCGCGATCTCGCCGCACCCGGGTGCCTCCACCGGCGCCGGCGGCGAGATCCGCGACGAGGGCGCGACCGGCCGTGGCGCCAAGCCCAAGGCGGGCCTGACCGGCTTCAGCGTCTCGAACCTGTACCTGCCCGGCACCGACGAGCCCTGGGAGCGCAGTCCCTACGGCAAGCCCGAGCACATCGCCAGCGCGCTGCAGATCATGACCGAGGGCCCGCTCGGCGGCGCGGCCTTCAACAACGAGTTCGGCCGGCCCAACCTGGGCGGCTACTTCCGCGTCTACGAGCAGACCGCCGGCGGCCAGCGCCGCGGCTACCACAAGCCCATCATGATCGCCGGCGGGCTGGGCACGATCAGCGACGGCCAGACCCACAAGATCCCGTTTGGCCCGGGCACGCTGCTGATCCAGCTCGGCGGCCCCGGCATGCGCATCGGCATGGGCGGCGGCGCGGCCAGCTCGATGGCGGCGGGCAGCAACACCGCCGCGCTGGACTTCGACTCGGTGCAGCGCGGCAACCCCGAGATCGAGCGCCGGGCGCAAGAGGTCATCA
>CAYOXW010000395.1:0-1244 GCA_964408005.1 uncultured Methylibium sp.
TGATCGACGTCGCCGCCGGCGAGAAGATCCCGCGCAAGGGCGGCCCCGGCATCACGAAGAGCGACCTGTTCGTCATCAACAAGACCGACCTCGCGCCGCACGTCGGCGCCGACCTCGGCGTGATGGAGGCCGACACCCGCCGCATGCGCGGCGGCAAGCCCTACGTGATGACGAACCTGAAGACGCGCGAGGGGCTCGCGGCGGTGGTCGAGTTCATCGAGCGGCGCGGCCTGCTCACGGCCGGCTGACACCGGCTTCCGACGGACAGGGCCTTCCCACGGAGGAACTCGGCGAAGGACGGATCGGCCCCATGGCCAGCGCGGCCTTCGAACGTCAGCGCCTGCCAGGGCACTCGGCCGTTGCCGCTGGTCGGTGGTGCCGTCACGGTGCGGCTGGAGAGCCGCACCACGCGCGTCTGCCACGCCCGCGCGCCAGGCTTCGAGACCGACTCCACCGGCTGGCACAGCCTGATCCTGCGGCGGCTCGACTAGGGCCTGTTGACACAAACGTCGTCCGTCGGCGCTCCATGCGAAGCGGTGAAGGCGACGAACATCGCGTCGAGCGCCAGTGGCCGGCTGCGGCCTCAGCCCCCCCCGCGGGTGACGACTGCAGCGCCGGATGCCCCTGCCTTCGCCTACGATCACTGCATGGACGCCCGCGACATCGCCCCCGCCGCGGAGCGCAACCAACAGCCGATCCTCGAGGTGCTCGCGCGCGTGCTGCCCTCACGCGGCCTGGTGCTCGAGATTGGCAGCGGCACAGGGCAGCACGTGGCGCACTTCGCCAAGGCCTTGCCCGCCCTCACCTTCCAGCCGAGCGAGCGGGACCTGGCGCGTCATGCGTCCATCGCGGCATGGGCGGCCGCAGGCAGCCTGCTGAACGTCAAGCCGCCCCTCGTCTTGGATGTCACGCAGCGTCCCTGGCCGGTGGCCGCGGCCGACGCGGTCGTGTGCATCAACGTGATCCATATCTCCCCGTGGGAGGCCACGCTCGCCTTGATGGCCGGCGCCGGCATGATCTTGCCCGCCGGTGGCGTGCTGGTCACTTACGGCCCCTACATGCGCGGCGGTGCGCACACATCGCAGAGCAATGAAGCGTTCGACGCGAGCCTGCGCGCCAGCGATGCGCGCTGGGGCATCCGCGACATCGACACGGTGGCGAAGGTCGCGGGCCCTGCCGGCCTGGCGCTGGAGGAAACCGTGCCGATGCCGGCCAACAACTTCACGCTGGTCTGGCGCAAGTCA
>CAYOXW010000396.1:0-1232 GCA_964408005.1 uncultured Methylibium sp.
CAGGGCACGAACTCGCCGTCGGTGCCGAGCACGTCGTAGACCGCCTTGCCCATGCGCGTCATCAGGCGCATGTTCACCGCGACATAGGGCGAGTCGCTCAGCTCGACGCCGATGTGGGCGATCGGCGAGCCCAACGGGCCCATGCTGAAGGGCACGACGTACATCGTGCGCCCGCGCATGCAGCCCTCGAACAGCGCCGGCGTGCCGTCGGCCTGGCCGGTCTGCAGGATCGCGCGCATCTGGGCCGGCGCCATCCAGTGGTTGGTCGGGCCGGCGTCGTCCTTCTGCTCGGAGCAGATGAAGGTGCGGTCCTCGACGCGGGCGACGTCGCTCGGGTCGCTGAGCGCGAGGTAGCTGTTCGGGCGCTTGGCCTCGTTCAGCTTGCGGAAGGTGCCGGCGGCGACGAGCCGGGCGCACAGCCGGTCGTACTCGGCGGGCGAGCCGTCGCACCAGTGGATGTGATCGGGTTGGGCCAGGGCCGCCATCTCGGCAACCCAGGCGATCAGGCGCGCGTTCTTGACGTAGGCCGGTGCCTCGACACGCAGGCCCTGCATCGCAGGATGGTTCATCGAAAAAAACTCCGAAGGTGGGGCCGGCACCGCCGGCGACCTTCATGGGCACCCGCGGCCGCTCCCGGTCGCGTCGATACTGGTACGCGACTGCACAAAGTCTAGGTCGGTCATCTTGCCGTCACGGAGTATGGTCATGCGTTTTTTGCATGAAAGCATGCCGACCCGCTGTCACCGGGGCGACAGCGCCGCCCGCCGGCCCGGCTTCATTACCATCGCCGCCATGCCCGCTGCGCCCCGCGTCGACCGCCGCCACCTGCTCGCCCTGCTGGCCGCCGGGCTCGCCGGGCCGGCGCGGGCGCAGGCGCCGGCCTCGAAGCGGCTGCTCGTCGGCGTCGAGGGGACGCTGCAGGCCTCGGGCTTGGCCGCGCGGCTGGCCGAGGCGATCGGGCGCGACACCGGCCTGCGGATCGACTGGCGGGCCGGGCCGAGCGATGCGCTGCTGCCGCAGCTCGAACGCGGCGAGCTCGATGCCGCGCTGACCCACGCGCCGGCGCTCGAGGCCGACCTGCTGCGCCAGAACCTGATCCACGACCGCCGGCCGATCGTCGCGAGCGATCTGGTGCTGGTCGGCCCCGCGCCGCAGCGCGCGACGAAGCAGCGGCCCGCCGCCGGCGACCCGGCCGGCCTCGCCGGCGGGCGCGACGCCGCCGAGGCGCTGCG
>CAYOXW010000397.1:0-1211 GCA_964408005.1 uncultured Methylibium sp.
GCCCTCGGCCAGCCCCAGGTGAACGCTCTTGAGCGTCACGAGCTCGCTCACGCGCAGGCCGCTGGCGTACATCAGCTCGAGCATCGCGCGATCGCGCAGGCCGAGCGGCGTCTCGATCCCGGGCGCCGCCAGCAGCGCCTCGACCTGCGCCTCCGACAGCGTCTTCGGCACGCGCAGCGGCTGGCGGGCCGACCGCAGCTTCAGCGTCGGGTCACCGTCGAGCCGGTGCTCGCGCAGCGCCCAGCGGAAGTAGCGCTTAAAGACCGTGAGCCGCCGGTTCGCACTGGTCGCGCGGCTGGCGGCATGGCGCGCGCTCGCATAGCCGAGCAGGTCGGCCTCGGTGCTGGTGTCGATCGACTTGCCGCTCGCGGCCGCGAGCCACTGCGCGTACAGCGTCAGGTCGCGCCGGTAGGCCGCCAGGGTGTTGGCGGCCAGACCATCCTCGATCCACAGCGCGTCGAGGAAGCGGTCGATCGCCTCGGCGCTGGCGGGTGGCAGCGCGGCGACGGTCACGGGGGCGACGGAGGCATCCACCGCCACAGTGTGCCGTCAACCGGCGCGCCCGGGCATGCCCCGCATCAATCGAGCTTGAGTTTTTGCTTGTCGACCACCTGCTTGTAGACCGCGTACTCGGCCTCGATCTGCTGCGTGAACTCGGCCGGGCTGTTGAGCACCAGCAGCGCGCCGGTGTCCTCGATGCGCTTCCTGACGTCGGGCAGCGCAACGGTGGTCTTGACAGCGGCGCTGACCTTGTCGACCACCTCCTTGGGCAGGCCCCTCGGGCCGAGGATGCCGTAGTAGGCCGTGCGGTTGACCGGCTCGAGCCCGACCTCCTTGAAGGTCGGCACGTTCGGCAGCCCGGCAACGCGCTGCGGCGCGGCCACGACGATCGCGATCAGCCGTCCGTCCTTGATGAAGGGCAGCGTCGAGGGCAGGTTGTCGAAGATGATCGGCACCTGGCCGGCCACGGTGTCGTTCAGCGCCGGCCCGGCGCCCCGGTAGGGGATGTGCGTGACGAAGGCGCCCGTCAGGCTCTTGTACAGCTCCATCTGCAGGTGGCCGATGCCGCCGGTGCCCGAGCTCGAGTAGCTGTACTTGCCCGGGTTCTTCTTGAGTTCGGCGATGAAGCCCTTGTAGTCTAGCGCCGGGAAGCTCTGGTGCACCGCGATCACGTTCGTTGTCGCCGCGATGTTGATGATTGGAGTGAAATC
>CAYOXW010000398.1:0-1201 GCA_964408005.1 uncultured Methylibium sp.
GGCATCGTGGCCTTGCCGTGTCGCCTGTATGTGGACCGTGGGCACGCCGGCTGTGGGGACGCGATCGTCTGTGATGTCGAATGTCAGGCTGACCCGCAGGCATGCCTCTCCTCCTTGCTGGCCGGCGCCCAGTACCGTTGACCGGAATTCGTTTGCGCTTGCACCTGCAGGCCAGAGCCACCGATTCTTCGGAGCGTTCCTGAACGGCTGGAAGACCGTCACGTTGGCTTTGTCGCCAATGACACGGCCGGCCAGCACGAGGACTGACGTACTGGAGAGGGGGAACAGCACCAGGCGTTCTGGCGCCTGTTCGTCGCTGCTCGTGCCCTCCAACACGCCACGCAATTCGATGGTCGACTGCCGCAGCCCTCGCATAACCACGGACCAATACGCAGCATCGTGAGGGTCCGGCAGCTGACGCGGAATGGACACCAGCGCTTGGGGTGACTTCTCGTCAGCCCGAATGCCCTGCGACCAAAGGGCGCCATCCATTTCTGCATGGGTTAACGGCGGATGAACCTGCCCCGTGATGCTGGCGATCAGGCTGATGGCCCGTGCACGCGGGTAGGCCAGCGTGTCCAGCAACCGGCGAACGGCCGCCACACTGCGTTCGCGCATTGAGTTGAGGTAGTCGACCGAATACTTGTCAGATTCGACGCGATCGATCGTGCGATGACACTTGTCGCAGAGCAGCAAGATGTTGTCGGGGTCGTTGGCCAGCCTCCCCGACTGAACGGGGTCGCCACGAGGCCCATCAGGCGACGCGGCGACGATGTGCGCCAGGTAGCTGAAGTTGCCCGACGCCGTCGCGCCCAGATGGGTGTGCAGGTCTTCGGCACACCCATCCATCTGGCAACGCCAGGCGGCGCGATACAGGACCTCCTCTTTGACTGGTGCAGTGATGCCTCCTGCTCGGCCGCGACCCTTGCGGCCTTCGGCGAGGCCGCAAGCAGAGAGCGACGCATCCAGCCATGCTTGCAGCGCTGACTTGTTGAGCGCTTTGGCCGAGACCGACGCCGTTTCCGGCTCAGTGTTCCTTGGTGCGGTTGAGACCGATGCCAGCAAGACCCGCAACCCGCGCCTGGCAGTCGCCTCGTCGGCGCACTGCTGACCGAAGTCGCCGCAGCCTACCCGGTGCCATTGGGCCGAAGCATCCGCCGGACGTGCCCACACTGCGGAGGTACCCTGGCGAGTGGCAATC
>CAYOXW010000399.1:0-1193 GCA_964408005.1 uncultured Methylibium sp.
TGATCAGGTCGACATGCACGCCCTTGTCGGCGAAGTGCTGGCGCGCAATGCTGACGTACTTGCTCGCGACGCGGATGCGCGAGCCCTGGCGCACCGCGCTGGCGTAGTCGAAGTCGTCGCGGGTCGCGACGCTCATGCGGCAGCAGGCGATGCGCAGGTCCAGCGGCTGGTACAGCCCCTCGCCGCCATGCTCGAGCAGCACGTCCAGCCCGGCCACGCCGAGGTCGGCGCCGCCATGCTGCACATAGGTCGGCACGTCGGTCGCGCGCACCAGCACCACGCGAACGTCCGGCCGCGTGGTCGCGAGGATCAGCTTGCGCGAGCGCTCCGGGTCCTCGCTGACCTCGATGCCGGCGGCCTTCAGCAGCGGCAGGGTCTCGTCGAAGATCCGGCCCTTCGAGAGGGCCAGCGTGATCGTCATGACTTCAGCCTTTCGATGTCGGCGCCCAGGACGCGCAGCTTCTCTTCCATGCGGTCGTAGCCCCGGTCCAGGTGGTAGATGCGGTCGACCAGCGTCTCGCCCTCGGCCACCAGCCCGGCGATCACCAGGCTGGCCGAGGCCCGCAGGTCGGTCGCCATCACCGTGGCGCCCGACAGCCGCGGTACGCCGGTGACGAGGGCCGTGTGGCCGTCGACCTCGATCCTCGCGCCCAGCCGCAGCAGCTCGTTGACGTGCATGAAGCGGTTCTCGAAGATCGTCTCGGTGACGCGTGCCGTGCCCTCGGCAATGCAGTCCAGCGCCATGAACTGCGCCTGCATGTCGGTCGGGAAGGCCGGGTACTCGCTGGTGCGGAAACCCACCGCCTTGAGCCGGCCGTTGCCGCGCACGCGCAGGCCGCCGTCGACCGCCTCGATCACGGCGCCGGCCTCGCGCAGCTTGTCGATCACCGCATCCAGGTGCTCGGCACGCGCCCCCCGGAGCAGCACGTCGCCGCCGGCCGCGGCCACCGCGCACAGGAAGGTGCCGGCCTCGATGCGGTCGGGCACCACGCGGTGCCCGCCGCGCGGCGCGTGCAGTTGCGCCACGCCCTGGATGCGGATCTTGCTGCTGCCGTGGCCCTCGATCTTCGCGCCCATCGCGATCAGCAGCTCGGCCAGGTCCGGGATCTCGGGCTCCTGGGCGGCGTTCTCGAGCACCGTCTCGCCCTCGGCCAGCGTGGCGGCCATCAGCAGGTTCTCGGTGCCGGTCACCG
>CAYOXW010000400.1:0-1189 GCA_964408005.1 uncultured Methylibium sp.
GATGCGCGAGACCTGCCACGAGGTGCTGCGCGAGCTGGGCCTGGAGAACGACCCGCTGTTCAAGCTGGCGATGGCGCTCGAGAAGATCGCGCTCGAGGACGACTACTTCGTGAGCCGCAAGCTCTACCCGAACGTCGATTTCTACTCCGGCATCGTGCAGCGCGCGATCGGCATCCCGGTGACCCTGTTCACCGCGATCTTCGCGCTGGCGCGCACCGTCGGCTGGATCGCTCAGCTCAACGAGATGATCGGCGACCCCGAGTACAAGATCGGCCGTCCGCGCCAGCTCTTCGTCGGCGCGCAGTCGCGCAGCGTCAAGCCGATCGGCCAGCGCTGAGCCAGCGGCGCCGCGCTGGCGCCGTGCACGATACGCCTACCGCGGCGCCGGGCTTGACCCGGCGCCGCGCCCGCGTGCAAAAACGCGGGACAATCACGGACTCCCTTTCCTGCCCGTGAACGCCTGACCGTCATGACCGGACGCACCCTCTACGACAAGCTTTGGGACGAACACGTCGTCCGCACCGAGGACGACGGCACGGCCCTGCTTTACATCGACCGCCACCTGGTGCACGAAGTCACCAGCCCGCAGGCCTTCGAAGGCCTGGATCTGGCTGGGCGCAAGGTCTGGCGCCTGTCGGCCAACCTGGCGGTCAGTGACCACAACGTGCCGACCACCGACCGCAGCCAGGGCATCGCCGACCCGGTGTCGCGCCTGCAGGTCGACACGCTGGACCGCAACTGCGATCGCCACGGCATCACGCAGTTCAAGATGAGCGACCGCCGCCAGGGCATCGTGCACGTGATCGGCCCGGAGCAGGGCGCGACGCTGCCGGGCATGACGGTGGTCTGCGGCGACAGCCACACCTCGACGCATGGCGCCTTCGGTGCGCTGGCGCACGGCATCGGCACCAGCGAGGTCGAGCATGTGCTGGCCACCCAGACCCTGCTGGCCAAGAAAGCCAAGAACATGCTCGTCAAGGTCGAGGGGACCTTGGCGCCGGGCTGCAGCGCCAAGGACGTCGTGCTGGCGATCATCGGCAGGATCGGTACCGCCGGCGGCACCGGCTACACGATCGAATTCGCCGGCTCGGCCATCCGTGCGCTCAGCATGGAAGGGCGCATGACGGTGTGCAACATGGCCATCGAGGCGGGCGCGCGCGCCGGTCTGGTGGCGGTGGACGACACGACG
>CAYOXW010000401.1:0-1178 GCA_964408005.1 uncultured Methylibium sp.
CCCAGGGCCAGCAGGCACAGGCCGATGAACCGGGTCGGGACAGAACGTTGCATGGATCTCCTCGGGTGGGCGTCGATTCGGGTTCCGCGCGCATTGCCCATGCCACGCGCCCCGTCCGCGGGTCGAGTTTGCGGGTGTTCTGCAGGTCCGTCGTTGCCCTGGCGCAATCGGGCCTTCATCTGTGCGAGGCTCGTCGAGCGGGGCTGTACGGATCGAGCGACAGCAAGAACGCGGCCTGCGCAAGCGGCGAGCCGCAGGCCCGCCGAGCACAACCACGCCGCGGCTTCAGAACGACCCGAAGCGGGTGCCCAGCACGACGACCGCCGCCAGCGCCAGCAGCGGGATCAGCACCGCCACCACGAAGATGTCGAGGTAGGACTGGCGGTGCGTCAGCTTGCAGATGGCCAGCAGCGTGATGACGGCGCCGTTGTGCGGCAGGGAGTCGAGGCCCCCGGTGGCGATCGACGTCACCCGGTGCAGCAACTCGGGCGAGATACCGGCGGCGCGCCCCATCTCCAGGTAGGTGCTGCCCAGCGTCTGCAACGCGATGCTCATGCCGCCGGAGGCCGAACCGGTGATGCCGGCCAGCAGGTTGACGGCGATCGACAGCGACACCAGCGGATTGCCGGGCGCGATGCCCAGCACCGCGTCGCGGATCAGCACGAAACCGGCCAGCGAGGCGATCACCGCGCCGTAGCCGACCTGCGACGCCGTGCTGAAGATCGGCAGCACCGAGGCGCTGGCCCCGGCGTCCAGCGTGGCCTTCAGCGTGGTCAGGCTGCGCCGCGCCAGCACGATCAGCAGCAGGTTGGCCAGCGCCAAGGCCGCGATGATGGCCCAGGTGCCGCGCACCGCGTCCAGGCGCGTGGCGCCGTACAGGGCCGTGGCCAGGTAGCTGGTGTCCAGGCCCGGCAGGATGCGGGCGCTGAACACCCAGTTCAGCGCCACCACGGCCACGATGGGTGCGATGGCCACGCCGAAGCTCGGCAGCGGCGCTGAAGACGCAGACGGGGACGCGGCCCCGCCCTGCGGCCCCAGTTCGGCCACGTCGTAGCCCTCGCCCTGGGCGTGCGGGCGCACGCTGCGCGCCAGCAAGGCCGGGCCATCGGGCTCCGCGCCATAGCCCTCCCCGGCGGCCGCCGCCTGGCGCGCACGGCGCAGCAGCCACAGCGCCCCGA
>CAYOXW010000402.1:0-1172 GCA_964408005.1 uncultured Methylibium sp.
TCGAAGTACTCGCTGAACTTGTCGCCCTGGTAGCGCAGGTAGCTCTCGATCTGGAACTCGATGTCCGTCGTCGTGTAGGCGAGCTCGCCGTTGCGCAGCTGGCGGCCGAACTTGCTGGCCATCACGTCGTCGGACAGGTAGGTGATGTGGCCGACCATGCGCGCCACCCGCAGGCCGCGCTTGGGCACCACGCCGTGGGCGTAGAAATGGCCGCCGTGGAAGTCGGGGTCGGTGACGATCGCGCGGCGCGCCACCTCGTTGAAGGCGATGTTCTGCGCGCTGAGGTTGGGTGCCGAGGCGATCACGATCGCATGGCGCACGCGCTCGGGGTGGCGCAGCGTCCACGACAGCGCCTGCATGCCGCCGAGGCTGCCGCCGATCACCGCGGCGAGCTGCCCGATGCCCAGCGCGTCGAGCAGCCGCGCCTGCGCGTCGACCCAGTCCTCGACGGTGACGACCGGGAAGTCCGCGCCCCAGGGGCGGCCGGTGCCGGGCCGCTCGTGCATCGGGCCGGTCGAGCCGAAGCAGGAGCCGGGGTTGTTGACGCCGATGACGAAGAAGCGCTCGGTGTCCAGCGGCTTGCCCGGGCCGACCAGGTTGTCCCACCAGCCCTCGCTGCGCTCCTGGTCCGCATAGCGCCCGGCGACATGGTGCGAGGCGTTGAGCGCGTGGCACACCAGCACCGCGTTGCTCTTGTCGGCGTTGAGCCGGCCGTAGGTCTCGTAGACCAGCGTGCACTCGGGCAGCACGGCGCCGCTTTGCAGCGGCAGCGGGTGGCTGAGCTTGAGGCTCTGAGGTGTGACGATCCCGACGGAAGACATGGGCGCGGAGACGGCAGCAGCAGAAAAACAAAACCCGGCGTCGCTGAAGCTAGCGAGGCCGGGTGACGCTGCGTGTCGCGGGGCCCCTCTTTAGCTGCATTTGTTGAGCGCCCGCAATCCGGATCAAATCGGCGCTGTGGCGCGAAGTATATCGGCGCGCTCCGGAGGCGGCATGGATGGTTTCGAGGGCTACGAGGCCGCTGTGCATGCGGTCAACGGCACGGCGATCTTCGCGCGCTGCGGCGGGCGCCGCGAGGCGCCACCGCTGCTGCTGCTGCACGGCTACCCGCAGACGCATGCGCTGTGGCGGCGCGTCGCGCAGCGCCTGGCGGCGGACTTCCGGCTCGTGCT
>CAYOXW010000403.1:0-1168 GCA_964408005.1 uncultured Methylibium sp.
TTCTTGCGGTTCAGGAAGATGCCGATCACCGACAGCGCGAACAGGATCGCGCCCAGCGACAGGTAGTGGCCCAGGGTCAGCGTCGTCATCGGGCGGCTCCTTGCTCACCCGCCGGCGCGGCCGGCGGCGGCGCGACCTCGGGCTTCATCGGCACCAGGCGCACGCGGTCGGCGCGCTTGACGGCGATCTGGGCGGCCGGGTCGAGGTACTTGGAATCCTTGCGCCGACGCAGCGTCAGCGCGATCGCGGCGATGATGGCCACCAGCAGCAGCACCGCGGCGATCTGCAGCGGGTAGAGGTAGTGGGTGTAGATCTCGATGCCGACCAGCTTGGTGTTGCCGAGCTGCAGCGCCTCGGCGGTCGGCTCCGGCGCTTCGCGGAGGCGGAAGCCGCCGAGCAGGACGACCGACATCTCGAAGGCGATCAGCGCACCGATGCCCAGCGCCAGCGGCAGGTGCCGGCGCACACCCTGGCGCAGCGTGTCGGTGTTGGCGTCGAGCATCATCACGACGAACAGGAACAGCACCATCACCGCGCCGACATAGACCAGCACCAGCGTGATCGCGAGGAACTCGGCGCGCAGCAGCATCCACACGCAGGCGGCGTTGAAGAAGGCCAGCACGAGGAACAGCGCCGCGTACACGGCGCTGCGCGCAGTGATGACGCGGTAGGACGCGAACAGCAGGATCGCGGAGAAGACGTAGAAGAGCGCGGTCTCGGTGGTCATGGTCTTGTGGACTTCAGCGGAAGGCGGCGTCCGCCTCCCGGTTGGCCGCGATCTCCTTCTCGTAGCGGTCGCCGACCGCAAGCAGCATGTCCTTGGTGAAGTACAGGTCGCCGCGCTTCTCGCCGTGGTACTCGAAGATGTGCGTCTCGACGATCGAGTCGACCGGGCAGCTCTCCTCGCAGAAGCCGCAGAAGATGCACTTGGTCAGATCGATGTCGTAGCGGGTGGTGCGGCGCGAACCGTCGGCGCGCACGTCGGACTCGATCGTGATCGCCAGCGCCGGGCACACCGCCTCGCACAGCTTGCAGGCGATGCAGCGCTCCTCGCCGTTGGGATAACGGCGCAGCGCATGCTCGCCGCGAAAGCGCGGGGAGAGCGGGTTCTTTTCGAACGGGTAGTTGATCGTCGCCTTGGGCTTGAAGAAATACTTCAAGGTCAGCC
>CAYOXW010000404.1:0-1165 GCA_964408005.1 uncultured Methylibium sp.
TGAGCGAGCCGGTCTTGATCTGGCCGGCGTTGGTGCCCACCGCGATGTCGGCGATCGTCGAGTCCTCGGTCTCGCCCGAGCGGTGCGAGATCACCGCGGTGTAGCCGGCGCGCTTGGCCATCTCGATCGCGGCGAAGGTCTCGCTCAGCGTGCCGATCTGGTTGATCTTGATCAGGATCGAGTTGGCGATGCCCTTGTCGATGCCTTCCTGCAGGATCTTGGTGTTGGTGACGAACAGGTCGTCGCCGACCAGCTGCACCTTCTGGCCCAGCACCTTGGTCAGGTGGGCCCAGCCGGCCCAGTCGCCCTCGGCCATGCCGTCCTCGATGCTGAGGATCGGGTACTTGTCGACCCAGGTGGCCAGCATGTCGGTCCAGGCCTCCGAGCTCAGCTTCAGGCCGCCTTCGCCTTCCAGCACGTACTGGCCGGCGTGATAGAACTCGCTGGCCGCGCAGTCCAGCGCGAGCGCGATCTGCGTGCCGGGCGTGTAGCCGGCCTTGTCGATGGCCTCGAGGATCATCTGGATCGCGGCCTCGTGGTTCTCGACGCTGGGGGCGAAGCCGCCCTCGTCGCCGACCGCGGTGCTGATGTGCTTGTCGTGCAGGATCTTCTTGAGCGCGTGGAAGGTCTCGGCCCCCCAGCGCAGGGCCTCGCGGAAGCTCGTCGCGCCCACCGGCACGATCATCAGCTCCTGCAGGTCCAGGCTGTTGTTGGCGTGCGCGCCGCCGTTGACGACGTTCATCATCGGCACCGGCAGCTGCAGGCCGCCCATGCCGCCGAAGTAGCGGTACAGCGGCAGGCCCGATTCCTCGGCCGCGGCGCGCGCGACCGCCATGCTGACGGCCAGCGTCGCGTTGGCGCCGATGCGGCCCTTGTTGTCGGTGCCGTCGAGGTCGATCAGGGTCTTGTCGAGGAAGGCCTGCTCGGAGGCGTCGAGGCCGAGCACGGCCTCGCTGATCTCGGTGTTGACGTGCTCGACCGCCTTGAGCACGCCCTTGCCGAGGTAGCGCGACTTGTCGCCGTCGCGCAGCTCGATCGCCTCGCGCGAGCCGGTCGAGGCGCCGCTGGGCACGGCCGCGCGGCCCATCGTGCCGCTTTCGAGCAGCACGTCGCATTCGACGGTGGGGTTGCCGCGGCTGTCGAGGATCTCGCGGCCGACGATGTC
>CAYOXW010000405.1:0-1130 GCA_964408005.1 uncultured Methylibium sp.
TCCCCTGGGCGACCGATCCGACCGCGCAGGTCATCCACGACTGCTTCGACCGCGACGGCAAGCTGGTGCCCTTCGCACCGCGCTCGGTGCTGCGGCGCGTCTGCGAGCTCTATGACGCCGAGGGCTGGGACCCGGTGGTCGCCCCCGAGCTGGAGTTCTACCTGGTCGCGCGCAACACCGACCCGGACGTGCCGCTGAAGGCGCCGATCGGGCGCAGCGGGCGCAGCGAGACCTCGCGCCAGGCCTATTCGATCGACGCGGTCAACGAGTTCGACCCGCTGTTCGAGGACGTCTACGACTACTGCGAGAAGATGGAGCTCAACGTCGACACGCTGATCCACGAGATCGGGGCCGGCCAGATGGAGATCAACTTCTTCCACGCCCACCCGCTCGGGCTCGCGGACGAGGTGTTCTTCTTCAAGCGCACGCTGCGCGAGGCCGCGCTGCGCCACGACATGTTCGCCACCTTCATGGCCAAGCCGATCGCCGACGAGCCGGGCAGCGCGATGCACGTGCACCAGAGCGTGGTCAGCAAGGCGACCGGCAGGAACCTCTTCAGCAACGAGGACGGCACGCCGAGCAAGGAATTCTTCTGGTACATCGGCGGCCTGCAGAAGTACGTGCCGGCGGCGATGGCGCTGTTCGCGCCCTATGTCAACAGCTACCGCCGGCTGGTGCGCAGCAACGCCGCACCGATCAACATCCAGTGGGGTACCGACAACCGCACCGTCGGCATCCGCTCGCCGGTGGCCACGCCGGCGGCGCGCCGCATCGAGAACCGCGTGATCGGCGCCGATGCCAACCCCTATTGCGCGCTCGCCGCGACGCTGGCCTGCGGCTGGCTCGGCATCAAGCACCGCATCGAGCCGACGCCGGAGTGCAAGGGCGACGCCTACCTCGGCGATTTCCAGCTGCCGCGCAGCCTCGGCGAGGCGCTCGCGCTGCTGCGCGCCGAGCAGGACCTCGCCGCCGTGCTCGGCGAGGCCTTCGTCACCGTCTACACCGAGGTCAAGGAGATCGAGTACGCCGAATTCATGAAGGTGATCTCGCCGTGGGAGCGCGAGCACCTGCTGCTGCACGTCTGACCCTGCCCGCCCCTATTCGAACCGGAGATACCATGAATGCCGTCC
>CAYOXW010000406.1:0-1108 GCA_964408005.1 uncultured Methylibium sp.
GCCGGCTGCGGCCGCGCCGGCTGCGGCCGAGGCGCCGGCCGCCCCGGCCGGCCACGCCGTCAAGTCGCCGATGGTCGGCACCTTCTACCGCTCGGCCAGCCCGGGGGCCAAGGCCTTCGTCGAGGTCGGCAGCGAGATCAAGGAAGGCGAGCCGATCTGCATCATCGAGGCGATGAAGATCATGAACGAGATCGAGGCCGACAAGAGCGGCGTCGTCAAGCAGATCCTGTGCGAGAACGGCCAGGCGGTCGAGTACGGCCAGCCGCTGTTCATCATCGAATAGTTGGGACCACCCCCGTTGCGGCTTTGCCGCTCCCCCTCGAAGGGGGCGCCGCTGGCGGACCGGTCGAGCCGGATCCGCGGCGGCTGCTTGAAGGTGCGTTGCCGAAGTGCGGAGAACTGACTGAATGTTCAAGAAGATCCTGATCGCGAACCGAGGCGAGATCGCCCTGCGCATCCAGCGCGCCTGCCGCGAGATGGGTGTGCGCGCCGTCGTCGTCTATTCCGAGGCCGACCGCGACGCCAAGTACGTCAAGCTCGCCGACGAGGCGGTGTGCATCGGCCCGGCCGCGTCGGCGCAGAGCTACCTCAGCATGCCGGCCATCATCTCGGCCGCCGAGGTGACCGACGCCGAGGCCATCCACCCCGGCTACGGCTTCCTGTCGGAGAACGCCGACTTCGCCGAGCGCGTGCAGCAAAGCGGCTTCACCTTCATCGGCCCGACGCCCGAGTCGATCCGCATGATGGGCGACAAGGTCTCGGCCAAGGCCGCGATGGTCAAGGCCGGCGTGCCGACGGTGCCGGGTGCCGAGGGCTCGCTGCCCGACGATCCGAAGGAGATCACGCGCCAGGCGCGCGCGATCGGCTACCCGGTGATCATCAAGGCCGCCGGCGGCGGCGGCGGGCGCGGCATGCGCGTGGTGCACACCGAGGCGGCGCTGCTGCACGCGGTGCAGACGACGCGCTCGGAGGCGGGGGCGGCCTTTGGCAACCCGACCGTCTACATGGAGAAGTTCCTCGAGAACCCGCGCCACATCGAGATCCAGGTGCTGGCCGACACGCAGCGCAACGCGGTCTGGCTGGGCGAGCGCGACTGCTCGATGCAGCG
>CAYOXW010000407.1:0-1092 GCA_964408005.1 uncultured Methylibium sp.
CGACGCCCTCTTGCATCTGGTGGACGATCTTCATCACCTCGGCCTCGGAGATCGGGGCGGGGCGGTTCTTCGCGCCACCGACGAAACCGGTGACCTTGGAGGTGTGCTTGACCAGGTGCCAGGACTCGTCGTCCATCAGCATCTCGACCAGCACGTAGCCGGGGAAGAAGCGGCGCTCGGTGACGGCCTTCTTGCCGTTCTTCATCTCGACCACTTCCTCGGTCGGCACCAGGATGCGGCCGAACTTGGACTGCATGCCGGCACGGTCGATGCGTTCGCGCAGATTGCGCTCGACCGCCTTCTCCATGCCGGAGTAGGCGTGCACCACGTACCAGCGCAGCGGGCTGGCGGGCACGGCCTCGGCCGGGACTTGGGTATCGACTTCGCTCATGTTCGCAACCTTCTCGGCGCTCTCAGCGCCGCCACCCCAGGACGAGGTCGTACAGCACCCACTCGAGGGTCTTGTCGGTGAGCCACAGGAACAGCGCCATCACGACCACGAAGGCGAACACGTAGCCGGTCATCTGCATCGCCTCGCTGCGCGTCGGCCAGACGACCTTGCGCAGCTCGCGCACCGCATCGCGCGCGAACGCGACCAGCGCCTTGCCCGGCTCGGAGACGAAGAACACCGCGACCGCCGCGACCAGCAGGCCCAGCAGCGCCAGCACGCGCAACCACAGCTCCTGCTTGCCCAGCAGATAGAACGCAGCAACCGCCCCCACCACCAGCAGGCCGGCAACGGCGAGCTTGGCCTTGTCGGCGGCAGTGGAGACAGTTTCGACGGTGGCGGGACTGTTCATCGTGTCGTTTCGGGTGGTGGCCCGCATCAACGCAGGCCACCCGCCTCCAGCAGCAAAGCCCGCCGAGCCTTGAAGGCTCCGTGCGGGCTGCTGCGAGCGGCGATGGGTGCTTGTGGTTTCAGCGCTTGCGCGGCTCCATCAGATTTGCGTGGCAGGGGCAGAGGGAATCGAACCCCCAACCTTCGGTTTTGGAGACCGACGCTCTGCCAATTGAGCTATACCCCTACGCAAACCCTACTTACTCGATGATCGTCGCCACGACGCCGGCGCCGACGGTGCGGCCGCCCTCGCG
>CAYOXW010000408.1:0-1076 GCA_964408005.1 uncultured Methylibium sp.
AAGATCGGCATGGTGTTCCAGAAGCCCACGCCGTTCCCGATGTCGATCTACGACAACATCGCCTTCGGCGTGAAGCTGTTCGAGACCCTGCCGCGCGCCGAGATGGACGAGCGCGTCGAATGGGCGCTGAAGAAGGCGGCGCTGTGGAACGAGGTCAAGGACAAGCTGCAGCAAAGCGGCTCGGGCCTGTCCGGCGGTCAGCAGCAGCGCCTGTGCATCGCGCGCGGCATCGCGATCAAGCCCGAGGTGCTGCTGCTCGACGAACCCTGTTCGGCGCTGGACCCGATCTCGACCGGCAAGATCGAGGAGCTGATCCACGAGCTCAAGACCGACTACACGGTCGTGATCGTGACCCACAACATGCAGCAGGCGGCGCGCTGTTCCGACTACACCGCCTACATGTACCTGGGCGACCTGATCGAGTTCGGGCCGACGTCCGAGCTGTTCATGAAGCCCAAGCGGAAAGACACGGAAGACTACATCACCGGTCGCTTCGGCTGACCGGCGACGACGGGAGCGAACCATGACCGACAAGCATCTCTCGACCCAGTTCGACGCCGAGTTGAGCGGCATCTCCACCCGTGTGCTCGAGATGGGCGGCATGGTCGAGGCGCAGGTCGCGCAGGCGATCTACGCGCTGACCAACCTCAGCAGCGAGACCGCCGCGCAGGTGATCGCGCAGGAGGAGAAGGTCAACCAGATGGAGGTCGACATCGACCGCGATCTGTCGACCATCATCGCCCGTCGCCAGCCGACCGCGCGCGACCTGCGGCTGCTGATCGCGGTCAGCAAGACCATCGGCAACCTCGAGCGCGTCGGCGACGAGGCGGCGCGCATCGCGCGCACCGTGCAGCGCCTGGTCAACACCGGCGTGTCGAGCCGGCTGCGCCTGCCGGTGGCGGACGTCGGTTTCGAGGCCAGCCTCGCGACCGCCTCGCTGCGCAAGTCGCTCGACGCCTTCGCGCGGCTGGACACCGAAAAGGCCATCGAGGTCATCAAGCAGGACAACCTGATCGACCAGGAGTTCGACGGCCTGATGCGCAAGCTGATCACCTACATGATGGAAGACCCGCGCA
>CAYOXW010000409.1:0-1070 GCA_964408005.1 uncultured Methylibium sp.
TCGTGCGCATCCGCAAGGAAGAGTTGTCCTGAACGGCGCGGCGGCCGATCGTTGACGCTGCGCGGAGTCCCCACCGTGAACTATCTCAGCACCCGTGGTGACACCACGCCGCGCGGCTTTTCCGACATCCTGCTCGAGGGCCTGGCGCCCGACGGTGGCCTCTACCTGCCCGAGCGCTACCCGCGCATCGACGCCGCGACGCTGACGCGCTGGCGCGCGCTGTCCTACGCGGATCTCGCCTTCGAGATCCTGTCGCTCTACATCGGCGACATCCCGCCCGAGGACCTGCGCGCGCTGGTGCGCAAGACCTACACGGCGGAAGTCTTCGGCACGCCCGAGATCACGCCGCTGAAGCCGCTCGAGCCGGGACTGGCGCTGCAGGCCCTGTCCAACGGCCCGACGCTGGCCTTCAAGGACATGGCGATGCAGCTGCTCGGCCACCTGTTCGAGTACGAACTGGCGCGCCGCGGCGAGACGCTGAACATCCTCGGCGCGACCTCGGGCGACACCGGCAGCGCGGCCGAGTACGCGATGCGCGGCAAGCGCGGCATCCATGTCTTCATGCTCAGCCCGCACGGCCGCATGAGCCCCTTCCAGCAGGCGCAGATGTTCAGCCTGCCCGACGCGAACATCCACAACCTGTCGGTCGAGGGCGTGTTCGACGACTGCCAGGACATGGTCAAGGCGGTCAGCAACGACCTCGAGTTCAAGCGCAAGTACCGCATCGGCACCGTCAACTCGATCAACTGGGCGCGGCTGCTGGCGCAGGTCGTCTACTACTTCGCCGGCTACTTCCAGGCCACGAAGACGAATGACGAGCGCGTCAGCTTCGCGGTTCCCTCGGGCAACTTCGGCAACGTCTGCGCCGGCCACGTGGCGCGCATGATGGGCCTGCCGATCGAGAGGCTCATCGTCGCGACCAACGAGAACGACGTGCTCGACGAGTTCTTCCGCACCGGCCGCTACCGCGTGCGCGCGGCGGCCGAGACGCACGAGACCTCGAGCCCGTCGATGGACATCTCCAAGGCCAGCAACTTCGAGCGCTTCGTGTTCGACCTGCTGGGCCGCGA
>CAYOXW010000410.1:0-1069 GCA_964408005.1 uncultured Methylibium sp.
CGCTACACCGCCTGGACCTTCGGCGAGCTGCCCGAGCTGATGGAGGTCCGCCGCGGCGGCCAAAGCCTGGTCGGCTTCCCGGCGCTGATCGACAGGGGCACGCATGTCGAGATCGAGGTCTTCGACGAGCCCGAGGTCGCGGTGCTGAAGCACCGCGCCGGCCTGCGCCGGCTGGTCGCGCTGCAGATCAAGGAGCCGCTGAAGTACCTGGAGAAGAACATCCCCGAGCTCACCCGCATGGCGGTCGCCTACATGGCGCTCGGCGGCTCGGCCGAGGAGTTGCGCGACCAGGTCATCGAGGTCGCGCTCGAGCGCGCCTTCCTCGCCGAGCCGCTGCCGGCCGACGCCGCGGCGTTTGCCCGGCGCGTCGACGAGGGCCGTGCGCGCCTCAACCTGATCGCGCAGGAGGTCGCGCGCCAGGCCGCCGCGGTGCTGGCCGAGCACGCGGGCGCCACGCGCAAGCTCAAGGACGCGAAGCCGGCCCGGGAGGTCGCTGAGGACATCACGGCCCAGCTCGGCCGGCTGCTGCCCAAGCGCTTCCTGAGCGACACGCCCTGGGCCGCGCTGCAGCACCTGCCGCGCTACCTGAAGGCGGTGACGCTGCGGCTGGACAAGTGGCGCGCCGACCCGGCGCGCGACGCGCAACGCCTGGCCGAGCTCAGGCCGCTCGAGCAGCGCTATCTCAAGCGCCTGGCCGAGCGCAAGGGCGCGGCCGACGCGCGGCTGGCCGAGTTCCGCTGGCTGCTCGAGGAGCTGCGCGTGAGCCTGTTCGCGCAGGAGCTGCGCACGCCGCAGCCGGTCAGCGTGAAGCGCCTGCTGAAGGCTTGGGAGCAGCTCGAGCGCTGAGCACCGGCGCCGCGGAGGCGCCGCCTACAATCGCGGCGTTCGGGGCGTAGCGCAGCCTGGTAGCGCATCTGCTTTGGGAGCAGGAGGTCGCGAGTTCGAATCCCGCCGCCCCGACCACATCGTCCCCGGCCGCCAGCCGGCCCCGTCTGCCCGTAGCTCAACTGGATAGAGCAGCTGCCTTCTAAGCAGCAGGTCGGGGGTTCGAGTCCCTCCGGGCAGGCCA
>CAYOXW010000411.1:0-1050 GCA_964408005.1 uncultured Methylibium sp.
GCAGTACCAGTACATCCTGCGCGACGAGTCGATGCACTGCAACTTCGGCATCGACCTGATCAACCAGCTCAAGCTCGAGAACCCGCACCTGTGGACGCCCGAGTTCAAGGCCGAGATCAAGGCGCTGTTTCTGAAGGCCGTCGAGCTGGAGTACCGCTACGCCGAAGACACCATGCCGCGCGGCGTGCTGGGTCTGAACGCGAGCATGTTCAAGGGCTATCTGCGCTACATCGCGAACCGGCGCGCCACGCAGATCGGCCTGGAAGCGCTCTTCCCGAACGAGGAAAACCCGTTCCCGTGGATGAGCGAAATGATCGACCTGAAGAAGGAGACGAATTTCTTCGAAGGCCGCGTCACCGAATACCAGTCGGGTGGCGCGCTGTCCTGGGACTGAGCCTGTTCAAGGCCCGGTTTCGATACGACTGGAGAACCAAGAATCAAGATCTGTGGGCGGGACGGCTGGCGCCACCAAGAAGCGCCATCGCATTGCCCACGACCCCATTCATCGCATCGGGGCGTCTCTCCAAGACAGCACTGGGCGGTGAATCGCCGGCTTGCTCGAGCAGGTCGGTGCTCTTTGCAACTTGATCAAGGAGAATCGTGATGGCAACTGCGAAGAAGGCCCCGGCCAAGAAGGCTGCGGCGAAGAAGGCTCCGGCCAAGAAGGCGGCTCCGGCGAAGAAGGCCGCTCCGGCCAAGAAGGCGGCCCCGGCGAAGAAGGCTCCGGCCAAGAAGGCGGCCCCGGCCAAGAAGGCGGCGGCGAAGAAGGCTCCGGCCAAGAAGGCGGCGCCGGCGAAGAAGGCGGCCCCGGCCAAGAAGGCTGCGGCGAAGAAGGCCCCCGCCAAGAAGGCGGCCGTCAAGAAGGCTGCGGCGAAGAAGGCCCCGGCCAAGAAGGCGGCGGCGAAGAAGGCGGCGAAGAAGCCTGCAGCAAAGAAGGCGGCTGCTGCCGCGCCTGCTGCTCCTGCGGCGAAGCCTGCGGCTCCGGCCGCCAAGACGACGCTCAGCCCGCAGGCGGCGTGGCCTTTCCCGACCGGCACCAAGCCCTGAGGC
>CAYOXW010000412.1:0-309 GCA_964408005.1 uncultured Methylibium sp.
GTCATCCGTATCGGCTGGTGACAACCAGTAATCCGCAAGCACCATGAGCGGCATCAGGCATAGAGCGAGAAACGCGACGAATGAAATAAGGTCGATGAATGCGGTCTGAAACGTCGCGTAAAGGTTATGGGTCATGCGTCGTGCTCCCTTGGTTGTCCTTGCTGTCATGCCACCACGCCCTGCTCCAGAAACGTCGGAACATTCGGAAATTGCTCCGAACGTGCCGTGGCGGAGACCGCCAGAAGATTGACCTTGCCCTCTCGCACGGCGGGAACGACAAGGGTTCCGACACTGCTGAAGAACACCGCA
>CAYOXW010000412.1:319-1040 GCA_964408005.1 uncultured Methylibium sp.
TCTGCAGGCGTCAGGAATCCAGTAGGGTCTGGGGCTGATATCCTTGAGCTGCATCCGTTGCCGCCCGATGCCGTAATACTTGCAAAGCAGGTCTTGCGTCGGCTCATCGTGGAAACTGAGGGCTTGCGCCGCGACCGTTTCAATCTTCCCGTAATCCTTAGCTTCCTCGATCTTGGCCGATGCGAGGTCATTGAATGCAGGAATCTGGCTCGCCATGGCGGTCACGGCGGGCATCCCACCGGCCTTGCGTCGTCTGTAGAGGTGGATGGGAATCCGAATCAGCTTTTCCGTATTCGTGAACGCATAAGTTACTTGCTGATTCATCCATAGAACCGCATAGGTCGTAAACCTGCCTTCCTTGTGATCGAACGATTCCGCCGCCCGAATCAAGCCAAGGCAGGCCGCCTGGCGGATATCCTCGAAATCCATCCCCGGAAACCGGCCAATGACACGTTTTACGTACCAGATTGCCAGATCCGTGTTCGCCGCAACCAGTTCGTTCCGCGCGGCCAACCACTCAGGCTTGTCAGGTTCGGCCGCTTGAATCGCGAGAGATAGCCTTTCTTCGTCAGCGACAGTAAGTCTTCGGTCGGTCATACGTCGTGCTCCGTAAGAGCGCCTGACTTGACCATCCGCCCTTTCGTTTCGCTGATCGCTCGCCTGATTGCGTAGCCGATCGAATGGATTGGTATCCCCGTCTCTTTTGCGATCTCCCCTTGGG
>CAYOXW010000413.1:0-1016 GCA_964408005.1 uncultured Methylibium sp.
CTGGCCGCGCTCAGCCTGGTCGGTTTGCCGCCGACCGGCGGCTTCGTCGGCAAGTTCGCGCTGGTGGAAGCGGCGGTGCGCGCCGGCGCCTGGTGGGCCGTGGCGGTGGTGCTGGCCGGCAGCCTGCTGGCGGCCGCGTTCCTGTTCCACGCGCTGTCGCGGGCCTTCGCCGATGCCCCCGCCGACAAGGCCTCGGCAGAGGTGCCGGCGGCCCCGCAGCTGGCGGCCCTGGCACTGGCGCTGGTGGCCGTGGCCCTGGTCGCCGCGGGCGAACCACTGCGCCGCCTGCTCGCCGTCGGGGGCGTTCAATGAGCGCGCAGGCCTGGGTGCCGCTGACGGTGGTGGCGAGTTCGCTGCTGCCTGGGCTGGTCATCTTCCTGCTGCCAGAAGACCGGCGCGGGTTGCGCGCGACGCTGAACCTGGCGGGCGCCTTTGCCAAGCTGGGCCTTGTCGGCCTGATGCTCTGGAACGTCGGCCGCTTCCAGGAGTACGAAGCGCGCATGACCGTGCTGCCCGGGCTGGATCTGGTGCTGCGCGCCGACGAACTGAGCCTGCTGTTCATGACGCTGTCGGCGCTGCTGTGGCTGCTGACCACGGTCTACGCGATCGGCTACCTCGAGGATTCGCCGCACCGCAGCCGCTTCTTCGGCTTCTTCAGCCTGTGCGTCTCGGCCACCGCGGGCATCGCGCTGGCGGGCAACCTGTTCACGCTGTTCGTGTTCTACGAGATCCTCACGCTGGTGACCTATCCGCTGGTCATCCACCGCGGCACGCCGGCCGCGCTGGCCGCCGGGCGCACCTACCTCCTCTACACCGTGCCGGCCGGCGCGCTGCTGCTGCTGGCGGTGGCCGCCAGCCAGGTGCTGACCGGGCCGCAGGACTTCGTCGGCGGGGGCTACCTGAAGCCCTTCGCCGGGGAACACGCCACCACCCTGGTGCTGCTCTTTGCCGCCCTGGTTGCCGGCTTCGGCGTCAAGGCCGCGCTGGTGCCGCTGCATGGCTGGCTGCCACAGGCG
>CAYOXW010000414.1:0-1004 GCA_964408005.1 uncultured Methylibium sp.
CGCATGTGCATGTGGTCAACGCCGGCGACGGGCGCCATGCGCACCCGACGCAGGGTCTGCTCGACATGTACACGATCCGCCACTACAAGCAGGACTTCGCGAACCTGACGGTGGCGATCGTCGGCGACATCGTGCACTCGCGCGTCGCGCGCTCCGACATCCACGCGCTGACGACGCTGGGCGCCGCCGAGGTGCGCGCGGTCGGCCCGCGCACGCTGGTGCCCGGCGATCTGAAGGAGATGGGCGTGCGGGTTTGCCACTCGCTGGAAGAGGGCATCAGGGACGCCGACGTCATCATCATGCTGCGGCTGCAGAACGAACGCATGAGCGGCGCGCTGCTGCCCAGCGCCGGCGAGTACTTCAAGAGCTTCGGCCTGACGCCGGAGAAGCTCGCGCTCGCCAAGCCCGATGCGATCGTGATGCACCCGGGGCCGATCAACCGCGGCGTCGAGATCGATTCGGCGGTCGCGGACGGCAAGCAGAGCGTGATCCTGCCGCAGGTGACCTTCGGCATCGCGGTGCGCATGGCGGTGATGTCGATCATCGCGGGGAACGACGCATGAGCGCCGCCGGGCCGCTCCCGAGGAGCCGACGACCGTCCGGGAGGGCTGCGCGCGGCGCAGCGGGAGCACTATGAACATCCTGATTCGCCATGGCCGCGTGATCGATCCGGCCTCGGGTCGCGATGAGCGCGCCGATGTCGCGATCGCCGCGGGCCGCATCATCGCGATCGGCGCGGTCGGCGCCGATTTCGATGCCGATCGCACGATCGACGCGAGCGCTCTGGTCGTCGCCCCGGGTCTGGTCGATCTCGCGGCCCGACTGCGCGAGCCCGGCCACGAGCACGAGGGCATGCTCGAGAGCGAGCTGGCCGCGGCCGCCGCGGGGGGCATCACCAGCCTGGTCTGCCTGCCCGACACCGACCCGACGCTCGACGAGCCGGGGCTGGTCGAGATGCTCAAGTTCCGCGCCCGCAAGCTCAGCCGCTGCCGGCTGTTCCCGCT